>NZ_LN907829.1 GCF_001517405.1 Duffyella gerundensis | reverse complement strand
CTGTGAATCTGTTGATCGGGACATCAGAATCCCATACCCCATTACTGAATGACGACATAACTCTGATGCTATTTCGCCTGGTCAGGGTGCTTCGTCGCCTCCGCGAACTGCAGCGACAGGCCGCTGCTCCGACTTATGCCTTAACAACTGAAGGATTGCACAATGAATACTAATTTATCCCGCGCTGCTAACGGTTTCCTGCTCGATCTCGTTATGGAGCTTAAAAATGGTTTCATTCGCCGCTGCGACAAAATGGGCCTAACCGGAGAAGAGATTGCCGCACTCAAGGATATGACCATCGAGGATATTCACTACATCTGTAACAGTGAGGTTTCGGTGCTGTCGTTTCAGATAAACCATGAAAACCTCAGCCGGCTGCTAAACCAGGCCCGGGCAGAGCAGACTCGACTTAAGCGGCTCGATCGTGCCCTGGCTTTGGGTGGTTCAATCGCGCTGCTGTCACATTTCTTTGGCTTGCCAAGCAGCGAAGTTGCAACCCGTCGGCGCATTGCCGGCATAAAAGTTCGTGCCGGTCGGGGAACAGTCATATCTGACGAGGAGAGCGCCCGGCTCTGGTCGATTTGGGATAACAGTGGCAAGACAGTCTCCTGCGACACGGAGGAAGGTCTTGAAATCATGCTGCTTGCGGCCGAGGAAATGAACATTCCGCTGACTGCCGTCTGGAATACGATCCGTAAGTGGGAAAGCGAAAGACTGACCGCGGCGAGTCGAAAAATGGCATAAGAGCCTGCCCGCGGCTTGAGCCAGAGCGGGCATGAATATTCACTGTAATAAGTTGAGGAGATTCACCGTGAAGCTGAATGAAATTATCCCGGGCCTGAAAGCGCCGGTAACGGCTCCATCTGCTATTTGCAACAAGGCCGCCAGAGCCGTACATCGTTTCTATAAGGGAGAACGTAACTTTAAGCGTCTTAACGAAAATCGAACCGGTTATTACAAAATTGATATTGGTCCGTTCTGGCGCTTACTCAGCAGGGATGAAGGGCAAACCTGGATAATGATGAATCACGAAAGATACAACACTGCGATTCGTAACTGAATGCGAGCGGGAGACTGCTTAGCGGTACGCTTAAAGGCATAGCGCTAAGTGTTTTTTAGGCTGTCCGGATTTGCTTGTGTTTGCCCACAACTAAATCCGCTTTCTGGATAAATGAACAATGACAAATGAAATTGTGAAAACTGAAAAATCGCCTGCACCACGAAGAAGTCGGAAACGTATGGCCGCGAGCAATGAGGTACGGGCGTTTTCAAGGTTACCAGGCATCGTAGAAGGTCAGTATAAGGTTGTCCTACAAGCGCCTGACGTAAAGGCCGCGCTTTTAGATTGCGAGAGAGCGCAGGCACGACGGGACAGCATTACCCGTAAGCTATGTAGTGGGTCTACTGCTGTGACGGTGCGCGATCTGGAGCGTTCGGAGAAAGCACTTTTCAACGCCAGGAAGGTCTTGCTGCAGCTTGCGCCCATTTTGGATCAGTACCCAATTTGCGCTTCTGTGGTTGCCCACAGCTAAATCCGGATACCCGTTTTTTATAGCCACGATTCGCATAAGGGAGAGCAATGAAGCTTCCGGATGACAGCCTGATTAGCCACGCTGTCAAAAAAATGAATGACCGCCTGCAGGCGCGTGAGTCGGGAGAGCAAAGTAACTTTGCGCGCGGCGGACTGCTGTTTATGGGTAACGTGCATGATGCACTTCCCCGGCGATTGTTGCTGGATACCCGGCTATCCCCTCTCGATAAAATGGCCTGGATAATTATTCGCCTGCACGCCCAGCATAACGACGGGGCGGTATTTCCTTCTTATGACGATCTGCAGCTTCAGCTGGCAACGCCGGGCAAAGGTAAAGCGTCCCGAGAGACCATCAGTCGGGTACTGCTTATGCTGCGCATTACCGGCTGGCTGAGCCTGTGTAAGCGCGTCCGTGATGATAAGGGGCGCATAAGGGGAAACATTTATGCGCAGCATGACGAACCGCTGACGTTCGCCGATGCAGAGTTACTTGATCCTCGCTGGCTTCAGACGGTAGCGGAGGCATGCTTTAGCAGCAATAAGACGATAAGCCAGACGGCACAAACCATCATCAACGATGTCTGCCTTGATCCCGCCATGCGTCATCATCGAAGCCACCTGGCTGTTATAGAAGGGCGCCTGGGTGCAGTGCAAAATCCATCCGACATGAAAAACCGCATGCTGGTAATGCATCCGGGTTCGGAATCCGAACCCGGTAAAGAGAGTCATAAAATATCACCGAATTCGGATTCCGAACCGGGTAAGAAAGTCACTGAAAACAACAGAGTTCGGGAACCGAACGGTTACGTACGTATTGTTAATAACAATACTAAAAATACATACGTAGAGCGCGCGTCTGTTCTGCCGGAGAAGTTTGCCAGCCTGCTGAGTGAGCAGGATCGTAAGATGCTGAGCGAACAGCTTCAGGCACTGCAGCCAGAACCGGCTCAACTGGTTTTACAAAATCTCTCCAGGGCTATGAAAGAAGGCAGCCTGCAAAATCCGGTGGGGTGGTTGCTCACCGTGCTCAAGAAAGCCCGGAAAGGCGAGCTTTACCAGCCACAGAAGGAACCCATTACCAAATCTGTTCCTGCACGGCCTGAGCACCGGCCTGTCCATGCCGGACGTCCTCCACGCCAGCCAGTACCTGATGATGCCCGCGTGCGGGATATTATCCAGCGTGTGCGCTCTCGCATTCATTCGGACCGATCTGACAATGACTAAGTCCACTTTCACAAGAGTGTGTAAAACGCGCAGTGTTGCAGGCTGCAACAAAGTACAAAAAGTGACCAGTGTTGCAGGCTGCAACAAAGTACAAAAAGTGACCAGTGCGCAGGCTGCAACGAAGTACAAAAAGTGATCAGTGTTGCAGGCTGCAACAAAGTACGAAAAGCAAACAGCTTTACGACCCGCAACACCTGTCCCTGGGAAATTTTCGATTTCCGAAAACTGATTTTGAATTGTTCAACTGGTCCTCAGGAATGAGGATGCCCCTTCAGCATAATCGATGCCTTTGCCTATCAGGAGACAGCTATGGCCGAACAAACCACGCCTCAGGCCGCACCACGCCGCTCGGGAGCCCTGCAGTCCTCACTTTCCATCGACCTGCATTCACACTATGCCATCCGCCTGTGGGAAGGCCGGCGCCGGGATGAAGCACAGACCCGGGGTAAAAAAAGGCCGGAAATTATCGGCATGCCGCAGGCGATTTCGCGCGCTGGCATAGCCGGCCGCGACTCCGCCGCCGGTAATCCCTATGCCGATCAGGTTCTGGTACGTCTTGAGGATGCACTGAAAGCCGCTACATCACGGGTACGGGAAACAGTTGAAAAGGTTGAACGCGTCCTTACGGCGATCCCGGCAGGTATCAACCTGTCTGAAGTCTCATCCGTTGAGCCCCTGAATCTTGATGTCTTCAGCCGATCTCCCCTTGGCTACCGCTGCGTCTGGCTTCTGGTGCATTTTGACCAGCTGGCCCTCAAAGTTTTTCAGGCATTTCACTACGGGCTGATATCCCTGTCGGAGCGTGATCAGTACCTTAACGTAGGTGGTCACGCCGTGCGTCAGGTCTACGGCGTCATTCAGGGATACAAAACCGTGCCGGTGACCTATGACGATATCCGCAATAACACTGCCCGGGGCATGGCCGCCACTGAAAAGCTTGGCGAAATTGATCCGGCCATCCTCTCCGGTGAAAAGCGATCCTCTTTTTCCCCGCTTCTGACAACCCCTGCTGAGAAAGTCTGACATGAAAAAAATACTGATCACCGGCGCTGTCTGCGCACTTCTGACCGGCTGTGCCGGCACCGATCTGGCCGCCATAAACAAGAACATCAGCGATACCGCCTTCAGCGTCAGTAAAACCCTGCGTGGCAGTGATTCAGCCGGTTCAACACCCGGCGTAGCCAGCAACGGAATGCCTATTCTCTCTCCTGCAGCGCAGCCTTCCACGGCAAATGCCGATCGTGAATTCCAGGTGCCGGTTGATGTTGATACTGCCGCCGCCAGGCTCAAACGCTACTACAAATTTATTTCCACGGAAGAGCTGGAACGTATCCGTACTCGCGATCGAAACAGTGAGTGGAGTGCATCAGCTATTGCCGAAAGGAACCCCGTCTGGGAAGCCTCTCCGGGTAGTTATTACAAGATGGGAAACGATCGCGGCAAACATGATCATCTTGATATTGAAATCGAAAAGAATGGTGCAGGCAGCCGCGTTTATGTGACGTATAAATCGCCCTATCCGGAACATTTGTCAGGCAGCTCATTTGATAACTTAATCACGCGAATCCAGCAGGTTGCCGCTGGCAAGGTCCGTTAATCCGGGAGGTCAGCTGTGCAGCTTTATCTTTGTGAAAACCGTCGCAAGCAAAGGATATCGCCAGAGTGCTGGGCGTCAGCCAGCGCGGGCAGGGATATATTTCAGGCGAGAACGTCACCGTCACCTGGGCGGTGGGGCACCTGCTGGAAACGGCCACGCCCGAGGCTTACGGCGAACAGTTCGGACGGCCCTGGCGTGCAAACGTGCTGCCGGTGATCCCCGAAATCTGGCAAATGGTGGTTAAGAAAGAAACCGCCGATCAGTTTGCCGTGATTAAAAAGCTGCTGAAAAAAGCCCGCGAGGTGGTGATCGCCACCGACGCGGATCGCGAAGGCGAAGTGATTGCCCGGGAGCTGATGACATACTGCGGCTACCGCGGCGCCGTTCGCCGGCTGTGGCTGTCCGCGCTGGACGAGGGCAGCATCCGTCAGGCGCTGCAGAACATGCTGCCCGGCGAGAAAACCGAAAAGCTGTATCAGGCGGGCATCGGCCGTTCGCAGGCCGACTGGCTTATCGGGATGAACCTGACGCGCCTGTACACCCTGAAGGCCGGCGAGGCCGGCCATGCGGAGATGTTTTCCGTGGGGCGCGTACAGACGCCGACGCTCGCTATAGTGGTCAACCGCGACAATGAGATTGCGAACTTCACCCCCAAACCCTGGTGGCAGGTCAGGGCACAGCTGGAAAAAGACGGCGTTACTTTTCACGCCGAGTGGGTCGGCGCAGAACAATACTGCGACGAGGAAAAGCGCTGCATCAACCAGCCGATTGCCCAGGCCGTGCTGCAGCTCTGCCAGAAAACCGGATCGGCTACCGTTCTGACCGCGGAGAAGAAGCGGGAAAAAACGCCCGCGCCGCTGTGCTTCGATCTCGGCACGCTGCAGCAGGTGTGCTCCCGAAAGTGGGGGATGGGGGCCAGCCAGGTGCTGACCATCGCGCAGGCGCTTTATGAAACACACAAGGCGACAACCTATCCGCGCACCGACTGCGGCTACCTGCCGCTGTCCATGCGGGACGAGGTGGCGGACGTTCTCCGGGCCGTTCAGGCATCCGATCCTTCGGTTGCCCCCGCGCTGTCACGTCTGGACAGAACCTTTATGTCCCGGGTGTGGAACGATAAAAAAATCACCGCGCACCACGCCATCATTCCCACGCGCCAGGCATTTGACCTGGCGCGCCTCAGCGCCGACGAGCTGAAGGTTTATCAGCTCATTCGTCAGCACTATCTGGCGCAGTTTCTGCCGCTGCAGGAGTCTGACGTCACCGAGGCGACGTTTAACCTGGGCAACCAGCTGTTCCGGACGCGCGGTCGCGTTATCGTGGCGCCGGGCTGGAAAGCGCTGTTCGGCGGCCAGCAGGACGACGAGGAGGCGGAAGGCGGGGAGGACGCGCCGGCCAGCCTGCCGCCCCTCGATAAGGGCGACGCGTGCCGCGTGACGGGCGGGACCGTGAAGGACAACGTTACGAAAGCGCCCGCGCACATGACCGAGGGCACGCTGATTGCGGCCATGAAAAACGCGGCCAGCCTGGTCAGCGATCCCCAGCTCAAAAAGGTGCTGCGGGAAAACGCCGGGCTCGGCACGGAGGCCACGCGCAGCGGCGTGCTGGAAACGCTTTTTAAGCGCCGATACCTGGAGAAAAAAGGGAAACACATTCACTCCACGCAGATGGCCCGCGAGCTTATCGCCGCGCTGCCGGAGACGCTGACCAGCCCCGGCATGACCGCGCTCTGGGAGCAAGCGCTGGACGATATCGCGCAGGGTAAATCGGATCTGCACAGCTTTATGCAAAAACAGGCGCAGTGGACGCGTCACCTGACTGAAAAGGGACGCGCACAGCCGTTTCACGTCACGGTGCCGGTCGGGCCAGACTGTCCGCTCTGCGGCAAGGCGATGCGTCAGCGAACGGGTAAAGAAGGCTCGTTCTGGGGCTGCGTTCAGTACCCGGAATGCAAGGGGATCGTTGGTGAGGCCAACCGCAAAACAAAACGCCGGGCCGCCGGCAAGCGCAAAGGCAGTGGGCCAAAAGCCCCGGGCGTTTTAGCGGTGGACGGTTGACATTGCGGGCGCGCGGCCTAAAAATAAAAGGGCTTATCCGTCGTCTCTGACGACCACCAATGATTCATCAGCCTGAGAGAATCGCCTTCGGGTGGCTGAACAGAAAGCTCCTGTAGCCTGAAAGGGAGCACACATCGTGTGGTACATCTGCGCACCTTTGGAAGCAGATATCGTCAACAGACGGCACCTGGTGCCTGACGATCAGGGTTTATTCAACCAACCAGACAGTCAGACTCACCTGAATCTGACTCCCCGACGGGAAGACTTCTCCCGTCCGGGCCGAAGTTTTCTCCGTCGATTTTTTTTGACCCCCGGAGATAACATCATGTCTGTAAACAACGCGCAGTCCGCCACCACCACGTCCGCCGCCAGCCGCAACGATTACTTTAACCTGACCATAAAAGGGCTGGGTTACCTGAGTAACGTCCGGCAGGTTAACGCGCAGTCCGGCACCTTCATCAGCTGCGTGATCAACGCGCTGTCAGGCCCGAGCGACAGCCCTTCCTACGTGCGTTTTGACGTAACGGTTGCCGGCAAAGAAGCCAGCAGCCTGATTAACCGCTGCCAGAAGGCGGTTGATGAGGACAAAAAGGTGCTGATCGGGTTTGCCCTGAGCAATCCCTCAACCGACATTTTTCAGCTGAAAAACGGTGAGCACGCCGGCGAAAGCCGCGTCAGCCTGAAGGCCCGACTGATCAAGGTTGACTGGATCAAAATCGGTCAGGAAATGGTCTACAAACCGGAACGCAGCGATGCGCCGCCGGCACAGAGTGGCTCAGAGCAGGCGCCGTCCTACGCTGACAACTCGTTCTGATTTTACCTTCCCAAATCTGCCCTTCACGGGCAGTTTTACAGCGTTTGCAGGGTTTTGACTGTCGCTGTAATCTCCACCATAATCCCATAAAGGTTACTGACGATGCCTGTCATACTTCGGCTGAACGGTTTTCGGTTCTTTTTCTATTCCAACGAAGGCAATCCGCTTGAGCCCGCGCATATCCACGTTTCCAAAGCCGGCGCTGAAGCTAAATTCTGGCTTGATCCGGTGGTGGCGCTGGCAAGAAATGACGGATTTGACTCACGGACCCTGAAAGAGCTGTTCATACTGGTGAAGCTACACAAAACGACACTTCTGGAGGCCTGGAATGACTATTTCAGCTAGAGACGTCCGGTTCGATGACTCCACGATGTGGGTTGAACTCACGGACGATCGCACGCTTGGCGTACCGCTGTCCTGGTTTCCGCGGCTGCTTGACGCCACGCCCGAGCAGCGCAACGACTATGAACTTTCTCCCCGTGGCATACACTGGGACGCCCTTGACGAAGACATCTCCGTTGAGGGGCTGATACAGGGGCGCGGTGACATTACGCACCCTCCTCATCAGGTCGCCTGACGCGCCCTGCCTGAACGCTGACTCCGGTCGGCGTTTTTTTTTGGATCCGGAAAAAGAGTTGTTCGTGGAAGCCCGCTGAAGAGTTCCGCACAGTGATGCCTGTTCTGTCACCTACAGGAATCTTCAGATGAAACTACACGCCCTCGCCGCCGTTCTGCCCTTCGTGCTGCTGACGGGATGCGCCACGCCGCCCCAGAAGCTGCAGGAGCGGGCGCCCGCCCAGCCGACGCCGTCGGTCAGCGTTTCCCGCAACGTCCAGACCCCGGCCGATGACCCCTACGGGCGCGCGCCGGAGGTGGTGCGCTACGACCGCTACCTGCTGGTCAGCACCGACCCGCAGGCGGCCCAGCAGGATCCGCTTTCCCAGATTATCGACATCCGCATTCCCCCGTCCGTACAGCCCACGGTCGCCGACGCCATGCGCTATGCCCTGAAGCAGTCCGGCTACTCGCTCTGTCAGACCGGCCCGGCCAACGGCGTGCTGTACCGTCAGCCGCTGCCGGCGGTGCAGTATCAGCTCGGCCCGATGCGCCTGCGCACCGCGCTGCAGGTGATGGCCGGCGCGGCCTGGCAGCTTGAGGTGGACGACGTGCAGCGCGTGGTGTGCCACAGCCTGCGCGCCGGCTATCAGCTTCCGGCCACCCAGCTGTCGCCGCATATCGCGGCGCAGCCGGCGACCTCCGCCGGCACGATTTCCCCGCCGGCAATTCAGGGCCAGCCCGTACGCGGAGGGTTTCTGACAAAATGAGCAATCCCGCCCTTGATGAAGACGATTTCGCCGGTGAACCGCAGCAGAAGCCACGCAAAGGCGCGGCGATCCTGCGCCGGCTGCCGCTTTACGGCGGCGTCGCGGTGGCGCTGGCCGTGGCCGGCCTGACGTTTATTTCCCTGAAAAGCGTCAGCGCGCTCGATCAGCGGCTCGGCCACGTCGAAAAACAGCAAAACGTGGTGTATTCGCAGGCGCTGACCCAGTCCGACTTACCCCCCTGCAGGACAGCCTGAAGGCATACGGCGGGGATCTGAAACGGCAGCAGCAGCAGATCGCCGCCCTGCAGGCCGCGCTGAAGGAGGCCCGGAGCGGCCCGGCGCTGGCCGCCCTGCAGCAGGCCGTCGGTGAGCTCAGCACCGCCCGGCAGAGCATGCAGTCGCAGCTGTCCGGCTTTGACGCGCAGCTGAACGCGCTGCGGGCCGCACCGCAAAAAGCACCCGACGCCCCGCCCGCGACGCCCGCCGTAAAAAAGCCGGCGCCCGCTAAGCCACACCGTGCCGCCATGAACGCGGCCCGCCGCGCGCCGTTTGTGCTGACCGGCGTGGAAAAGCGGGGAACCACGTCCTTTGCCGCCGTGGCCCCCCGGGGCTTCAGCGACCTGTCGCAGATCCGCCTTATCGGCGAAGGCCAGTCCGTGCAGGGCTGGACGCTGATCGGCGCCGGGTACGGGCAGGCGCAGTTTCGGGTAAACGGTCGCGTAACCACCGTTAACGTTCACTAACGGAGTCGAAATGAAGATAAAAACACTGATTCTGCTTTTGCTGACCTGCGGCGGCACCGCGTACGCCAGCGTCCAGGCCTCAGGCAGCCAGGGCCAGGCCACCGACACCCAGCGCACCGGGCAAAGCGCGGTTCAGGATCTGCAGCAGCAGGCGGGGCAGTGGGGGCTGAACCAGCAGGACTATCAGCGCTATCAGCAGCTGATGAACGGCCCCCGGGGCACGCAGTCGCCCGGCCTCGATCCGCTCTCCACGCTCGGCATTGAGGCGCGCAGCGCCGAAGAGCGGCGCCAGTACGCCGAAAAGTGGGTGAAGCAGGAGTTTGCCCGCACGCAGAAAGAAATGGAATTCCAGCGCGAGGTGAACAGCGCCTGGCAGCGCCTGTACCCCAACACGCTGGCCGTTAACATGGGCAACGCCGCGGGCATTGCCCACGACACCGGCGGGCGACTGGCGCTGTTCGTGAAGTCCGCCGGATGCGCGCAGTGCGACGCGCGGCTGTCTGCCGTGCTGGCCGACAACCGTCCGGTCGATATCTATCTGGTTGACAGCCAGGGCGACGACGACGCGCTGCGCAGCTGGGCCAAAGCGCATCGCATCCCGCTGGACAGGGTGCGCAGCCATGAGATCACGCTTAATCACGACGGCGGCCGCTGGATGCGGTTCGGCAACGGCATGATGCCCGTGGTGCTGCAGCAGGGGGAAAACGGATGGCAACTCGCGGCGTACTGACCGGCGCTGCCCTGCTGCTGCTGGCGTCGGCACACTGCTGGTCATCCGGCACGCAGACCGTGCCCGACGGCTATACAAAGGTGGCGCGCGAGCACGGCGTGCCGCCGGAGGCGCTTTATTCGGTTGCCCTGCAGGAATCCTCGCGCACGCTGCCGCGGGGCGTGCGCCCCTGGCCCTGGACGCTGAACGTGGCGGGCAAGGGGTATCGCTACAAAACCCGGCTTGAGGCCTGGCAGGCGCTGCAGGTGTTCATGAAAACCCATTCCCTGAAGCGCATTGACGTGGGCATTGCGCAGGTCAACCTGGGCTGGAACGGCAGTCACTTCACGTCCACCTGGGAGGCGCTGGATCCGTACACCAACCTCAACGCCGCCGCCGTCATCCTGCGCGAATGCTGGGACCGCAAGCCCGGCAGCTGGCTGGACGCCGCCGGCTGCTATCACCATCCCGCCGGCGGGCAGGCCGCCGCGCGCTACCGCTCCTTTATCAGAACAAAGCTTGCCACGCTGCAGTCGCCGCCTTCGCAGCCGGCCCCGGCCCCCGCGGATAACGGCCCGGCGCCGGCTCCCGTGCAGCTGGCGGACAACGCCCCTGTGCCCGCAGCCACTTCCAACACCGGATTCGTCTGGATTGAACCCAGGAGCCCGAGACCATGAAAAACGTCCGCTTTCTTGCTGTGCCCTTCATCCTTTTGTCGCTCTCGTCCCACGCGGAGCTGAACGTGCTGGCCGACCTCGGCGGACAGAGCACGCAGGCCATCTTTGACGCGGTCAACCGGCAGGACTCGCCGGCACCCGTCTCCGCGCCGCCCGGCCAGGGCGAAGCGGCCATGCTGCCCGTTACCACGCCGGAAATGTCGCCGGGCGCGGTCAGCCCGCGCGACCTGCAGCTGCCCGGCATCGGCGCGCTGTTCATCATCGGGGACGATGATGTATCCCGGACCTGGCTGCGGCACAACGCGCAGCGCCTGTCGGCCAGAGGCGCCGTGGGGCTTGTGGTGAACGTGGACAGCCAGGACGCCCTTGACGGGCTGCGCAGCATGGCGCCCGGCATGACCCTTGCCCCGGCCTCCGGTTCGGATCTGGCGCGTCGCCTGCAGCTGACGCATTACCCCGTGCTGATCACCGACGGCGGGCTGACCCAGGAGCCCGCGCCATGATGGGGACGCCCCAAACCGTGGCCCTGCTGCTCTCGGTCAATCCGCTGCTGGCCGCGGGGCTCGTCGTCCTGCTCGTCGTCGTCGCGTGGCTGTTTCGCCGGGAGACGGCCACCGCCCGCCGGCACCGTCGTTATCGCGCCACCGCCGCGCGCGTGCATCAGCGCCTGCGCGAGCTGAACGGCGACGGCCAGCGGATGAGCTACCTGCGCAAAATTAATCCCTACGTTTTTGAGGAGCTGCTGCTGCTGGCCTTTGAGCGGCAGGGGCTGAAGGTCGAGCGCAACGCGTCCTACAGCGGGGACGGCGGCCTGGACGGCAAGGTGTTCATCAACGGCGAGTGCTGGCTGATACAGGCCAAGCGCTACAGCCGGGCCATTTCCCCCGGGCACGTCCGGGAGTTTGATGCGCTGCTCTCCCGCGCCGGCCAGCGGGGCTTTTTTATCCACACAGGCAGAACCGGGCAGATGAGCCGGGCCGTCTGCCGTACCTCTTCCCGGCTGAAGATCATCAGCGGGCAAAACCTGCTGAGGCTGCTGTCCGGCATTTCACTGAAGGAATGGTCCCATGAGTAACCGCTACGTTATAGAAGCGCTGCTGCGCCCGGCCGTTGAGCTGAATACGGCAGCCGTGGCCGGCACCGCCGCCGTGGTGTGCGTCACCGCGCCCTGGGCGGTCGCCCTTGCTCCCTCCGTCAGCTACGTTACGGCGGGCGGCTTTGCCGTGCTGTCCATCGTACGGGCCCGTGAGGGCATGCAGGTGATCCGCTACCGGCGTAACCTGCGCCGGCTGCCGCGCTACGTGATGACCTCCCGGCAGATCCCACTGAGTAAGCGACGGCTGTTTATCGGCAGGGGATTTCGCTGGACGCAGACGCATACCCAGCGCCTGCGCGACACGCTGCGTCCCGAGGTGGCCCACTACCTGCAACCGTCCAGGCTGTACCAGCTGGCGCGCCGCGCCGAGGAGGCCACGGAAAAGCGCCTGCCGGCGCTGAGCAAACTGCTGAACGCCGATTCCGTTCTGAATCCGGTGCGCCCGCTGCCGCCGGTGGGCGGCAACCCGGCCATACACGGCATCGAACCCAACGAGGTCGACGTCACGCTGGATCTGCGCGAGCGCGTGGGGCACACGGTAGTCTATGGCACGACGCGCGTGGGCAAAACCCGGCTGGCCGAGCTGCTGATAACCCAGGACATCCGGCGCGGCGACACAACGATCGTGTTTGATCCGAAAGGTGACGCCGACCTGCTCAAGCGGGTATGGGCGGAGGCGCACCGCGCCGGCCGCAGCGACGAGCTGACCATCTTTCACCTCGGGTGGCCCGACATATCGGCCCGCTATAACGCCGTGGGGCGCTTCGGACGCGTCTCCGAGGTGGCGTCACGCGTGGCCGGGCAGCTGAGCGGCGAAGGTAACAGCGCGGCGTTCCGGGAATTCGCCTGGCGGTTCGTGAACATCGTGGCGCGGGCGCTGGTTGCCCTGGGCGAACGGCCGGACTACACGCTGATCACGCGCTACGTGAACAACATCGCGGACCTGTACCTGCGTTACGCGGTGAAAGTCATTACCGACAAACTTCCCGACCTGAGTAAGCAGATTGAAAACAACCTTAAACTCTTCGGTGAGGATGACGTGCCCCGCAACATGCAGGGACAGCCGGACGCCGTGCGCATCTGGGCGTACGAGGTGGCGCTGAGCTCCGAACAGGGGCAGCAGCTGTACGACCCGATACTGGACGGCCTGCGCTCCGCCGTGCGCTACGACCGGACCTACTTCGACAAGATAGTGGCGTCCCTGCTGCCGCTGCTGGAGAAGCTGACCACGGGCAAAACCGCCGAGCTGCTGTCGCCTGACTACCTCAATATGGAAGACCCGCGCCCGATCTTTGACTGGGAGCAGGTGATCCGTAAAAAAGGGGTGGTGTACATCGGCCTGGACGCGCTCAGCGACAGCGAGGTGGGCAGCGCGGTGGGAAACAGCATGTTTGCCGACCTGGTGAGCGTGGCCGGCCACATTTACAAGCACGGCATCAACGCGGGCCTGCCGGGAGCGGACGACCGCAAAAATCCGATTAACCTTCACTGTGATGAGTTCAACGAGCTGATGGGCGATGAGTTTATTCCCCTGATCAACAAGGGCGGCGGCGCGGGGATGCAGGTGACGGCCTACACGCAGACGTCCTCTGACATTGAGGCGCGTATCGGCAGCGCGGCTAAAACCTCCCAGGTGCAGGGCAACTTTAACAACCTCATCATGCTGCGCGTGCGCGAGAACCGGACGGCGGAGCTGCTGACCACCCAGCTGCCGCAGGTTGAAATCTACAGTAAAACGCTGGTCTCCGGGCACCAGGATTCAGCAGACGTCACCGTTAATCACGACTTTACCTCCAGCACGCAGGACCGCGTCGGCACGATCAAGGTGCCGCTACTGGAGCCGTCGGATATCGTGTCGCTGCCCAAAGGGCAGGCGTTCGCCCTGCTTGAGGGCGGACAGCTCTGGAAAATCCGCATGCCGCTGCCCGCCGGCGACGCCGCCGACGAGCACATGCCGGACGATATCACCCGCCTGGCCGAAGAGATGCGCAGGAACTACCACAGCAGCGAAGGGTGGTGGAACGGCGGCGCCGGTCACGTTGCCCCGGCTGTCACGAAAGGAGAGGACAATGGCTGAACCGCGCCGCAACGTCACGCCACAGAATCCGCAGCAGCCGGTTCCGCCGCGCGAGCACGGGCTGATTTACAACCTGGTCTGGGGCTGGCCGTGGAAGCTGGCCGGCATGATCCTGGCCTCCCTGTTCCTGAGCCTGATTGTGGAATACGTCGGGATCGCGTTCTTCTGGCCGGAAATGGGCGCCGCTCACAGCCAGCAGGTGATGACCACGGAAATGGGCTACCTGTCGTCAGATTTTACCCGCAGCCTGCTGCTCTCTGAACCCTCCGTCACCGTTACGCACTGGATCACGTTTGCGTATCAGTGGGCCTTCGTTGACAGCGGTTTTGTGGGCTGGGTGCAGTCGATGTATGAATCGGAAATGAACAGCGGCAACGAAATTTCCCGTCAGCTGAAGTCAGGCAGCGGCTGGCTTGCCGGCTATCTGCAGCAGTATCTGCTTGCCACCGTCTGGGTGGCCGTGGTGACACTTATCCGGGTCACGATACTCACGCTCTCCATCCCGCTGTTTGTGCTGGTTATCGCCGTGGCCGTGGTGGAAGGGCTGGGACGCCGCGATCTGCGTCGTTACGGAGCGGGCTATGAGTCGTCGTTTTTATATCACCGGGCAAAAAGGCTGATTAAGCCGGCGGTCTACATACCGGCAATGGCGTACCTGTCCTGGCCGTCGGCGGTCTATCCCAACCTGCTGTTGCTGCCCGCAGCCATCATGCTGGGGCTTGCCATTACGGTAACCACCGCGTCATTCAAGAAGTACCTCTAAAAACTTAAAGGCCCGCATCAGCGGGCCTTTAAATAATGTCTGCTCACTTTGGCTCTTCTTTTTGATACACCGGGTCTGTGCCTCGCGGATACTGCTGGCTTACTTTCCTGTAATACTGAAGTCGCTCATTAAAATATTCCCTGAGCCCGGCAGGCTGCTGCAGTTCAATCTCTCTTGGGATCACCGGCTGGTTCAGGCGTTCCTTGTAAGCCACTCCCGAGGCCGCCAGATCCACGTTAATACGCTCACGCTCTTCTTTGGTACGGGCTGCCAGGTTATGCGACATGGATGTGTCCTCATTTAGCTATTTAATGTATCCCAGTGAATGCCTCAACAGCTTACCACTGCTTTTACCAGGCTGGACGGCGTCACCTGAACTCGTTCGGGTGACGCCGTCAGCAGACAAGCCGGCGCAGCGGCGCGTCAGTAGCTATTAATAAGCAGCGGTAAAAACAGCAGCAGCGGCGGCGGTGTGGGCATCAGTTTTGGTGCCGGACAGGGCAGCGCGGGTATCAGCATTTTTGCCAGCGTTAACGGCGCCAAAGGTAAAGAGAGCGGCAACGGTACGCGCTGGTCTGAAACCACCCTGGACAGCGGCGGCAGGGTAAGCCTGAACAGTGGAAGAGATACCACGCTCAACGGCGCGCAGGTCAGCGGTAATCAGGTGACTGCCGATGTGGGCCGGGATCTGACCATCACCAGCCAGCAGGACAGCGACCGGTATGATTCAAAGCAGACCAGCTACGGCGCGGGCGGCAGCTTCACCATTGGCTCAATGACGGTATCCGGCTATGCCAGCGTCAACCAGGACAAAATGCACAGCAACTTTGACAGCGTGCAGGAGCAGAGCGGTATCTATGCCGGTAAAGGCGGTTTTGACATCACCGTTGGCAATCATACCCAGCTGAACGGTGCGGTAATCGCCAGCCAGGGCGATGCGGCAGACAACCGTCTGGATACCGGTACGCTCGGCTTCACCGATATCGGCAATGCGGCGGACTACAGGGTCAGCCACAGCGGCGGCGGCATCGCGCTGTCCAGCGGTGGCGGCATGGGCGCGCAGATGCTGTCCAGCGTGGCGTCTAACGCAGCCAGCACGCTGCTGTCGGGCCTGAACAACAACGGCCATGCCGAAGGTATCACGCAGTCGGCGGTGGCAAACGGCACCGTAATCATCCGCGATCGGACCAGCCAGAAGCAGGATGTGGCAGACCTCAGCCGCGATACCGTGCATGCCAACGACACCATCAGCGCCATCTTCGATAAAGAGAAGGAGCAGAAGCGCCTGCAGACGGCACAGCTGGCCGGAGAAATCAGCGGACAGATGGCTAACATCGTCACCACCATGGGCGATATTAAAGGGCTTGAAAAGGCGCAGAGTGCGAAGAACGCGGAGAAGCTACCCGTCGGAGCAACGGAAAAGCAGCGGGGGGAATGGCTGGAGAAAATGCGTGATTCGCCAGAGTATCAGTCGGAAATGAAGCAGTGGGGCATTGGCAGTACGTCTCAGAAGGTCGCACAGACAGTCGGCAGTATTCTGACGGGTCTGGTGGCCGGCAATGCAGGTCAGGCGATAGCAGGCGGCCTTAATCCGTGGGCAGCTCAGCTGATTAAGAAGGAGACGACCGATGCTTCCGGAAATGTTGACGTTGCAACCAATGCTATGGCACATGCCGTGTGGGGTGCAGTTTCCGCTCAGATGTCCGGTGGAAATGCCGGAGCAGGCGCTGCAGGTGCCTTTAGTGGAGAATTGGCCACGCGCTATATCGCAGAGAAATACTGGGGCGCGAATACGCCAGAGAAGATAGCGGCACTGGGGCAAGAAGATCGTGAGCAATTGAGCCTGCTGGGCACGCTGGCGGCAGGACTGGCAGGCGGCATGGCGGGCAACAGTTCCGCAGCGGCAACAAGCGGGGCGATTGCCGGGAAGAATGCAGTTGAGAATAACTTCGTGGCGATACCGATGCCACTACCACCGATTGCAGGGCAGACAACCCCGCAGGCAGAAGCCAATGCATTCATGGCGAAGAAGCTGGATGCGGCGATTAAAGAGTTTGGTGAGCAGCAGGTAAAACAGTGCCTGTCTGGTGGAACCTGTCCGGGAGTCGTGTTAACTGCGCTGTTAGCCATCAATGCGATGACGGGTAACGGTGATGATAAGACTGCCAGTACTCCTAATATGGGGCAGAGCCTGACGGAAAAAGAGAAGGCAGAACTGGGAGGCACCGGGGCGGGAACACCGGGTGGCTGGGGGCCGGAGGATGAAGAAAAGGGGCGCAGTGATAAGCAGAAGACGACTATTGACGAATTAATGTCTTCCTCTTCAAAAGGTCGGGAAACTACTGGCCGTTCAAAACTCTTTGAAAGAGCTGGCGGCAATGATGCTGCTAATAAAGAATTTAATTCATTGAATCCTAGTGAAATTAAAGATATTCCGGGTGGCCGGGTTGGGAAGCTGTCTGATGGACGTACTATAATTGTTAGAGAACGTAGTTCTGATGGTAGGCCAACTTTAGAAATACAATCTGGGAAAAATAGAATTAAATTTAGATATGATGAGTGATGCTATATGAATGAAAATTTGAAAAATATTGAAAATTATGGGTTCTTTTTTGAGAATAGATTTCTGTTGGATTTAAGATATTCGTCTGGTGCGCTACAGATTACTCTGTCCTCAACTGAAGAAAACAAGGGGGATGAAATTCAGGTAGTGTTTGACTGGATACATTCTTTTCGTGTCACAGATGAAGGTGATTTATTAAAGCTGCAAGATGAACTCAATGGCCAAATGGTTATGGGGATTTATACGGTTAAAGGATCAGGATATTTGACTTGGTTTAATGATCAAAGTGCTAATATCCATGATAATGATGAAATAGTTCATTACTTAATCGTTACAATTGAAGATGTTATTGATGTTTTATCTTCCGTTAACCCATCAATAAGTTACTGTTGATAAATATCCCGGTCACCGAGCCGGGATTTTTTTATCCGTCGCTCAGTCAGTTACCTGCTCTTGTTTTTGGCTTGCTGATCACCTCGATCAGCTCAGTCACCTGGCGCTGCTTGCGAGCCGACGGCTTACAGACCTTACTCAGCGTCTGCATAATCTCCGATTCGGGCGGCGCAGCTGGTTCGCATGCCATCAGTATCAGACAGTCGGCCATCACCCGCACATCCAGCGGTGTACCTGTCTCAAATCCTGCCTCAGCCAGCCCGTGACCTTTAAGGGTGACTGCCGGAACGGGCTGATACTTCGAGTCACTGACATACCCCACGGTATAACGCCGGGCTTTGGTTGCAACCTGTTCTGACTTATGATGTTGCTTAGCCATAGTAACTCCCTCCTAAAGTTGCTTGTGGTCAGCGGGTTGAGATTGAAGCCACAAGTGCCAATGCCCAAGCTGCATTGATAGCAAAACTATCCGGACTACAAAAAGCTCAAGAGCTCACAGCGGACTTTAATGATTTAACAGCCAACCACTGCTTTTAGTAAGCTGGACGACGTTATCTGAACTCGTTTCGGGTGACGTCGTCAGCAGACAAGCCGGTGCAGCGGCGCGTCAGTATGTATTAGTAGTTACAACACCCTAACATATTTCACCCATTTCATCCCACATCAGCCCGCCGCAATTAATTTTCATTTTCGGGTAATGAGTTAACGGCTGACCCGTCCAGCCGGATTCAGCATCCTTACCGCACCTGACAACCACTGGAGGTGCATATGAAATCTTTTCGCCCGGTCACCCGACTGTTTCTGTACGGCGGCGTGCTGGGCCTTACCTCTCTCACGGCCCTGCCGGCGCAGGCATCTGAAAAGGACGAGCTGGCGTCCGCCCAGCGCATGATCGTTCAGGTGCAGGCGTCGCTGGAGCGTGCCCGGGTGGCCGCCGCCCAGGAGGATACCGCGGAGCGTGGACGCTACTTCTTTGACTACCCACGCGCCAGCGCCGACCTGCGCACCATCAGCGCCGGCATCGATCGTTACCTTGAGCCGTCCCGCGCTCAGCCACGCGATCTGTCGGGCGTAGCCGGTAACTACCGCCGGGAACGCCCCTGATGGCGATGACCGCCGCGCAGGAAGCGGCCTTTAAAGCCGCCTCGGGAAATCTGGAACCCGGCGGGATGCACCTGCTGTGTCTTGGGCTGCTGATTGGCTTCCTTTTTTTCTGGGCCGCCTGGGCCATCGTCGACGTCTGGTCGGGCTGGTCCGGGGATCGCGTTAAGTCAGCCGCCATGGGCAGGGCCGTGGTCCGCACGGTTTTATTGTTAGTCGTAAGTATCTGGATGTTTTGCAGTTAACCCTTAATCAACCCAATACAGGTGAAATCATGTCTACATTTTCTTCCGTTCTGTCCCGCGTTTCCGTTAAAGCCAAATCAGCCTGGGCACGCCTCTTTACCGCGGGCCTGCTGAGCGCGTTTGCCGCCGCCCCTGCCCTGGCCGATCTGCCTCAGGTTGAGGGGCCAACCTCAAGCGGCGCCGGCACCGGCCTGATGGGCACCCTGAGCGGCCACGTTCAGGACGGCATTGTGCTGGGCGGCCTGGTGCTCTGCGGCTTTGCCTTCTTCAAGGTGGCCGAGGCGAGCCTCGTGACGTTCGGCGAGGTCCGTAACGACCGCGCCTCCTGGACCAAATTCGGCTCCATCGTGGTGGTGGGTATCGTTCTGCTCGTTGCCGTTATCTGGCTGCTGGGCAAGTCCGCCGAAGTTATCAGCTAAGGAGCGCATCCGGATGGCGACCATTCGCTTTCTGCCGGATCGCCTGAACTCTGAGCCTGTTGTTTTTCGGGGGTTTACCACCCCCGAGTTGGGAATGGCGGCGCTGGCGGGGGTGGGCATCGGTTTTGTGCTCTCCCTGCCCTTCGCCTTCATTTTTGGCTGGCTGGCTGTCCCGACGGTGGCCCTGCTGTTCCCGCTCGTGCTGATCGCCTTCGGCGGCAGATGGCTCGCCGCCAGAAAGCGCGGCAAGCCCGAGAACTACCTGTGGCAGCAGGTGGCGCTGAAAATGCGCCGCACGGGCTTCGGCGATCCTTCACTAATCATCGACTCGCGGGGCTGGTCCCTGCGTCGCAGCAAGAGCATCAGGAGCATCAAATGAGTCGTTTTCGCCACGCGGTTAAGGGCCGCGATCAGCATATTTTTACCCTGCGGGCGGCCTGCGTCGTGTTGCTGATACTGCTGATGACCGCCCTGGGCGGCTGGATGCGCGCCCCGGAAAAGCTGACCATTCATAACCCGCCGGATTTACGCAAGGGCAGCACCCGCCCCTGGTGGGAAATACCGCCGCCCACGGTGTACGGCTTTACCTATTACATTTTTCAGCAGCTCAACGCCTGGCCCAAAAACGGCAAGGTTGACTATCCCGCCCGCATTCAGTCGCTGTCCTCCTACCTCACGCCGCAGTGTAAGGCGTTTCTTGAGGAAGACGCGAAACAGCGCGGAGAGAAAAACGAGCTCACCGACCGCGTCCGCGTGGTTTATGAAATTCCCGGCCGCGGCTACGACACCAACAGCGTGAAGGTGGTTGACCGCGATAACTGGGTCGTGAAGCTGGACCTGGTCGCGGATGAATACTACCTCACCGAGCCGGTCAAGCGCGTGACCGTGCGCTACCCGATCAGGGTCGTCCGGTGGGACGGCGACTCGGAGACTAACCCGTTCGGCATGGCCCTGGACTGCTACGACGGCATTCCGCAGCGCCTCTCCGCCGCCCCGGAGCTGCCAAAACACACCAACAAGGGGATGTTCTGATGATGTGCTCAACGTTAACGTTCAGCTCCCGCGCCTGCCTGGTGGCGCTGTCGCTTACGCTGATCCCGGCAGCCATACTGGGCACGGCGCCGGCTCGGGCCGACGAGCTGATGAAGTGGGAGCGCGTTCCCCTGCAGATCCCCCTGAAAACCGGCGCCGAGCGCGTTATTTTTGCCGATAAAAACGTGCGCGTCGGCTTTCCGCCCGCGCTGAACGGCAAGCTGCGCGTGCAGAGCACCGGCGGCGCGGTCTACCTGAAGGCCGACAGCGACTTTCCGGCAACCCGCCTGCAGCTGCAGGACATGGAGTCGGGCGAAGTGATCCTGCTGGACGTCCGCGCCGCCGGCACGGGCCCGACCGAGCCGGTAAAAATCATTTACAGCGGCGACGTCAGCACGGCCGGCAGCGCCGCCGCTGACGCTGCCCCGACGTCCGGCGAGGACGCCGGCAGGGCGCCGGCTCGCCGTAAAAAGGTCAGCTACAAGGCGCCCATTCCGGTACTGCTGACGCGCTACGCCGCGCAGAACCTGTACGCCCCGGTGCGCACGGTCGAAGGCGTGCCCGGAATTCATCCGGTTAATCCGCACCTGCCGTCCCGCATCACCACGCTTTACCCCTCGGCGCCCGTGACCGTGTCACCCGTGGCCGGCTGGGGCGCGGCCGGGCGAACCGTGGTGGCGCTGCGGGTGCGCAACACCTCTTCCCAAAAGATCGTGCTCGATCCGCGGGAGCTGCAGGGCCAGTTTATCACCGCCACCTTCCAGCACCGCTGGCTGGGCGCCGCCGGCACGCCGGAGGACACCACCACGCTGTACCTGGTCACCGCCGGCCGCGCCGATGAGGCGTTCGTGCGCGAGCCGTCCACCGCCCGCAAGGCCGTCCGTTCCGCCCAGAAGGTGATCCGCTATGAAGATTAAGTCAAACGGCCTGGTTAAGGTCCTGATGCCGGCGGTGCTCGTCGCCGGCGGTTTTATCGCGGTCAAAAGCCATAACAGCAAGGCGCCCGAGCCCGCCGCGCAGACGGCGGCGCAGGCCGACCCGGCGCTGGCGAACCTCTCCCCGCAGGAGCTGAAGGCGCTCGGCGTCGAGGGCGACACGCCGCAGGACACGCTGAAAACCATCGTGGGATCCCTGAACGCCGTGCGGCAGCAGCAGGCCACGCTGAACAAACAGAACGCCGACCTGCTGGACGAGAATAAAAAGCTGCGCGAGCGGAATCAGAACGTGTCCGGGCAGGTTAACGAGGCCGTTCAGGGCGTTCAGAAGGGCTTCAGCGACCGCGAAAAGCAGCTGCGCCAGCAGCAGAACGCGCTGACGTCAAAAATCAACGATCTGACCTCCCAGCTGCAGAAAACCGGCAAGGGGCTGGCCGACAAGGCCGGCGGCCAGGACGGCGACATTCCGCTGGGCCTCGGGCTGGACGGCATGGGCGCCGGCAGCGGCGGCGCGGCGGCGGCGGGCGGCGACGGCCTGATGTGGGTAACGCCGCAGGACGGTAAAAGCACCCAGTCCGGGCAGGGCGGCAGCGGCAACGGCTCTGCCAGCGCCGGCGGCACAACGGCCTTCCCGACCTCCTTCATGAGCGAAAATGCCGTCACCCGACAGAAGGCAAACTACGAACAGCAGGTTAAGGGTTCAACCAGCGAAAAGGGTGAGGAAGACGAGGCCGAGCCGGTCTACACCCTGCCGGAAAACTCCACGCTCATCGGCAGCCGCGCCATGACCGCCCTGCTGGGCCGCGTGCCGGTCAACGGCACCGTGACCGATCCGTATCCCTTCAAGGTGCTTATCGGCAAAGACAACCTGACCGCCAACGGCATCGAGCTCCCGGACGTGGAGGGCGCCATCGTGTCCGGCACGGCCTCGGGCGACTGGACCCTGTCCTGCGTCAGGGGCCAGGTCAGCAGCATTACCTTTGTGTTCACCGACGGCACGGTGCGGACGCTGCCGAAGCCCGACCGCAGCGGCAAGTCCGGCAACGGTCAGAACGCACAGAACGGCGGTAAAGACACCGGCACCAACGGCGGCATCGGCTGGATTTCCGACGAGAACGGCATTCCGTGCATTTCCGGCACGCGTAAATCCAACGCGTCCACGTACCTGCCGACGCTGGGCCTGCTGGGCGCCGCCGGCGCGGCCGGCGATGCGGTGGGCCAGAACCAGCAGACCAGCCAGACCAACGCCTACGGCGGCGTCACCTCCACGCTGACCGGCGACGCCGGACAGGCCGTGCTCGGCAAGGCGATTTCCGGCAGCTCCGACGAGATCACCGAGTGGGTGAAGCAGCGCTACGGCCAGACCTTTGACGCCATTTACGTTCAGCCGGGCGCGCACCTCGCCGTGCACATCACCCGCGAGCTGGCAATTGACTATGAAGACAAGGGCCGCAAGGTGCGCTACGACTTCACCCTGCCCGGTGAAGACGGCAGCACCGGCGGGCTCGACTGAGGAGAAGTGACATGCAGATTTCAGTAACACTCGGCGTTTTTGTGCTGGTCGCGGCCGCCACCCTGACGGGCTGCTCCACGTCAAAGGATGAGATGCTGCCGGCGGGCGACAGCAACATGCTGGAGCTCTGGAAGGGCACGGACGGCGAAAGCGGCCCGTCGCGCGGCGTGGAGGGGCGCGCCGCCCTGCGCCGCGCCCTGACCGATAACGAACAACAGGCGACGGCCGGCGACGATCGCAGCTACAGCCGCACCCAGGAGTCGGAGATCAGCCAGCAGTTTCCGCGCCTGCCGAATCCCGACATGGTGATGTACGTTTTCCCGCACCTGGCGCAGGGCAACACGCCCGTGCCGGGCTACAGCACCGTTTTCCCCTTCTATGACCAGACGCAGTACGCGATGCCTGGCGAACGCACGGAGGCGCTGTGATGTTCGGACTCTTTAAGAAAAACCGGCCGGCCGGACAGGCCGCGCCGGAGCAGGACGGCCCGGAGCCGCTGGCGCGCCCGGGAAAAATGACGCGGGGCGACGAAAGGCAGGTGTACTCGCACAATCCGTCGATCGTGGACTACCTGCCGTGGGCGGAGTTTCTGGACGAGGATCAGTGCCTTCTGCTGGACGACGGCGTCTCGGTCGGGGCCGTGTACGATATCACCCCGGTTGCCACCGAGGGGCGTCCCGACGCGCGCCTGGAGCAGATCCGGGACGTGGTTGAGGACGCGCTGCAGGACAGCTTTGACGACATCGAGGCCAACCCCTGGATCGTGCAGTTTTTCTGCCAGGACGAAAACGACGTGGACGCCTACCTGGACAGGCTGCGCGGGTACGTTAAGCCGCATGCGCAGCACACGGATTTTACCGAGGCGTGGCTGAAGGAAACCGAAAGCCACCTGCGCGGCATCTCCCGCCCGCAGGGGCTGTTTGTGGACAAGCTTATCACCGGCCAGCCGTGGCGCGGCCAGCAGCGCCGTACCCGCATGATCGTGTACCGCTGGGTGGAGAAAAACAGCCGCGACGTAATGCCGCCGGTCGGCATGCTGAACCAGGCGTGCGAAAGGCTGTGCGGCGCGCTCTCCAGCGTCAACATCGGCTGCACGCGGCAGAACGGCCTGCAGGTGCACGCCTGGCTCCTGCGCCTGTTTAACCCGGCGCCGGAGGGCATGGACCGGGAGCAGTTTTACCGCGCGGCGGCCTACGAGGACAGCCGCAACACGCCCGACGGCATGATCCCCGTGGAAAACGACTTCTCCGAGACGCTGCTGTTCACGCCGCCGCGTTCGGACGTGGAAAACGGCGTGTGGTGGCTCGATAACCTGGCCCACTCGGCCCTGACGGTTGAGCGGCTGCGCAAGCCGCCCGAGCCCGGCACGCTGACCGGCGAGAAAAGCCGGGGCGAGAAAAAGGTCAACGCCCTGATGGACATGTTTCCCGAGGGCACCATGCTGTGCATGACCATCATCGCGGAGCCGCAGGACACGCTGGAGGAGAAGTTTAACCGGCTGGCAAAGAACGCCATCGGGGAAAACACCGAGTCGGGGCGCGTGCGCCAGGACGTGGCCGCCGTGAAGGAGCTGCTGGGCAACCGGCACAAGCTGTACCGCGCCGGCATTACGTTTTTCCTGCAGGCCAGGGACATAAAGGAGATGAACCGCAAGCGCATCGAGCTTTCCACGGTGCTGCTCAACGAGGGGCTGCAGCCCGTTCGCGCCGAGCACGAGGTCGGCCCGCTGAATGCCTGGCTGCGCGCGCTGCCGATGTGCTTTAACCCGCAGCACGACAAAAAGAACTGGTACACCCGCCTGACGTGGGTCCAGCACCTTGCCGGCCTGCTGCCCGTCACCGGGCGTGAAACCGGCACCGGCAACCCGGGCTTCAGCTTTTTTAACCGGGGCGGCGACGTGCTGAACTTCGATCCCCTGAACAAACACGACCGTTCGCAGAACGCGCACATGCTGCTGTTCGGGCCAACCGGGGCGGGCAAGTCGGCCACCCTGTGCTCGATGCTCTGCCAGCTGATGGCCGTTCAGCGCCCGCGCCTGTTCATCGCCGAGGCCGGCAACAGCTTCGGCCTGACGGCGGACTACTTTGAAAGCCTCGGCCTCACGGTGAACAAGGTCAGCGTCAAGCCGGGCAGCGGCGTGACCCTGCCGCCGTTCGCCGACGCGCACAAGCTGTTTGAAAGCGACGCCCCGCCGCTGGCGGTGGACGAAAGCGACCTGCCGGAGATCGATGAGGACGACGAGGGGGAGGACAATGAAAAGCGCGACATCCTGGGCGAAATGGAAATCTCCGCCCGCATGATGATCACCGGCGGCGATCCAAAGGAAGACGCCGCGCTCAGGCGCGCCGACCGGGCCATGATCCGCGAAGCCCTGCTGATGGCCGCCCGTCAGACCCTGGATGAAAACCGCCAGATGCTGCCCAGCGACCTGCAGAACGCCCTGAACCTCATTTCCACTGACGAGGCCGTCGACGGCGGCCAGGTGCGTAACGAGTCGCGTCGGGCCAAGGCGGCGGAGATGGCGGAGTCGCTGGGCATGTTCACCCAGCCCGGCAGCTTTGAGGCCGAGCTGTTTAACAGGGAGGGATCGCTGTGGCCGGAGGTGGACGTCACGCTCATCGACCTCGGCCACCTGGCCCGCGAGGGGTATGAGGCCCAGATGGCGCTGACCATGGTGTCCCTGACCAACACCATCAACAACATCGCGGAGCGTGACCAGTACCTTGAGCGCGACATCGTGTTTACGGCAGATGAGTCGCATATATTGACCGTCAACCCGCTCCTGGCGCCGTACATGACCAAGGTGGTCAAGATGTGGCGTAAGCTCGGGGCCTGGCTCTGGCTCTCCACCCAGAACCTTGAGGATTACCCGGCAGCAGCGGCTAAAATGCTGAACATGGCCGAATGGTGGATCTGCCTGACCATGCCGAAAAAAGAGGTGGAGGACATCGCCCGCTTCCGCACCCTTTCCGACGAGGAAAAGGCCGTGCTGCTTTCCGCCAGCAAGCTTTCCGGGTGCTACACCGAGGGCGTGGTGCTGTCGAAAAAAATGCAGGCGCTGTTCCGGGCCGTGCCGCCCAGCCTGTTTCTGGCGCTGGGCATGACGGAGAAAGAAGAGAAGGCCGAGCGCAAGGCGTTGATGCGTAAACATAACTGTTCGGAGCTGGATGCTGCTATTCTCGTAGCAAGAAAACTGGATCGTCTGCGTGGACTGATGACGGCTGAGTTGGCAGGGATGCCGGAATACAACGATAAAAGAGAGAAGCTGACCGCATGATTAAGCTTAAATACGCGCGCCCCGTAACACAAAACCCGGCGGCCGACGAGACGCCGACGCCAACGCTTTTCGGCCTGTATCCGCAGGGCGAACCTGTCACCACGCAGAGCACGCAGGAGCGGCTTGAGGCGATGAAAGGCGCGCTGAAGGATCGTCTTCAGTCACCGGTCGCCATTACCTGCAATCCGCACCGGATCGGGAAAAACAGCTGCGTCGCCATTCATCTGGAGGATGGCCGGGGAAAGCGCGCGGACATTCTTCTGACCCAGGAGGGCCGCGCCAGCCTGCCGCTGGACGACGAATTTGACTCGCCCCGCTGGTACGTCAACGTGCCCGACGCGGCGGATATGGTTTACATGACGCTCTGGGTTAACAGCGTGTTCGAGGATTAATGTCTGTTGTCATCTCTGATAAAAAAACCGGCCTGTAAGGCCGGTTTTTTATTAGCTCTAAAGCCAGTGGCTGACGATGAAAGACTTCTTTATTCAGAGAATGAAATGTCCGCTAAGAGCGATCAGCGGACCTTCATATTTATGCATTGGACACTCCATCAGCCATTATTTCGCCGCGCTTTAGGGATGCATTGTTCTTATAACTGATATACGCAAAATGTCATCAAAACCCCTCCAACAGGCCGGCATCATCATTTCAGCAGTACTTCTCATCCTTTTTATACGGAGTTAATCCATCCATTACGCAAGCCAGCTACCCCGGCTTATGTTACAGCCACTGTGCGCGTAGACGAGCTCGTCTGACTTTTTACCTTTGTGCAGCTGCCTTCATCGGTTTCTCATCAAAGTAAATCAGGCTTGTGCCTGATACTGAATTAACTCACTGTTATTAAGAGCATTTCCTAAGAATTATTGTCATTAGAAACTTCAATGATGCAAAACTTATTGACAGGGGTAGAACAATCATTCTACCTTCTCGTCATGAACATGACGTCAGGCAATACCCGTGAAAAGATCCTTAAAACTGCTGAAGAGCTTATCTATAAGAACGGTATTCATGCCACTGGCATGGACCTTATTGTTAAGACCTCAGGAGTGGCAAGGAAAAGTATTTATCGACAATTTTCAGGTAAGGAGGACATTGCAACTGCCGCACTGAGTGTGCGCGACGAGCGATGGATGTATTGGTTCAGAACAGAGACAGATAAAGGCAATACGCCACAGGATCGCATCCTGAATATATTTACGGTGCTCAACAGCTGGTTTAAATCTGAGGGTTTCCGTGGTTGTGCGTTTATCAATACAGCCGGAGAAACGGGTGATCCCGAGGACCCCGTTGCCAGTTAGCAAAGATGCATAAACAAAAGTTGCTGGATTATGTCGGCGAACTTTCAAAACAGCTGAATATTCAACATCCGGAAGATTTGTCCAGAAAGTTGCTGATTCTCATTGAGGGAGCAATTACGACATCTTATGTCATGGGGGATCCTGATGCTGCAGATAACGCGAGAGAAATTGCGCAGATGCTGCTTAAGCAGGTCTCTCCGTAAGTCCGGTATAAAACCACTCTGAATTTTAAACAATGATTACAGGAGTCTTTAAATGACGGGATCACAGGCACGTCCACCATTACCGCCGTTTACTCTGGCAACAGCGACAGAGAAGGTACGCCTCGCCGAAGATGGCTGGAACACACGGGATGCTGCAAGAGTGGCACTGGCCTACACTCTGGATACTAAATGGCGTAACCGGGCTGAATTTGCAAAAAACCGTGACGAAGCCCAGGGCTTTCTTGAGCGCAAATGGAAAAAAGAGCATGAGTACCGCCTAATCAAAGAACTCTGGGCATTTGGCGGCAATCGCATAGCAGTTCGTTATGCCTACGAATGGCACGACGATTCGGGTAACTGGTTCCGCTCTTACGGCAATGAAAACTGGGAGTTTGAAGCTGACGGACTTATGAAAAGACGCTTCGCATCAATCAATGACATGCCAATTAAAGAAAGTGAGCGCAAATTTTTCTGGCCACTGGGACGCCGTCCGGACGATCATCCGGGCCTTTCAGACCTTGATCTGTAAAACAGTAAGCCTCTGACAGACTGTATCTTCGCCAATAACTGATTCTTTACGAACAGATGACCTTCGTAAAAAAGTTATTCACGCCGAAGGGCGAGCACATAATAATAGTTTGCTGAATGATCGCGTATTGTCAGACCAGGCTGGTGGGATGGACAAATATCACCGAATGTTTAATCAGAAATTGCCGGTGGGGAAGTGTAACTGTGATTATTGATGAATACAGGCGTAATGTGTGAGGGAGCCGGGAGGACGTAAATCCCCGGCTCCCTTAATTATGTCAGCGATGCGCGACAGTCATGATACTTCTGATGTGGTTTCTTTGTGAAATTTCATTCACGAACGCTTCAGCATAGTCTGCATATGAGATCCGACTTAGACCATCAGCGCCTTTCAATAGGCTACCACCACCAGTCTGGTAGTCGCCTGTTTTCTCCGATGGACTAATCTCCGCGGCAGGGGAGAAAAACGTCCATTCTAAGTCATCTGCGGTCTGATAAATTTTATAAGCCTCATCATGAGCCAGGCCATAAGGATAGTAATCTGATGGAAAGTAAGGGGCATTGAGCAGCTTTTCACCCGGTGCGACTTCAAGACTTGCAGCGCCACCCACAACGATGACACGCTTGATATCTGCAGCACGGGCTGCACTGATTATGGATTGGGCGGCCCCCACCAGTTCACCAATGTGCTCGCCATGGACGCCAAAAGCACTGGCCAGAACATCAGCCCCGTGAATGACTTTTCCAAACGAAGCCGTATCATAAATATCAGCGACTTCAAATTTGACATCTTGCAGCTCTTCGGGAACAGGGCGACCTGTTCTGACAATACCTGTAACAGTATGTCCCTGACGCAGTGCTTCCCTGGCAATCTCAAATCCGATTTTTCCTGTTGGTGCTATTAGCGCAATTTTCATTTCTGATCTCTCTTTCATAAAGTGAGTTGTGGCGTGACTTATCGGACACATTTAAAAAAGTGCACGTGGGAATGACGTCACATCAAAACGATTGCTTATAATCAGGACGTATTTAAATAAATAATTCTTGCGATTAAAACATCACGTAATTTTTTCACTTTTCAGGCGCCTGTACCTCCATAAATTTATTTCTGATTCACCATTAATCTCAGACATTGCCTCATAAATTCTATCCCGCAAAAGCAGGCCGTTACTGATTTTTATTCAGCAGCCAGTTGCAGGTGTCTGTGATTAACCTGGTTATTTCGGTATGTCATTTTTAAAGTCCTGGCTCACATCTCGTTATCATTAACTATTGCGGACCTGAGTACGTCGTCTGGAATGTTCTGTCCCCAGTTATTCATGGTCAGCAGAATCGGTTCCAGTGATTTACCCAATTCCGTCAGTTCATAAATCACCTTGGGTGGTGTTTCAGCATAAGCGGTACGCATGACCAATCCGCTCTTTTCAAAGCGTCGCAAACGGTGGGTGAGTGTATGCGCGCTGATACCAGTTAGTGATGTACGTAATTCGCTAAAACGCTGAGGACCACGCAGCAATTCTCTGACAATTAACGTTGCCCAGGGACCATCAAGTAAAATGAGAAATCTCGCCACACCGCATGATGGCAGGTTACATTTCAACATATGTATCTGACCTAAAGTTTTTGGCGCCAGCACCTGAATCATAAATTATCACACAGCGATGCGTTTTGGGTGACATGACTCTTCACTCATGTCTGAGATTACCCCTGAATGTCTGCAGTCTCAGCTAATCAACTTACCAGTTTAGGGATGATGTCGAGCGCCTGGAGCATTGAA
Organism: Duffyella gerundensis; assembly: GCF_001517405.1. Lineage (NCBI taxonomy): Bacteria > Pseudomonadati > Pseudomonadota > Gammaproteobacteria > Enterobacterales > Erwiniaceae > Duffyella > Duffyella gerundensis. The sequence goes on along the minus strand of NZ_LN907829.1, from coordinate 105,047 downwards.
AGCTGATCAAACTGCTCCCAGTGACCAGTGATTTTTCCATTCTCAAGAGAATAGGCAGTAATGCCGTTAAGAGAAAAATGACGGCCTGTCGCCGGCAAATGAAGAAACTGTCCCGTATGCTCTACCTCTGCATGCCAGATTGCGACAACGGTATCACCCTGTTCAATCATCCGGTCAACATGATAAACCTGCCGGAAAGCTTTATTAATAAAGCGCACGCTGTTCTCAAACCCTGTTTTATCAGGTTTTGCGCCAAATACAGGCGAATGATCCTGAAATGAATCAGACAGACGCTCGTTAACTAATTGAGAAGCAATGTCTGCATCGTTTGAGTTATAAAACGCTGTAAAAAGATCGGCACCGTAGGGATTAATACTCATCTTAAACCTCGTTAGTTGAAGTGAAAAAACCTGGTATTGCAGAGATTTTTACCGGTAAAGGGGAACCCCGATAAAACGAAGTTCGCCCGACAAAAAAATCCCTGTCTTTTATTCTGTGCATTACTCTCCCGGATGGTGCATTCATACGTTCCTTCAGGGCTTAATGCTTATCAGCATGAGAAAAATCGAGGATTCTCATGCTGTGCTTCACCGGGCAGGCTCAATAGTTCATTACGTGCATCAGTTACGTCAAATGCACTAATGCAGTTTTTATTCCTTTTCCTGAAATTTTTTATGGATGCGTATGATGAGCTTGTTCACACCTCCATAACTGCGTTGACATGCATTTTTTTACATACCTTGCTGCTCTGGCTCTGAGTGGCATCAGTTTTTACTCTTTTGCTGGCGCGATCATTTTTTTGGGCTCGAATGTAATTCTCCACGAGATGCTGTGGCTGACATTGGCTGCATCGCCCGCCCCTAAAGGCAGATTTAACTCTTTACGGGCCAGAAGACTGACGCTATGCCCAATAAAAAATGGTAAGCCAGCTTTTTTGAACGTCCGCTTCTGGCACATAGCGGACATTCGCTGTTCCATTTTTCATAATGATTCCGCCAATGCCGACAAATTTTCAAAATCCGAAATAGAGTTTACTGCTGAATCCCTGAGCACGCGCTGTCACGCTGGCACCCTGATACCCGTGACGGAGATTTGCAATGCGCATCAGGCCACTCCTGTTTTTTTCCCTGCTGATACCCATCCAGGTAATGGCAGGCACCGTCGTTTTTACCGACGCTCAGCACCCTCCCCTGAACCTTACCGCCGATTCTGAAGTTGTCTGGCTGGACGGGCCCGATCGTCTGCAGCAGGCCATATTCGGCGATTTGTCGTCAGATCCTCAGCAGGCCGCCCTGCAGGCTCAGCAGGTCATTCAGTCGCCCTACTGGCCCCGGAAGCAGGCGCAGATTGCCGGCGCCTATCGTCAGGTGGTCCATGCCTGGGAAATCGGCCTGCACAAGTACCCCGCCGTCGTATTTGATGATCGGGATGTGGTATACGGCACCGCTGACGTGGCACAGGCAAACCTGCACCGCACGCAGGGGGCAGACTGATGCCCGGATCATTTAGAAAACACCTCTGCGCCGCCGGCACGGCCTCGGTTCTGGCCGTGGCCGCAGCGCCCGCCACGCTCGCCGCCATCAATACCGCCGGGATTATCGCCAGCGCGGTGACGCAGGACTGCATCAGCTGGCGCGTGAGCGGCGTCTGCTACTGGCTGATGTGTACGCCCTTTGGTTGCTCGGTCAAAACTTCGGTTAAGGTGACGCACTACATCCCTGAAGTGGTGGTATCGACCTACACCGGCCCGGGCGGCAATCCCTGGCATGAAATGGCTTTTATGAGCGGAGCTGCCGGAGTCGTTGACGGCGGGCTGACCAGCGGCGCCGCCGCCGGAGGAGGGAATGCCGCCGACATCAAGGACGCGGGACGTCGTCAGTCAAACATTAAGTTCAAATACGCGGACGCCATCGGGCATCCGGCAACCTCCCTGATTGGCGGCAGCATTGCCGGCTACTCCTGCGACACCGCGGCCCGGGCATTTAATCCTTACTTCCTCAGTACGCTGGACTCCCTTATGTGGCGTTCGGGCCTCCCAGAGTCGCTTTATCCGGAGGCGCTTATTCCCGGACAGCGCGAGCTGGGCAGCCAGGCCAGCGCCAACATGTGGGGCAACCTCTATCCGCGATCGGGCTTCGTCAGCCAGACGGACGATGACAAGGCTTCCGCCGTCGTCGCCCAGCGCGTGGCCGACATCATTACCCGATCCGGGCAGATCCACGTTTATCAGCAGCTGAAGGGCACCCGCAAGCCGGGCTACTGGCCGCCGGGCGAGGTGAAGGAAAACACCGGCACGGCTAACCATAAATGGCAGCGGCTTTCCCCCACGCTCTCGGCCACCTGCGCCGTATTTCCCGACGGCGCCTGGCCCACGGCGCAGGACGGCAACGAGGCGTACGCCCTGTGGCAGCCCTACAGCTGCTGCAAGCGTCGCGGCCAGACCTTTCTGTATTCAACCAATTTTTAAGAGGCAAGTATGTCATCACGCAAAATTAAAACAGCCGTGCTGGCCGTCGCGATCGCCGGAACACTCGGCTCAGCTCAGGCTGACGATGATAACCGTTCGTCGGCGTTTGGCATTTCGCTCCCCTCGGTCAACAACAGCGCGATCGGCTATGGCAAAGACGTCAGCGGCGCGGTATCCGACAAGCTGTATTACACCCTCGGCGGTGGCTCCGTTATTTCTCAGCCGGCCACGCGCAACAGCATGCGCAAGCTGGGGATGAATATCGGCTGGAGCAGCGATCTGATGTGCGGCAACTTCGATCTGAAAACCACCGTGGGTAATCAGCTGAACGGTGTAACCAGCGGCTACAAAAATCTCATGGGCGAAGTAATCCAGGGTGCCACCGGCGCGGTGGCGAGCCTGCCGGCCATGGTCATACAGCGCGCCAATCCGGGCCTGTACGACATGCTGACCAACGGCGTGCTGCAGGCAAATGTGGCGTTTGATAAGGCGCAGCTTAACTGCCGCAATATGTCGAAGCGGATGATGAACTTTTCCGACGGCAATAAGTGGACTCAGGGCGCCATGATGGAGGAATACAAATCGCTGGTTAACAGTGGAGATGCTGATGCGGTGCGCGTGGATAACGAATCGGAACAGCTGGGCGGCAAAGCGGGCAGAAGCTGGATAGGCGGAGAGATGAGTGGAGGCCAGGGCCAGAAGGCGATTCGCCCTACTCATGATCTTGCCGCCGCCGGTTATAACATGATGAACAGCCTGCCCGTTCTCAGCACGGACTCAGTACACAGCGACAGCTGTGAAGGCGGAGCCTGCAAAAAGTTTGAAAGTGCGGAAAAAGCCGCCGACGCAATCGTCCAGGTTCTTGGCGATCGCTCACTTCGTACCTGCTCCAATGCGTCTGAATGTACCAGCGGAGGTGAAGAGCAACAGCCCAACACCACCATTGCCGGCACGGGATTTGCGCCCATTCTTGAAGAGACCACAAAGACCAATACTGAGCAGCTTGTGAAGCTCGTCAACGGCAGCGAGCCGCCAAACGCCGCCAACCTGGCGAAGCTGAAAACCGGCAGCCTGCCGATTACCGCCGGCGTCATCAGGGCGCTGCAGCGTGATCCGGACAATGCCGCCCTTACCGCGAGGCTAGCCGGCGAACTGGCGATGGCTGATACGGTTGAAACCGCCCTGCTCATGCGCCGCATGCTCGTCACCGGTATGTCAGAGCCGAACGCGGCATCTCAGCCACTGGCGATATCGGAAGGCGATCGCCGCGTCGAAGCGATCGATCGTGAAATCACCGCGCTGCGTAACGAAATGGAGCTCAAACGCGAGCTGTCCCGCAACTCCGTGCTGACCATCATCGATCGCGAAAATGGCCGCGTAAACAGCAACCCGCAGACCCAGAGCGATGACAACACGGACAGCCGCATGAACCGCCTGGCGGTGCCCGAGACTGAAAGCAAATGAGAGAGGCCCGCACCATGAAACCTGTAAAGGAGGCGCGCCGCGCCTCATTTTTCCGTCGTCATCCCGTTCTGCAGCGCACGCTGATCATTACCGGCACGCTGCTGGCTCTGCTGCTGGCCGCGCTGGTTATTGCGGACAACGCGATCAAAAACTCTGACCAGGCGGCCGCCTTCAGCAAGTGGATGGAGCAGGCAAAATACGGCTGGCTGATGTGGCGGCTGGCGATATACGGCGGCCTGACGTGGGGATTTGTGAAAATCCTGCGCGCGCCGGGGTTCAGGTCGCAGTACCGGCAGCCGCTTATGCGGATCGCCGCGGTCAGCGTGATTTTCGCCGTGGTGTGTGAACTGGTGCTGCTCAGCGGCACGGGAGCGTCATAATGCTGACCAACAGTTACCTGGAGTATTTCCTGACCCTGCTCGGCTGGGTCGTCAATAACGGCCTGTGGAATATCCTGCTCAGTACCGGCCTTTTTGCCGCTCCGGTGGCCTTTCGCCTTATCGGCATCTGGCTGAAGGTCCGGGAGGAAGGTGAGGATGAGGGAAACAAGGGTGCGCTGTCCATTCCCCGGATGGAGCACGCCATTTACACCTCCTTTCTGGTCATGATTGCCTGCTGCATGCCGCTGATGAACGTGGACATGAGCACCATCAAATATGATGCCTCCCGCGCGCAGACGTGCGGCACCTGGACGCCAAAGGCGCCGGATGACACCGGCTATTCGCCCGTGATTTCCAGCCTTAACGACCAGACGGCCGCCGCACCGATTTGGTGGTATCTGATGCACAAGCTGGCAAAAGGCATCACCCAGGCGTCCGTCGCCACCATCCCCTGTCGTCCTGACATGCGCCAGATCCGCTTTGAGGTGCAGCACACGCGCATCAATAACAAGGGGCTCGCCGAGGAGCTGCAGGACTTCACCAACGACTGCTATTCGCTGGCGCTGTACATGTGGAAGCGCGAGGATCAGGGCCAGACGAAGGATAAAGCTACCCTGCGCGACATTGAATGGATTGGCAGCAAGACGTTTCTGGGCAGCTATTACGGCAGCCTGCAGTCAAAAACGCCCCGCGCCGCGTTTCCGTGGAGCGAAAGCCGGGACAGCGGGCGCCCGGACACTGGCCGGGGCGGCTATCCGACCTGCAGCGAATGGTGGAGCAAGGCCGAAACCGGCCTGCAGGCCCGCGTCGTTGACCAGGCTGATCCGGGATTATGGACCCGTCTTTCCGCAGCCATGTCCATGATCGGCGGCAATGCGACCGACTACCGGGAGGCCGTAATACGTCGCCTGGTAAGCCCTGAAAGCCTGACGGTTTCACAGGGCGGCCACGTTTATGCCGGCTACGGCGGCAATGCGGATTTCACCCTGGATAACTCGGTGTCGCGCGTTGCGGCAATCGGCGGAACCGCACTGGGAAGCGTCGCGGCGTTTCCGGCATTCGACGCCATGCGCCAGGCGCTGCCCATGGTGCAGGCCGTACTGCTGATGGCCGTGGTAGTAGTCCTGCCGCTTATTCTGGCTTTTTCAGCGTATGAGATTAAAACGGTTATCACGCTGACGTTTGTGGTATTCGCCCTTAACTTCCTGACGTTCTGGTGGGAACTGGCGCGCTGGCTGGACAGCTGGCTGCTGACGGCGCTCTACAGCTCGGACACGCACAGCAGTTTCAACATGGCCGGCTTTCAGAACAGCTCGGATGATCTGATCATGAACTTCGTTATGGCATCGATGTTTCTGGTACTGCCGGCGTTCTGGATGGGGGCTTTGTCTTGGGCAGGTGTCAGGGTGGGTGGTGTGCTCGATGGCGCATTGAAAAGCGGTACAAATCAAGTTCAAAAGGCTGGCGGCAGCGCCGTAGAAGCAGCTAAGGGAGCGGTTAAATTATAAGAGAATTGATGATGAAGATTAGTTACTTAATCTTCATCATCATCCCAATCAACGCGTCCAGAGGTCACATTTATGTCGTCCGGGCCTGAGTAAAGCCCAAAACCTTCAGGCCCGTCTCGATATTCATGCCCCCCATAACTACTGTCCCGCGATCCATAATCCTCGTCGGAAGGATTAATGGTAATGTTAGTCAGCATGTAAACAAAGGCAGCGATCAAAAGTATGACCCCGCCTATTAATAAGCCACTAAAAAGCAGAATAGTTATTAATAATGCTATCAATATCGGAACTGGCAATCGTCCCACGAACGATGGTAAACCATGACGACTGGCCCAGCGCTCAGATGTATCCTGCAGAATTCGGGCTGTCTTGGTTAATTTTTTATAACCACTTGCGGCCTGAACTCCCCTCCTAAATGATTTGTTGTTCATCACCTACCCCCTTCCCTTCAGGATCGCAATTACTGAGATGGCGCTGCGTTATCCGAATCACCTGACGCTCTGAAATGCCGCATATTGAAGCTGTCTCACGGATACTCATCCCGTTTTGCAAACGAAGCTTAATGACATTCTGATGCATCTGCAGATTCGGCTGACGGCCTTTGAATTTACCACCTTCTACTGCCTTTACTATGCCTTCGCTCTGCCGGCGACGTCTGTCCTGATAGTCCTTGCGCGCGATAGCTGCAAGCATATCCAGCATCATTGCGTTTATAGCGCGCAGCATGGCGGCTGTGAATTCGTCTCCGCGATGGTTCTCGAGCGCGACATAACTTGTGGGCAGATCCAGGCTGATAATCGACAGGCTTTTGCTGCTTATAAGCTCTTTAAGTGTTTTCCAGCCATCATCATCAAGACGGGATAAGCGATCAACCTGTTCTATCAGTATCGCATCACCCGGCGCCGCGTTCTCAAGCAGTCGCATCAGCTCAGGTCGCCTCAGTGACGCGCCAGATACATTCTCGACGTACCAGCTGGCAATCCGGTGTCCTCGTTCGGCAACAAACTGCTGAAGACGATTTCGGGCACGTTCCGCGTCCTGCTCTCGCGTGGAAGCACGTAGATAAGCAAAGATGTACATTTTTTACCCGCAAATGACTTTTAGGTTATGACTAAGGATAGTATGACTTTTATATCATGACTTAAAGGTAAAAACGCATGATTTCATGGGGTGACATTTGGGTATACCTAGCCAATTTTTCATGCTTTGTACAAGCATGTCGGATTTTCAGCAGAATTCGCGTAGCGCGATCAATTGGAGAGAATGCTACATGTTATTTATGAGCGAGAAGCGGACGCTTCACTCATAATGACTGATTGCGCGCCGCGCATAAAAAAGCCCGCATAGCGGGCTTCAGTCGTAGACTTCACGTCGATGGCCAATGGTGGCCGCTAGAATAACCAGCTCGTCGTCCCTGATTTCACACAGGATACGATAATCACCGACCCGATAACGCCAGAACTCGCCCAGCTCACCTTTGAGCGGCTTCCCTGACTGGCGCGGATCGGCGGCAGCAGCAATGCGTAAATCCATAAAATCCACAATCCGTCGCGCGTTTTGCTTGTCCATCTTACGTAACGATTTGAGCGCCCGGTCGGAATAGTTAATCGTCCAGACCAAGTGACTTCCTCACGTCTTCAGACGAATGCACATTTTCATCGCCACGGCGAACGCGTGCCACAGTTTCTGCTGAAAGGTAATAATCTTCCAAGTCTTCCAGATGCGCCAGTATCGCTTCCCGCGCATAGAACGTCTTTGTTCTGCCGGTTTGTTTTGCCAGCGAGTCCAGACGTGCCTCAATCTCATCAGATAATCGGATAGCCAGCATGAAGACCTCCTGAATTACAATCGCTATACATGTATATCACACTATACAGCAGCTTTAATTAAAGGACAAAAAATAATCTATCCATACCTCTTGATAACCTGCTTACTGTCGAGATATACAGTTAGAGGGCTTTCCTCCTAAACGCTAAAAGGATATCTCTCATGGCTCTTAAACCTGGTCCTAAAAGGATTGCTGATTCAACAGGGGAACCTGATAAACGTCAGCGCGACAATAAAGATACCCCTGGAAACAATGACAAATTGAAACCCAGCAAATCCAAAAAAATAAGTCATTAACTCCAAAGCCCTTCGGGGCTTTTTTCCCTATCATTCGCGTTTATTCACCATAACATTAGTTCGCCGCACCGCCGCCGGCGCCCTCAGCGCGTTTCACGCCAGAACCCGGTCCTTTCCCTGCCCGAAACAGTGAAATTCATCCTGATAAGTTTTAAGCATTTGCATAGACATGCACGGAAGTGAATGGCGAGTTGTTAGAGTGCATATCAGAGCCAGCCTGCTGTTTTAAGCATAGATTCACCAAAAATTGATTAACGGGACAATGGCCTCTCAGATTTTTTCATGTGCTTAAGACAGGCGCGTTCACGTTGAAAGACGGACAAGCATCGCCCTGCGGGCGATATGCCTGGTTTTCCGTACGCAACGTCTTATTGAGCAAAAAAACCGAAGTCAGGGCTGAAAAAAACGCTCAGGAGTGCAGGCAAAGTCATCCTGTCATTTGACAGAAATACTGCAATTACCTCAGCTCATATCCCCCTTCACTTATACACCACCTGCCTGGCCATGACCGTCAGTGAACTATCACCCTGATTGACAAGCCTCCAGGGGGTACGTATAAAACTGACCGATAATAATGATTTTCATTTACACCGGGGTTCTTTTCCCGCCCTGCTGCTGTTATCCGGAGCGTTCCGGACAGGATCACACAGGCCGCCATCTGAAAATCTTCCACCGCCAGCCGGCTCATCCGGAGCTGAAAACAGGTCGTATTATGAAAATGCTGAAAACCGCTGTAACCCTCTGTGCGCTTGCCCTGGGATGTGCCGCTTCCTCTTTTGCCACCACGTATCCACTGACGATAGAAAACTGCGGTCAGAAAATGACCTTCACGCATGCGCCAGAGCGGGCGGTCGCGCTGGGACAGAACACCGCGGAAATCATGCTGCTTCTGGGGCTGAAAGATAAGCTCGCCGCTACCGCCTTCTGGCCCACAAAAGTGATGCCGGAACTCGAAAAACAGAATGCGCAGGTAAAATTACTGACCGTTGAAATCCCCACGCTGGAATCCATCCTGGCGGTCAACCCGGATTTTGTGGCGGCCCAGCTTCCCCTGTTGCTCGGCCCGGACAGCAAGGTGGCAAAACGTGAGGACTTTTCCTCGCTCGGAATAAACAGCTACCTGTCTCCGGGAATGTGCGCCACCAGGAAGAACACCGGTGACATCTACGGCAGCCGCGACGCGCTCTGGAACATGGACCTGCTGTATAAGGAAATCGCCGATATGGCGGCCATCTTCAACGTTCAGGACCGCGGAGAAAAACTTATCGCCGACTATAAAACCGGGAGGCGGCCCTGCGCAAAAAGTTTGCAGGACGTGCCGGCAATCCCTCCTTCGTATTCTGGTTCTCCAGCGCGTCGCCGTCTTCTGACGCCTACGTGGGGGGTAAAAACAGCGCCTCCGGCTTTATCGCCAGCGTACTCGGCGGCCATAACGCCATTACCTCCGCCACAGAATGGCCGACGGTAAGCTGGGAAAGCATCATTGCGGCCAATCCAGATGTCATCGTGGTGTCCAGCCTGGACCGCAACCGGTGGGCGCTGGATAAGGCCGAAGAGAAAATCAAATTTCTCAAAAGCGACCCCGCGGTCAGCCAGCTTGAGGCCGTCAGAAAAGGACGCGTCTTTGTTATGGATGGTCAGGCGATGAATCCAACCGTCCGGACCCTTCCCGGCGCGGAGCAGGTGGCAGAACAGATGGAAAAATCAGGAATTAAGTGATGTCGGCAGGAAGATTAACGTCAAAACTCATCAGGCGTACCGTGCTGACGCTGGTTTCTCTGTTGCTGCTGTTACTGATGGCCGGCTTTGCGGTGGGCGTGGGCGAGCTTTCCATTCCGCTGCAGACCACGTTTTACGCCTTCGGTAACAAGCTGGGCCTGACGGCGGTTCCGCTGAACCGCATTCATGAAACGGTTATCTGGGATTTCCGGCTGAGCCGCGCGCTGGTCGCCGCCTGCAGTGGGGCGGGACTGGCCGTCTGCGGCGTGGTGCTGCAGTGCCTGCTGAAGAATGCACTTGCTGAACCGTACGTGCTTGGCGTCTCCGCAGGCGCCTCGACCGGTGCGGTATCCGTGGTTGTGCTGGGGCTGGGAACCGGCGCAGTTTCGCTGTCGGCCGGCGCTTTTACGGGCGCCTTTGCTGCGTTTGCCTTTGTCGCCATCCTCACCAACGGCGCCAGGGGCGGCAGCGAGCGCACCATCCTGGCCGGCGTGGCCGCCTCGCAGCTGTTTAACGCCATTACCGCCTACATCATCAGCACCTCTGCCAATGCCCAGCAGGCCCGTGACGTCATGTTCTGGCTTCTGGGCAGTTTCAGCGGCGTGCGCTGGCCTGAGTTTACCCTGGTAATGACCGTGGTGATGCTGGGTCTTGCCGTCTGTCTCTGGTATGCCAAGGCGCTGGACGCCTTCACCTTTGGCGAGGATGCGGCGGCCTCGCTGGGCATCCCTGTGGGCTTTATCCGGCTTGTCCTGTTCTCCGCGACCGCCCTCATGGCGGCGACCATCGTCAGCATGGCCGGTTCAATCGGCTTTGTGGGTCTCGTGGTGCCGCACGTGGTGCGCTACTTTTCAGGGCCGTTGCACCGTCCGCTGCTGCTTGCCAGCGCCGTGGTTGGGGCGCTATTTATGATGCTGGCCGACATTGTGTCACGGACGGCGATAGCGCCTCAGACGCTGCCGGTTGGCGTGGTGACGTCGCTGGTCGGGGTGCCGTTCTTCGCCGCCATTCTTTACCGCGCCCGGAGGAAGCTGTGAGCATCAGCGCCAGAAATATTTCCTGGCGAATCGGCAAAAAGCTCATTGTCGATGACGTCTCCCTGAGCGTATCGCAGGGCCAGACGCTTGGCCTGCTGGGTCCGAACGGCTCGGGTAAATCATCGCTTCTGCGCATTCTTGCCGGTCTGCGCCGGCCCGACAGCGGCAGCGTGCTGCTCGACGACGCGGACATTGCCCGCATGGGCAAAAAGCAGGTAGCCAGGCGCGTGGCCTTTGTGGAGCAGCACGGCGCCACCGATGCCAATATCCGGGTGGAGGACGTGGTAAAGCTTGGCCGCACGCCGCACCATTCTCCGTTTTCATCCTGGACCGTCGCAGACGACCGCATCGTTACCGAAGCCCTGGATCGCGTGGAGATGGCTGACCGGCGTTCGCAGGGCTGGCAGAGCCTTTCCGGCGGTGAACGTCAGAGGGTACACATTGCCCGGGCGCTGGCCCAGTCGCCCGTGGAGATACTGCTCGACGAACCGACCAACCATCTGGACATTCATCATCAGATACAGCTGATGCGCCTTATCAGCACGCTGCCGGTGACCAGCATCGTGGCGCTGCACGACCTGAACCATGCGGCCATGTTCTGTGATTCACTGATTATCATGCAGCACGGGCGCATCGTGGCCAGCGGCACGCCGGACGAGGTGCTGACCGAATCGCTGCTGATGGACGTCTTTCAGGTGGAGGCGCGCGTGGGCGTTTCGCCCTTCCACGGTAAAAAGCATATTCACTTCCTCTGAAAAAGCGGGCGCATGTATAAGGTGCGCCCGCTCTTCAGAGCCGGCTTTTACGCTCTCTGATATGGGATGTCTTCGCCACCCGGCTTAAAGCACAAGCGTTTCATCGTCCGTATAGGCCAGCGCGCTGACCAGCTGACCCGGGTCGGTACTTTTCAGCAGGGGGAAGTTCAGCAGCCGGAAGCCGTTGCTGAACAGGATGTCGCAGGTCTTGCTGGCCGTATCCAGCCTGATGTCCCGGAAGTTACGCATGACAAAGCGACGGCATTTTTCGCGATCGGTTTTAAGAGCCAGGTTCAGCAGCGAAATATCGTTAACGGTAGCCAGCCGCTCCCGGCTCTTCAGGGCGTGCATCGTTACCTCGTTACTTTTGAACTCCCTGTGCAGCGCCTTTATCCTTTCGGCCAGCGCGGTCACCTCCGGCGCCACCTGCAGGGCCTCCACGAGCTGGTCAATGCTCTTCAGAATCAGAATATTTCGATCCTGCAGTATCCTGACGGGCACTTTAACGGTCCGCCCGGGCTGAAATTTATCCACAACGGCCAGCACCGTTCGTATCAGGTTGGCATCGGCAATGTCTCGCCTCAGCGCGGGCGCGTCGCAGCGATGAAGGCGCCGCATGGGACAGACGTAATATCCCATTCCCCGCGCGTCGATGCCGTTCAGCATAATGCTGTGGCCGCACGCCTTACAGGTCATTACCGAGCGAAAAAGATTAATCAGCCAGGGGTTATTTGTCTCTTTATCCTTTCCGTAAGGTCGGCTCCGAAACCCGCGCACGGCACTGAACGTTTTATCGGCAATAACGCGGGGGAAATAGCCCGGGATTTCCTGAATGCCGTTTGCGATTGTCCGGTATGACGGGACGTACACGCCGGTAAGCGCCTTATTAGAGAGCAGTTTCTCTACGGTGGAAGGATTCCATCGCCCTGCCTCGCCGGTCAGCGTAACCACGTTTCTGTCGTTGAGCATTTTGGTAATGCCGTTGATGGAGTTGCCCTCCAGACGCAGGCGAAATATCTCCTGAAGGGTGGCGGCATGTTCGGCTATAAGCTCAAAGCTTTTTCCGTCATGGCTCACTCTCAGCCACCGCGGGCAGCTGCGGGTAATGATACGGCCCGATGCCTCCGCGTCCTCTCTTTTTTTCTGCCAGGCAGACTTCATACGGCGCGACTTGATTTCGCTTTCCTCATTGGCTCGCTGGGCGATGAGAATGGCTTTTATCAGCGAGTAAGGGTCATCAAGAGAGTCTTTTGTGTAATGCGTGTGATCGGTCAGGGTAACCACATCTATGCCGGCGCTGAGAATACTGCGAAGCCGCTCCGTGGCCTCGCCAATCTTTTCGCGTGAAAGGCGGTCGAGGCTTTCCACAAGCAGTACCGTTCCATGCGGAATGTAACCGCCCTGTACGGCCTCCATAAACTCAGAAAAAGCACCGTGAACGGCATGGGAGCCGTCAAAGGCGCTGAGGCCGAGATCTTTGTAAGTAAGATCGTCCAGCAGATAATTCGGATGCGAATCCAGCCACTCTGCCACGAGTTTATTCTGGCGGCGAAGTGAGTCTCCGTACTGCTGCGAGGAAGTGGAAAAGCGAAGGTATGCGATGGCTTTTTTCATTGCTGATGCTCCGAAAGAACATGAGCGATAATGCTGGCATAAAACCAGCAGTTATTAAGAGAAATCACGCCAACTTTACTGCGAGCCTTCAGGCGTCAAAAGATGCATATGCCATGATTGCAAAGCGGGCTGACAACACACCCATGTTCGGAGCGAGCAGAGGATCTTTGACACTGAGATATTCAGCTTCTACTGGCATTTATTTTGTACCAGCCCTTTTCAGCCTGAACAGGAACCGGACATCCTGTATATGTTTGATTTCAGACGGGTGACTCGCCCAGCACCCAGCTGGGTCCGGTATCGGTAAAGCCCGCAGGGTAACGACTCGCGGCATTATATGACTGTATCCAGCCCGGATAACGAATCCCCGGATGACTGACCTCATCCAGCATCCCTTTTTCTTCTTCACTGAGCTCAACAGACAGTGCGCAGAGGTTGCCCCTGAGTTGCTCCACATTACGCACGCCCGCTATAACGCTGGTCACCTGCGGTGACGAAAGAAGCCAGGCGAGCGCAATGCTGGCTGGCGTGGTGTAGTGTTTTTCAGAAACGGCTCTGAGCACATCCACGATATCCCATGCCTGGTTCTTGTCGACGGGTGGAAATTCGATCTTCGCGCGCCTGCCCGAAGCGTCATGATTGCCGCTGCGATCAAATTTCCCTGAAAGCAGCCCGCCTGCCAGTGGACTCCAGCACAGAAGTCCGCTGTTGCTGTCCTTGATTGCCGGCAGGAGTTCATGCTCAATGTCGCGGCAGGCCAGCGAATAAAAAGACTGTACGCTGACAAATTTCTCAAGCTTATGTTCAGCCGAGACACCCAGGGCTTTGGCAAGCTGCCAGCCCGCATAATTCGAACAGCCGATATACCTGACCTTACCCTGACGCACCATATCATCCAGCGTACGCAAAACCTCTTCAGCCGGCGTTGCAGCATCAAAGTTGTGAACCTGATATAAGTCAATGTGATCGGTTTTAAGCCGCCGCAGGCTGGCTTCAAGCGCCTGCATCAGGTGATAGCGCGACTGGCCTGCATCGTTTGGGCCCGCATTCATTCTGCTGTGCGCTTTTGTTGCAAGGAAAACGTGACCGCGGCGCTGCGCCAGTACTTCACCCAGCACGCTTTCAGAACCCCCCGAACCGTAGACATCGGCGGTATCAATAAAATTGATGCCGGCGTCCAGCGCCTCACCAACGATAATGTCCGCCTCTTTGCCCGTCAGACGGCCGATGGCATTACCGGCGGCATTATCCGCCCCGCCAAATGTCATCGTCCCGAGACAAATGCGTGAAACATAAATCCCTGTTTTACCCAGTTCTGCGTATTTCATTTTGTTTTCTCCGTTAAGCGTCAAAGGATAATGACGCAGACAGATGCTTTCTTTTATTATAAAAATCCCTTTTTTATTATTCATTCGTCCAGGAAGTTATGGATCCGCTGTCTGATGTTCTTTCATTCCTGAAGGTAGAGGCCATTCTCACGGCCCGTATGGAAGCACGTGGCCCCTGGGCAATGCGGTTTCCCTCTTATAAACACATTAAGTTCGGGACTGTGCTTGAGGGGAACTTCTGGCTCTGGATGGACGGAATGCGGCCTCTGCTGCTTGAAAAAGGGGACTTCTATCTTCTGACTTCGGGTGACGCTTACTGCTGTGGCTCAAATCCGGCATTGATGGTGAGTGACGGACGGCAGATATTCTCTGCTCACCGTGAAGCGGATGGCGTGGTTCGCTACGGCCAGGGAGAACTTATCAGTGAGGGGATTGGGGGGAGATTCGTATTTGAGGAGGCTTCCAGCCCGCTGCTTTTAAAACACCTGCCTCCGGTGCTGGTTTCACGACAAGAGGAAAGTTCTTCTCCTGCACTCACCGCCCTTATCACTTTGCTTTCGCATGAAACATCAGCGCTGCGTCCCGGACACGACATTGTAGCCAGTAGCACGGCAATACTTGTTCTGGTGCAGATGCTGAGGGAATACCTGGAGAGTAATCAGAAAGGAACATCCTGGCTGAATGCGCTCGGCGACAGGAAAATAGGAGCCGCACTGTCACTGATACATTCTTCTCCATCTGCAGACTGGACGCTGGCAAGTCTGTCTGCAAAATCGGCTATGTCCCGCAGCGCGTTCGCCAGTCGGTTTCACCAGCTTACCGGTTCAACGCCGGGGAATTATCTGACGTCATGGCGAATGGAGCTGGCATGCGCTGAACTCAGGAAACATCACTTAAGTATTACTGAGATAGCCAGATTAATCGGATATAAATCTGTTCCCTCTTTTTCTCTGGCATTCAAACGTCATACCGGAAGAACGCCAGGAGGCTACCGTAATCTGCATAAGAACAGTTAACAGGCCACTCTGATAATTGTCTATTTAATGTGTTTGCAAAATTATCAAAAAGTTAACGCAGTGTTCAAAGATACAAGGTCCGCATCTGGCACAAAATGGACTGACATCAAGCCAATGTCCGCTATGAGCGAGAAGCGGACATTGCTAACAGCGTTATGAGTGAATCAACGGGGAGCAGGTCACTCGCAGCGATCAAAGCGCCTGCCAGGTCAGATAGTTTTGCTTCACCTTACCTCCCCGAGACAACGTCCTTCGGCGACATGTTCATAATACATGTGCGCGATCCGCATTTAGTTCAGCCGACTCATTCAAATCTCAGTAAAAATTCTCAGATTAAAATCCAGCAATGACTAATGCCGCTGCGAACATAACTTCATCCCGAGAAATAATGATTATTTAGCTTAAGTGCTTTGTTTAGCGTTACTAAAAGTTTATTCCGTAAAGCAGTAAATCAACAATGCGGTATAAAGTTAATGAAGGAATAACCGATAAAAAGGTTAAGGTGCTTTGCAAATGTATCTTTTGTAATTGTCACAATAACGAATTAATTCACCAGGAATTATAAATGAATAAGATTCTTAACAATATAAGTCTTACCGCCAAATTTGCCATTCTGGGCCTGTTTTCCCTGGTCCTGTTCTCAGTTCCTACCATGCTTTTCGTTTCCGAAGGTAATAAATACATTCAGGACAAGCAAAGGGAGGTAACAGGTGTACCTGTAGAAAATAAGATTTTAGCCCTACTCAATTTGATACAGCGCCATCGTGCAGAAACCGCCGTTGCCATTGCAACTAAAAATCCAGCAACACCGTCCCGCGCTCAGGTCAGAGATGAAATTGAAAACATTACTGACGTTATTACTAAAGATATGGCCAAGACAGAAGGCAGCGCTGCCATAATCAGCAAAATTAATGATGTGCGCACACAGTGGAGCCAGCTACAGCAGAGAATCGATTCTTCACAACTGACTCTAACAGCCAGTCTTGATGCACATGCCCTCCTCATTCGCAACCTTTTGAACGCGAACCGTGATGTGCTGGATTTTTACGGCCTTTCTCTCGATTCAGATATCAACACGTACCGTTTAATTACGAGTAATTTTTCATCATTGCCTGAATTGACCGAAAGCCTTGGGAAAATACGTGCATTCGGCACTTCCCTTCTTGCCCGAAATGAAAGCATAAGTGAAGCAGACTCTGTCCGTATGGAGTCTTTAATCAGTAATGGTTCGTATAACCTGAATTTATTTGTTCAGGATTCTGAAAAACTATTTTTATCTGATAACACACTTAAGCAAAAGTTCAGTGCAGATGCAGATGCAGCCGTTCAGGAGGCAAACAGTGCTCTCAAAACCGCTGAGGCGATTTTTCTTAACCGGAGCATGACGAATCAAAACCCGAAAAACTATGCAGCGCTCTTTACGCACGCTATTAACAAATTCAGCGACTACGCCATTGGTGGAGGTAATGAGCTGAATGAAATGCTGAATGCGCAGATTAAGGAACACCGGTATGCACAATATGCACTACTGACAGTTCTTGTTTTTATCGTCCTGTTGGCAGTAATTTTCGCTCTGGTTATCATTCGCTCCGTTACCAGACCTGTCAGTGCAGCATCAAAGCTGGCGCTTGAAGTCGCAGGTGGTGACCTTACGTCAACATTTACGGTGACAGGACGTAATGAAACTGCCGGACTGCTCAAGGCATTACTGCAAATGAGTCAGCGACTTACACTTACGGTTGAAAACATCAAAAGCAACGCTGTCACTATCGCTACCTCATCTGAAGAAATTGCTCGCGGAAATGGTGATCTTTCTGCGCGAACTGAACAACAGGCAGCCTCTCTGGCTGAGACTGCGGCCAGTATGGAGCAGTTATCGTCAATTATCGGCAATAATGCAGATAACACGCGCCATGCTGCTGAAATGGCCAACTCCGCTACCAGTGCGGCCTTAAGAGGCGGTGAGGCGATGGAGTCAGTGCTGGCTTCAATGGAAAAAATAAGCAACAGTGCGGGGCAGATTAAAGAAATCATCTCCGTTATTGACGGGATAGCGTTTCAGACTAATATTCTTGCTTTAAACGCAGCCGTTGAAGCTGCCCGGGCAGGTGAGCACGGCAAGGGCTTTGCTGTTGTTGCATCTGAAGTCAGGGCACTCGCACAGCGATCGGCTGGAGCGGCGAAGGAGATCAAAGGACTGATTGAGCAGTCAGTTGAGCATGCCGAACAGGGAATTTCGATGGCCCTGGATGCCGGTGAAAAAGTTAAGCAAAGCGTGGAAGCTATTGAGCAGACATCTCAATTAGTCAGAGAGATTTCATCTTCTTCTGAAGAACAGAGTGCGGGCATATCTCAGATAAATATTGCGGTGACACAGATGGATCAGGTTACGCAGCAGAATGCCGTACTGGTTGAAGAGTCTGCATCATCTGCTGATGAACTTGCAAGCCGGGCCGCAAGCCTGAGGGATGCTATCAGCGTGTTCCGCACAAACGCTGTATAAGTGGTTCAAATACTTTAGTTGTGTGCCATTTAATGCGGCAACATTTTTACAAAACTTCTTCTGTATTTGCATTTGATAAGCCATCTTGAGGGATGGCTTATCTCATTTAAAACCATGATAAAGTTATACTGTTGCAATTAAAGGCTCGGTGGACTAATTGAACGCCTGTTGAAATATTTGGCATTACCCCCCAATTGCCCATATGAGCTACGCTCATAACATCCGTAATGCAACCTGCAACGCGTTCCTCTTTATAGTTGTTTCTATTGCGGATGGCCTTCATAATTCCTCTCGTGCCGGACGGCGCGTTACACCTTCCCCCTGGGGCGCTGTTCTGCACTCGCGCCATCCGGCCATTCAGTCAAATCTCTTACTACGCAGTTTCATCAATCAGACTTCAAATTTAAAAATGGCGATATGCAGCAAATCATTAGAGGCGGGGTTAGCTGCATAGAGGCGCTGGCCTGCTCTCGGTAAACTAACATTCCATGATGCAAGCAACGTCCGCTTTTGGCACAAAGCGGACATCCAGTGAAGCAGTAGCTCACAAGCGAATATCAGCGTCTTCCATTGCCGTTTTTACTCTGAGAATGGTCTGACGTGTAGTATTAAATTCGCGGGCGATCGAACTGATGCTTTTCCCTTCACTAAGACGCAGCAATACTTCTTTCTTTTGTTCGTCATCCAGCGCAGGCGGACGACCAAAGCGCTTCCCAGATGCCTTTGCACGCGCGATACCTGCATGTGTGCGCTCAAGTAGCAAATCCCGCTCAAATTCCGCGACTGCAGAGATTACCTGCATTGTCATCTTACCGGCAGGACTAGTGAGGTCTACCCCACCCAGTGCCAAGCAATGAACTCTTATCTCTGACGCAGAAAGCATCTCAACGGTTTTCCTGATATCCATAGCGTTGCGTCCGAGGCGATCCAGTTTCGTTACGATTAAAACGTCACCGTTTTCCATTCGATCAAGCAAACGCATAAATCCAGGGCGCTCGGCAGCCGACACTGAACCACTGATATATTCTTCAATCAGTCGCTGGGGTCTGATGGCAAACCCGGCAGCTTCGATCTCCCGCCGCTGATTCTCGGTATTCTGTTCAAGGGTAGATACCCTACTGAATAGACCCGGGTTTCGTAGACACTTTTTTGCCTCATAATGGAGGCCTAATGAAGGAGTGTTTATGTCAGTTAAAACGTTCACTGAAGAATTCAAAATTGAAGCCGTAAAACAGATCACTGAGCAGGGGTACCCTGTATCTGAGGTCTCCTCTCGACTTGGTGTATCCACTAATAGTCTTTACGCCTGGGTTAAGCGCTACCAGAAGCCCGAGCCGCAGCGTAAGCAGGACGATGCACTTCAGCACGAAGTAAAGCGCCTCAGGCAAGAACTTAAGCGAGTAACTGAAGAGCGGGATATCTTAAAAAAGGCCGCCGCGTACTTTGCAAGAACGTCAGGCTGAAGTACGCCTTCATTAAAAAAATGTCGTCCTTTTATGCTGTACGCCGGTTATGCCTGGTTCCTGGCCTCCATCACAGCGGTTATTACCAGTGGCTAAAGCGGACTAAATCTTTGCGTACCCGGCAAGATGAACGGCAAACAGGCTTGATTAAACAACTGTGGCTTGAAAGCGGTACGGTTTACGGCTATCGAAAAATCTGGCTCGATATGAAAGATCTGGGTGAATGCGTCGGACGTAACAGGATCGCGCGCCTGATGAGGCTCGCTGAACTAGCATCTCAGACTGGATACCGAAAACGACGCTATTACGGTGGCGGAAAGCCTTCTTTTGCCAGTCCAAATTACCTTGAACGCCAGTTCGTTGTCCCAACCCCAAATACGCATTGGGTGAGTGACATGACTTATATAAGGACGCATGAGGGTTGGCTGTATCTGGCTGTTGTTCTTGATCTCTTCTCACGCAGGGTTATCGGCTGGAGCATGGGCGGACGAATGACCGCTGAGTTAGTAATGGATGCATTATTGATGGCGGTATGGCGACGTAAACCAACGGCAGAAGTATTAATCCATTCAGATCAGGGCTCTCAATATACGAGCGAAAGATGTCAGCATTTTATGACAGCTCACAATTTAAAAAGCAGCATGAGTCGTCGGGGTAATTGCCATGACAACGCAGTGGCAGAAAGCTTTTTCCAGTTGCTAAAACGGGAACGCATAAAGAAACGGATCTATAAAAATAGGGAAGAAGCGAAGGCGGATATCTTCGATTATGTCGAGATGTTTTATAATGCTAAACGCCGCCACAGTGCCTGTGAGGATCAACCCCCTGCAGTTTATGAAAGTGCCTGGTTCATGAGGCACGGAACAGTCTAGGAAACTAGGGTCTATTCACTTCGCTTGATAGGAGGACTCGTCCCGCGCTATTTGACCCCGGCGCAGGAACCTCGGGTGCCTGAACATTATAGTACATCTGATGTGGATATCGTACTTAACTTACAAGTGATCGCTGAAGGGGAAAATTATGCTTCTCTACACGATCAGCTGGTTGAAAGAGGCTTCAGAAAAAACTCTGATACAAACGCATGGCGCTGGGAGTTCCCTATTCAGAATGGTTCTCCTGTATTGGTAGAGTTTCTGCAAGGAAACAATGCTGGCAGAAAACCCGGCAGAGAAGTCCCAATTGACGGTGAGGCGGTCTCTGCTCTCGTGATCCCCTATGCTGAAGTATCATATGAATGGTACGCCGAGAAAGAGATCTCTGCGATGCTCTTTGGGGATAAGGGCCAGGGAGACGCAGGAATTGTTTTTGAAACCATACGGTTTGCGGATGAAGTTGCGTTCATATTGTTAAAAGCGATTTCGTTTCATAACCGCAACGAACCAAAGGACGCGGCCGATTTAATCCATGTGATGCGTTATGCCGGAGAACCTGAAGAAATTGCAGAGAAATTTCTTGATCGCATAAAAAGTGGGAAACATCGGACAGCCATCGAGAAGGGACTGAATGCACTGCAGAAATGCTTTGCTGAAGGTAATAACAACGTTGAAGGCTACCTGCTGACGGGCCCAGTGCGTTACGGGCAGTTCATGCATGGTACCGATGCAAATTTGGAAAATGAGAGACTGCAGGAGCAGCGCTTCGCCACCGCACTAGTAACCGAAGTTCTACATCTCATAGATGAAGGCCAAGATAAAGATCAATAAAGCAGATCGTGGGATCTGTTCCGCTGTTTCCCGGTATAGACAGAATGAATTATTCTGGTTAATAGCGGCTTCAGTACGACGTTGTGAGCGGGCTTATGCCCTCAGACCACAGCCGGCAAGCCCTAAAAGCTGCTTATGGCGGTGCGGCGGAGCGGGAGTATTTGCCGCTCGTAAGTTTTCTATTTGCGGTGGCCCTAAAACCGGAAAAAGGCCGGTTTATTGCCATAAAAAGCCATAGGGCCATAACAAGGAAAGCCTGCGATCATGCCATTAGTGAATTAAGGGTATAAAACACCTTGGTAATAGCTCTTCAAATTACAAATAACCCTCCTCCAGACTCATTGCATAAAAGCCACTGCAGAAGCTGTCATCAGTGCCATTGCAACAGTCTTAGATACCGCTCGATGAAATTTTCAACTGCTGCGACGCGGCCCCTATGCTACTCATACTCAGCTACACACAGGCTATCCCCAATTTCTGTGGATAACTGTTCAGCGGTTTGTGCAATGAGGCCGAAAAGTCACTTATTCTGGAGGGGATTCGAGGCTATATAAGAGGCTAGAGATGGTTCTTTTGTGACAACGTCACCTATTGGGGTCGAATCTGACTATAGTGTAGAGTTGGTATTGTCAATTTAGAGACACACGCACCCGCTTATGAACAGAGCAGATGCTCTGTCAGTAAATTATTAACACTTGGTCAAAAGTCATTCGAAAATAACCGTATTGCGCTATGTGAATTCTGAGCAATTAGCAGGGGTCTAGGTCGCCAGATTTCACGTAGCGCAACCATAAGAAATGCGTCGTTTTGGACCAGACACGTGATCTTCTGAACCAAATTTTACAGTTAAGCCCACTTTAAAGCAGCAAGAGCGTCTATCTTGATTATAACTTCATATAACACTAATTATATAAAGAAGTCAGTGGCTCAAAAGGAAAACGCGTCAGGTGCCTTATGCGTAAATCCGATCAGGAAACCGTGCTGTGAACGCTGAACTGCCTCTGGTCCTATAAGCAGCAGACAGTGAGAACGCCAGCGGGCTGCGGCCTGTTTTGGCGTATTCAGGCGTTAATTACGGTGCCCTCACAAAGGAAATGGGCGCCATGAAATTGCAAGAGCCACATCCACGGGTTAATGGTTCGAGACATGGCTGAAAGAACTATTTGCGGCATTCAGGGTTGAGCCATGAGACACCTTTCATAATACCGGCGAGCAGATTAATGGCAGCTATAAAATAGAGGGGGGAGATTTATTTTATGAAAGTCAAGTGTCACCAGACTATTACACCAGCTGCGGTTTTACACGTTTTTGAAGGCAAGCTGCGGCAAAAGGCTTCCTAGACACGTCGGGTAATTATCAGCTGGAGGGGATATTCGGAAGTCGGGCTTCAGGCGTTCAGCCGAGGGAACAGCATTAGTTGCGTAAGCGGAGCCGATCTGTAATACAGTCAGGCGGCCGCATTGCATTACGGGTAATGCTAAATGCAAAAATTCGCGAAACCTCCGCGTCAGGCAGCCACTTTGTAGCCTACCAAGAACTGTGTAAATTTAAATAGATATAATGAGTTAAATTTATATATACGCCATCTGGAAAAGAAATTCGAGAGAGTTGAGACATATTCTAGAAGAGGCTGCATTTGTAATGCAGGCGAGGTCAGTAAATGTAAGCGGTATCAATGACTCAGCATGAAAAAACACTCCAATTTATAATTATATCCATTTTTTGCAGATTTTATAAATGTGATGGGTCGTGGCGAATATTAATTTCGCCACGTCGGAGAATATTCAGTAATACTCAAAAGGTGTTAGGGGAAATAAATTGTATTTTTTGGAAATGCGATTACGGTATCTTGATCTAATCTTGCGTAGAACGTAACTTTGTATTTGTCTGAGCTTGAGATAACTCACCATGGGTATGACACCAACAATAAAGGATACATTCCCGAGAAGAGTATCTCCAGGCCTGTTGAAGGAAATTATTGCTGCTGCCAACACACATAATGGTAGCGTGTAGATAATAAACGATGAAACAAGAAACTCTGTCTTTGCAAAAAATTTGTATAACCAAAGAGATTTCTTGCGCGTATCAATTTGACTGTTGCGATTTTTTTGTATTTTTTCGAGAGTCTCCTGCTTTTTCTCTGATAGTTTTTTTTCAAGCGCCTCGTTCACCTTTGCTGATGCATCAAGCTGATGCTGGAGCGCTTGAATAGTATTTTTTCCCGCTTCAGCTTCCTTTGCCTTGAAGGTTAGTAGGGTGATGTTTCTTATTGAATCCTCGATAAAGTCATTATGTAAAAACTGGGTGCTTTCACCAATAATTTCAGATGTGAAATCTTCTGGCATGTAGAGTTTTGAACGGAGTTCAGACACGATTACTCCGGCGCTCTCCATACTAAGACTTCCTTGCTTAACTTTTTTCTGAAGATCCTTAAACGAATCCGCTATTTTATTCCCGGCTTCTGTAGACAAAATAACTTGGGCTTTCGCCACCACATTAAAGCTAAGCGGCGTTTTTTTTCTGCCGCCAAATCCCTTACTTAGCTTGAACCAGAGTCTTTCTGTCATGTAGTCAGTCGCAGAAGCATAAGGGGTCAGATTTCCCCCGGATTTAGTGGCCAAAAGGTAGGATATTTTCTTTGTAGCATTTGTTCCAGTGAGGAAAATGCAGCCACTTTGTTCCAGCCCACGATTATTAACCCCTCTGCGCAGATGATTTATTTTCGTGAATATTTCAAGCGTGTTTGTCACGTTTTCTTCGTCCAACTCAGGATATTTTGCCCTTATATAACT
Source organism: Duffyella gerundensis (assembly GCF_001517405.1). NCBI lineage: Bacteria > Pseudomonadati > Pseudomonadota > Gammaproteobacteria > Enterobacterales > Erwiniaceae > Duffyella > Duffyella gerundensis. The sequence continues at coordinate 81,174 of NZ_LN907829.1, read as the reverse complement.
GACTTCACTGGTGCCTTCGACTATGTATCTGGGATCCGAGTAATAATCAGCATCCTCTTCAACCGTTATTTTTAGTTTTTTCAATTCTTCAATAAAAGTTACTTTCTTGAATAGCACATCAGTTGGATAATGACATCCATTTATTATTGCGGCCATAGCAGGTTTAGCGAGATGCGGTTGCCTTCCTTCTTCAATAGTTTTTTGCGCGGCATAGAAGAAACCCTCAAACTCTTTAAAAGTCTCTTGAAAATATTTAAGGGTAATCCTTACTCCTTTTGGAGTGTTATAATTTGCATCTGTAATTAACCCGTATAGTTCGTCGAATATTTTTTTTCTCAGTGTGCCGTTGAGGCCCAGCGCATCGAAGAGGATCTCCGTATCCAGAAATATTGTGAAGTTGTTACACCATGGTTCTGGGTTCGCAAGGTCGGAAGAATGGCATATGGCGGTATAGATAATAAACCCCTCTTCCACGCTGTTAATTTTCCGAGTAAAGCTCTCATCATCTGAGTTTTTTATAATAAATTCGCTTATGGCGATTTTATTATCGCAGTCTTTCAGCGCGCCTGTGAAATATAAATGAAAGTCAGAAGCAAGCTCATTGCGTAATTGCTCACTCAACACTTTTCCTGAGCGGGATTGAATATAATCAGTCAGGCGTCCGATAATAAAATCCTGTTCATCTTGGATTTCTCTGTAACTGGCTCCAAGACTGTCAGACTTGTCAAACTTGTCTGTCACATGATACTTTCCTTCCATCTGGGTCAGTAGTTGATGTCGCTTCATTCTTTTTCTCAAACATGTTTCAACAATAGCCTCGGGGATATTGAATCCAAAGTCCTCTTCAAGCTTATTAACACATTCTGAAACGTTAAACACCCACATTGAATTGATATTAATGGTGGAAGTTATAAACTTGGTTAACACATCATAAATATCAATGCGATTGTCATGTAGTTTGCGGAATAAAGCTGCTGAGGCTAGTATCTTATGATCTTGCATGTTACTTGTTGTAATCCTTAGCATAGGTCTCACCTCTTATACCGCATGATTGCTATATACAGGGTTGAGGGTAGGCAGAATCTGAAATTATATGCATTAATTTAGCTTCACAAATTTTTTTTGTCCAAAGTTATTTTAGAACTATCTATGAAAATTCATAAAATAAAGTTTAATGACAAAATTTATGTTTTCCCTGCTGCTAAGTTTAATTTCAGCTCCATTTATTAAAGTTAGTTACTGGCAATTTGAGTTATTCAAGGTTTTTCTTTCGCAAAATTTTATTCGAAAAGATTTTGGGTAATCGTTCTCACCTACTGTGGGCCTTTCCGTATTCCGCCAAAGTTGGAACACGCATAAGCTGGCGCAAAAAGTCTTACCCACTACCGCCTGAGCTTTCATCCCGTTAGACTGAGGAACAAAAGGAGGCTGGCTTGAAATTGAAATTGAATCGCCACGGGTTTAACAGATACCTCAGAGTCATTTAAGGTGGCTTAAAGAGAGGTGCTCATGAGCGGTAAGCGTTATCCAGAAGAGTTTAAAATTAAAGCAGTCAAACAGGTTGTTGATCGTGGTCATTCTGTTTCCAGCGTTGCAACACGTCTCGATATCACCACCCACACAGCCTTTACGCCTGGATAAAGAAGTACGGTCCGGATTCTTCCACTAATAAAGAACAGTCAGATGCTCAGGCCGGGATCCGCCGTCTCCAGAAAGAGCTGAAGCGGGTTACCGACGAACGGGACATATTAAAAAAAGCCGCGGCGTACTTCGCAAAGCTGTCCGACTGAGGTACGCCTTTATCCGTGACAACACCTGTTGCTGGCCTGTTCGCCTGCTCTGTCGGGTGCTGGATGTTCATCCCAGTGGCTTTTACGCCTGGCTTCAGCAGCCGCATTCACAACGCCATCAGGCAGACCTGAGATTGACAGGACAGATTAAACAGTTCTGGCTGGAATCGGGATGCGTCTGTGGTTATCGCAAGCTCCATCTGGACTTGCGGGACAGCGGGCAACAGTGCGGAGTCAACAGAGTCTGGCGACTGATGAAACGTGTCGGGATAAAGGCTCAGGTCGGATACGGAGCCCGCGGGCACGTAAAGGCGAGGCCAGTATCGTGTCGCCCAACAGGCTCCAGCGGCAGTTCAATCCGGATGCTCCGGATGAGCGTTGGGTAACGGACATAACCTACATCAGGACCCACGAAGGCTGGCTGTATCCTGCCGTGGTTGTTGATCTGTTCTCACGCAAAATTATCGGCTGGGCAATGCATTCCCGGATGACAAAGGACATTGTCCTGAACGCACTGCTGATGGCTGTATGGCGGCGTAATCCCCAAAAACAGGTGCTGGTTCACTCTGACCTGCTCCCCGTTGATTAATACACCGCGATGTTAGTAATGTCTTCATAAGCCACATGAGGACATCCCCATGAAGAAGCGTTTTTCCCACGAACAGATCATCAGTATTCTCCGCGAGGCTGAAGCCGGAGTTTCTGCCCGTGAGCTCTGCCGTAAGCACGCCATTTCCGACGCCGCGTTTATACCTGGCGTAAGAAGTATGGCGGCATGGAGGTGCCTGAGGTTAAGCGCCTGAAGTACCTTGAGGAAGAGAACGCCAGACTCAAGAAGCTGCTCGCCGAGGCCATGCTGGATAAGGAGGCGCTTCAGGTGGCTCTTGGGCGAAAGTACTTACGACAGACCAGAAGCGGGAAGTCGTGGTGTTGATGTGTGATGCGACCGGTCTGTCGCAACGTCGTGCCTGCAGACTCACAGGTTTGTCCCTGTCGACCAGCCACTATGACGCTCAGCGTCCAGCTGCTGATGCCCATTTATCAGGGCGCATTACTGAACTGGCACTGGAGCGCAGGCGTTTTGGCTACCGCCGCATATGCATACTGCGCCGTGAAGGGCTTCTGGTTAATCACAAGCGCGTGTACCGCCTTTATCATCTGAACGGGCTGGACGTTAAACGCAGACGTCGTCGTAAAGGGCTTGCAACAGAACGTCTGCCGCTGCTTTGACCAACCTGATCTGGTCGATGGATTTCGTCATGGACGCACTGGCCATCGGTCGCAAGAGCAAGTGCCTGATCTGTGTGGACGACTTCACGAAGGAGTGCCTGACTGTCACCGTCGCCTTTGGATTTCAGGCGTGCAAGTCACACGTATTCTGGCCAGCATTGCACTGTTTCGCGGCTATCCGGCGACGATAAGAAGTGACCAGGGGCCGGAGTTTACCTGTAGAGCCCTTGACCAGTGGGCCGTTGAGCATGGCGTGGAGCTGCGGCTTATTCAGCCCGGCAAGCCGACACAGAATGGATTTATTGAGAGCTTTAACGGACGTTTTCCCGATGAATGCCTGAATGAGCACTGGTTCAGCGATATCATTCACGCCAGAAAAATCATCAGTGAAAGACATCAGGATTATAAAGAGTGCCGCCCGCACTCCACGCTGAATTATCAGATGCCGTCTGAATTTGCGGCGGGCTGGAGAAAGGGTAATTCTGAGAGAGAAGGATACGATATTACTAACTGAGCGTTGTATCTAATCCTGGGGGCAGGTCAAAACGACTACTCAAAATCAGCCGGCTCCTGACAGTCTTTTGAAAGACTAGACCATAAAGCGGCGCTAGGATACTTCCAGTTGGCCATAAGCCAGTCATGTTGCAGACTGCCGTCTTTTTCAAAGATCGATTTACCATGAGCGAGTGGAAAACTGAAGTAATGTGGTTCATCGTTTGGCCCGTCGTATAAGGTAGCTTTGATGGCGGCATTCGGACCATAAAGCGCCGAGAACTTGCTATTTAATGACGCGATAAGATAGTGCTCTGCCACAGTATAAGGTGCTTCCGGAGTAGCAACAAAAACCTTGCTGAAAGGTGGTTGATCAAGCAAATCAGCTAAACCCGGCATAACAATCGCACTACTTATCATCACCCACTTAGTTTCACCCGGTGCGATACTGAGCGGTGTATTAGCGTTTTTATCAGAGGTAAGCGAACAGCGACCATACCAGCCTGCTCTACCGTTACGTGCGACATGACTACCAGTAACTGTCACACTAGCGGCCGTTATCATGGCAGTGATGTTGCTATAATTACGTACTTCCATAACCAAGAAGGCTTCGTCCCGCCCCTCATGAATATCTGGTCTGATACGGTAAGGTTTCAGCCTTGCTTTGATGACTACCAGATTCTCTTTTTTACTGCTCAGCCACTGTCTCATGTTGCTGATAGTGGCACCGATATCATTGAGATAACCACAAAGAACTGCAATTAAAACTAACATTCCGGTGGCTTTTGCTTTATGCGCTAAGAAGCCACGCCAAAGCACACGAATCAAATTTACAAGGTTGCGAAACATAACGACTCTTCAGTGGAATAAAGGTAAGAAATATCAATATACTCCCTATGATTAAAAGCAGCTTAGATCGCTTGATGCAGATAAAACCCTGCATACTCTAAAAAGTCAAAGGCATGCACAATATTTATGATTTTATCTCTACAGAGACCCTCACCTTACTATTTTCTTTAAAAATCAAAATTTTAATAAATTCTCCATTAAACTTTTTCATTTAGACTTATTTAAATTCTTGTGCATTTTTTGACCTGCGCCCAGCTGATTAGTATATCTCAGAGTCATTATCCTCAGCGAGGCTGAAGCCGAGTATCCGCCCTTGAATTTTGCTACCAAGGTGTACGAATCAACCGGCAGCAGGCAAAGGGGTTTAACAGTGGCGAATCCAAGAGGGTTAGCTACTAGGAGCGCCATCTATTTAGAGATGACCCTAGCAGAGTTGTCTGATGAATAAAATTTCTTCTGTAGTTAAGGCTGCCAAGATGATCTTTTCAATAATTCAATGTGTGTTGTAACTATATAAAGGAGGTTTACTGAGAACATGCCGCCCTATTCTTTCGGATCATCTCTGAATTTTGACAAACGTCGGCTTCAATGAAATGCTTCCGTCGGTTTGGCAAAGTCGAAATCACAATCTAAATGAAGCATGCACGCTTCTTTCTCATTAATTTCTTGAATCACACACGATCAATCAATAACACTCAAATGTGTATTTGAGCATGAATAATTAATTGAATTTTAAGTCATTTTTATATTATTAATACACATTTACTCAATTACTTTTTTACTCATTTACTCTTAAGTACTTTGTTGTGTATACTCAAATACACTTTTGCACAAAAAAGGTTTGTTTCATGAGAGTTATTTCTTTCCTTAACCCTAAGGGCGGCTCAGGCAAAACTACCGCGGTAATCAATGTAGCCACCTGTTTATCGCGTAAGGGGCTAAACGTAGCCGTGGTCGATACAGATCCACAGATGAGCCTGACAAACTGGAATGAATCAGGTAAAGCCCAGTTTGACGTATACACAGCGGCGTCAGAGAAAGATGTATATGAAGTTCGAAAAGGGCTCAAAGACTACGACTATGTGGTTATTGATGGTGCGGGTTCATTGTCAGTCATCACCTCCGCCGCGGTAATGGTCAGTGATTTAGTAATCATATCCGTGACGCCTAGTCCGTTAGATTTTTCTGCATCAGGAAGTGTTGTCACCGTTCTCGAAGCTCAGGCTTTCAATCGCCCTGTCGACGCTCGTTTCTTGATCAACCGTAAAGTTAATCAGGCAACTATGCTTCGCGTTTTGAAAGATAGCATCGCTAATACCGGCATTAAGGTATTCAAAACAGGCATAACGCAACGTCAGGTCTACGTAAAAACTATCCTTGATGGCGAAACCGTATTTGAGACTTCTGACAGTGGCGCAAAAGGTGAAATTGAAGTGCTTACCAATGAAATTCTGGCCACTTTTGAGTAAAAAATTTTTAGCTCAAATGTGTTTATACTCAAAAACACTATTACTCAATTGAGTATATGATATGATTGATTTTTACAATTAAGAGGAGTTCATTATGTCCCTCCAGAAAAAGCATGAAGCTAAAAAAATGATGGCATTTGGCGAGCATCGGGATGTGCAGAAGGTTTTAGAATCAAAACCGACCGGAAAAACAAAGCGTGTAAATGTGAACCTTGATGAAGAACTGCATACACGATTCAAATCTGTTTGCGCCCGCAAAGGCACATCAATTTCTAAGGTTCTGGAAGACCATATCCATGAATGGCTAAAAGTAAATGAGTAAATACTCATTTACTCATTTACACTTTTAAGTAAAGACACAAAGGAGTACATGCAAGCGTTATGAGAGATAAATAGTAAAAAGGACAACGAGTTACTAGAAATCATTATAAGAAAAATAGAGGATCACCTTGCATTTTCACATGCTTGAGCCTGAATACGTTATTTAGGTAATCGGTCTGTAACTAACATAAAAAATCCAGTCTATTTAACAGATCGATTGAAGGTGCGTTTTTAATAGTGCTTCTCACCCAATATTTCCACCCAACCTATTCCTCCGGTGCTATTCGCGTCCCTTGAAGCTTCTTTCGAAACAGCCGCTAACTTGTTCACTAATGTGTTGGGGTGATTCATCAGGTGGCAGCCACCTTTGAGCCTTTCTATATTTCCCTCCCCGAACAACAAACAGTCGTCTGTGTGAGCAAAAAAACGGCAGAAAATCATCTAATGTTTTGATAGTCATATTGCGCTGTTCCTGTTCTGTGCCGCCGGGTTTTCATCGGCGTCTTTCTCTGTTTAAAACAATATCAAGTATTGCGATACTGCCACATCCAATCACTACTATTAGCTAACAATTCTTTAGCTAACTTACTCCTTTACTCAAATGAGTAAATATTCTTTTGAGTAAACACATACGATTTTGCAAATGAAGCAAATTGATGTCAGCTATTCAAAAGTTGCGGCAATCTTCAAAATGCCGTACCCAAAGAGAAGAAGTGCATCGGATCAAGAGGCAGGCAATTTGTAGGCAATCAGCAATCAACTTTTATCAAAATTGACTGTTGGATTTTCACAAAATGAAGGTAGCAGGGGCGTTGCTTATTGATACTCCGCAGGAAAAATTAATGACTTCAAAGCGCAACCATGAGATTACTCAAATACACATTTACACCTAAACTCATAAACACAAATGTGTTAGCCAGATGAATTACGTCATTCACTTCTGCAACCAACCATGGTGAATAGCCCATAGCTTCTGGAAGCATTATCCAACATCAAGCAGAAAGAGGAGTTAGAGCTGAGGGCTAGAGATACAAGCGGAAGGGCTCAGCAATAAAAAGAAGTTCACTAATGGCGAGCGTATCAAATTGCCCATTGAGACGTTAAGCCTATCAATAGGTCGACTAACGTATTGAGTAAGCGAAGCTTTAAGTGATTTACGATAGCACCAGAAATAACGCTCACATAAGAAATTTGACCGATCTCCTTAGCCGAAGATACACGAGCTAACCTTTGCAATACCATCGGCGCACATAGCGGCACAAGACTGCCCACTTCACTGCCTAGCATATCGCTCGGTGGATTTACCGAAGCTATGTCCCGACAAATACTCAATCAGCTCAAAGATTCTCTCATGATTAGCTTCAGAAGGCCTGCTGCCAGTCATGGAAACAAGCTTAAGCCAACCATCGCTAGCCGTGATTGCTTCAACAATCTTTCTGGTTTCTCCAAGTAATAATTCAGCCTCTTGTGCCCGGCATGAGTAAGAATGTTCTTTCCGCGATAACGTCGGTCAAAGTCATAATCTTAAAACGATTATAATCAGTACCTACCACACCCGTTTTTCTGTATGTCATTCGATCACAACATGGAAATTTCGTTCAACAAGAACACCCTGCTGTTGGGCATCCTGTATGCCGCACCGAGCGAGCCCGCATCATTCTTAATCATTACTATTGAGCCGTTAAATGTCTGAGTGGGCTTCGCGAAAGCACCGCCGTAAAGTGCTACAAACGAGCTGTAAAGCATTCTGCCATGATTAACTATCTTCCCGGCCCAAACCAGCCCATAGCGCTCTTACAATGGTTATGTGAGCAGTGAGAGGCTTTAGCTATGGATGCTTACTATGGGAAAACGGTGGTCGCACTGGCTCTTATAGCCGGAGTTGAAAATTGCGAACTGAGTATGTGCTCCTTTGGCATTCTAAAAAACCTAACTCAAAGGTCTTTAGGGAGTCAGGGGCAATCGTAGATGCAGAGGCGTATGCAAATATGTTTATAAACTGGAAAATGGCATAAAGTAAGTTAAGTGGAATGCAACATTGACTGGGTAAACTTTGAGTAGCAATGCTGCTGTCAGAGGTAAACACAATGATGATTCCACCAAATGAGGACGTTCTGGTACTGGCGGAGCGCTGGCTGAAACTGCTGTCCGACCTGGGCAGGGCTCAGGCCACACTCTCCGCCTACCGCAGTGCCCTCAGCCATTATTTTGCGTTCTGCAGCCAGAACAGCATTGAACCTGAAAAGGCCCGGTTTGAAGACCTGGCCGCCTACATCAGCCCTCAGCTACCCGGCATGCCTTTTCCCGCGGCCAGCGCCACGCTCCAGCTGCGCCTTTCTGCGATCCGTCTCTGGTATGACTTTCTGGTTTATCAGGATATCTGCAGTCTCAACCCGTTACCCCGTTCGGGTTTGCCGGGGAGCGCTTATACGGGACGCGGTCTGGTTCCCCGTATCACACGTCTGCCCGTTATTCCTGATGATGAGCAATGGCTCAGATTCCTGATGCATGTCTCTGCCGCCTCCCTGCGTGACAGATTGATGCTAGCCCTGGCGTATTACGGTGCGCTTCGTCGCGCAGAAGTAGCCTCCCTCATGCTTGAAGATATTGATCCTGCTCATCGTCTGATTCGTGTTCGCGCCGAAACGACGAAAAACAGGCGGGAAAGGATAGTCTGCTACAGTTCCGCCGTAACACCGGTGCTGGCAAATCATTTCCGGCAGTTACGGCTCGCGGGTTACCGAGAAGGTGCATTGTTTCGCTCGGCTTCTGATCGTAACCACGGTGCCCCCCTGTCTTTCTGGAACTGGAGTAAAACCGTCCGGAAATGGGCACTTGATGCCGGCCTTCCACAAATCACCACACATACCTTCCGCCATCTTCGTCTGACGCACCTGGCACGCTTTGGATGGAAACTCCATGAACTAGCCGCATACGCAGGACACCGCGATCCGCGTACTACCCAGATTTACATCCATCTTTCAGGTTCTGATTTGGCTGGTCGGATGGCCGCTGCAGTAGCTGAAATTGATCGAAAAGTTGCCGGCCTTATTTTTCAGACGGAGACTCGCTGATGAAAGAAGAAATAATCATGTGTACTTATAGCCCCTTTGAACGTGCAGATTATCAGCTGAATGATGTGCTCACTGCTGAAGAACGGGCAGCGCTAAGTACAGGCCATCGCAGATCAGCCGCTCTCGAACAGCCGGATTCTTTGTCATTGTTACTGATGCCTTTGCAGGATATTGCCACTCGCAGTGGAACCAGTGACAGGCTGATCAGAATCATAATTCTTTCCGTTCTGGCAGAAACACACCGGACAGGGAAACCCTGCTGGCAGTGGCCGCAGGAAAAATGGATTTATCTGTTACAGCAGCATGAATCAGGCAGGCCGCTGCTTGCAGCTTTTGCCTTTCATCTTGGCCCATTTTCTTCTCCGTTCAGTTTGCCGCATCAGGGCGCGCCGTCGCTGTATGCCCGAGCCATTTTTGGACAGAACATTTTCAGTCAGGAGCTCAGCCGTCTGACTGAAGCTCTGGTTTCGCTTGGGTATAAAAGTCAGAACCAGAAAAATGCTCTGTCAGCCATACTCGGCGTACTGATGCTGATGAATAAAAATCCTCAACTTGAAAGCTTTACGATCGATCTGCTGTGGCGGGCACAGAATTATCACGATCGGGGAATAGCAAAAACAGCTGGCAGGGTTTCACACGCACTTGCCGCAATGGGCATCATAAAAAATTCTGTGCGTATGCGGAATTATAAAGAATGGCATGAAAAACCCACGCAAGGTATCGCGGCAGACTGGGTCAGGTGGTGCCGGAAATGGAGGCATACGTCAGTGCTTCGCCCCCGATCGCGGGAGAACCAGTACAGTTTTATTCTCCGCTGTGGGCTGTGGCTTGCCCGTGAATATCCGGATATTCACGAACCGGCCGACTGGACAATGGAAACCTGTGCCAGCTTTATTGCGGCAGTTGGACGAATGAAGGTGGGCGAGCTGTCACTGGGCACTGAAGGAGGTGCCCGGCAATCTGCCCGGATAGGTGAGCCCTTGCTGCCGAATTCCCGTAGTGGATTTGTTTATGCGGTTCGCCGTTTCATGATCGATTATGAAAACTGGGGCTGGGGGCGACTGAAATTCAGTCCGGCACGACATCTCTCTACGCCTGGCACTCCACTGTTCCGTCAGAGTGTAAATCCCCGCGTCATTGATGATCCGGTCTGGCTGAAGCTGATCTGGGCAAGCCTCAATCTGCGCCATGAAGATCTCCTGAGTGACATTCACTATCCTCTGTCCATGTTGCAGGCGATGGCCGTTATCTGGACACATGCCGGGCTGCGCCAGAACGAGTTAATGCGTCTTACTGCTGGCTGCATCACTCTGCAGGCGGATGATATCAGGCGGGAGGATGGCAACATCATTCCGGCAGGAACGCTTTGCTACCTCAGCGTACCGGCAGGAAAAACGTCTAAAGCCTTTGTAAAACCTATCTCTGCCGTCGTGAAAAAGTACGTTGATATCTGGCTCAGCGAACGTCCACAGGAACAGGCAGCTCTTACGGATGAGCGTACCGGTGAAAAAGTCCGCTTCCTGTTTCAGTTTCGGGGCAAACCTGTCGGCAGGGATGTCATAAACCGGACTGTCATCCCGGTTCTCTGTGCCAGAGCGGGTGTGCCTGCGCAAGACAGCCGGGGGCCAATTACCAGCCATCGGGGGCGCGCTTCAGCAGTTACAGCCCTGGCCAGTGTCCCACAGGGCATGACTTTGTATGAGCTGATGCAGTGGTCAGGTCATTCTACGCCTCAGTCCACCATGCATTATATTCGTATACGTCCTACCCAGCTGGCTGCGTCTTTTGTGAAGGCGGACCGGGTGGCGCATATGATGAGCGTGCTAATCGATCATGATCCGGAGGCTGTCAGCCTGACCGGACCGGCAACCTATTACGATTTAGGGGATTCTTTCTGTACGAACCCATTCTGGAGCAGCTGCCCTCACCGTATGGCCTGTATCGGGTGCGATTTTAACCTACCTAAAGAAAGCGCCAGAGGCCTGCTGCTGGAAAGTAAGGCTTCAGTGAAGCGTTATCTGGAGGAAGTTCCTCTGACTGCTGACGAGCAAGAAATTGTCGTTAACGATATGGAAAAACTGGATTATGCATTGAAAAAACAGTAAGGCACCCTGTTTCGCCCCGGAGAAGCATTTTGCCTGAATGGACCCGGGGCGAAGGTTCAGACAGGTTATATTACTTTCTCATTAAAGATTCCCAGAGGTCCTCCGCCAGAAACCTGCTTTACGTTAACAGACCCCAAAGCGGAAGATGATTATTTTTTCAGCCACGTTTCCATATGCTCAATTTCACCTTTTTGCGCTTTGATAATGTCCTCTGCCATCTTCTTCATTTCCGGATCTTTCCCGTATTTCAGTTCCGTTTCGGCCATGGCAATAGCCCCTTTGTGGTGCTCAATCATGCCCCTGGCAAACGCTCTGTCAGCATCCTGCTCCTTCATGGCATTCATCATGCCGCTGTGCATCTTTTGCATACCAGACATGTACTCTTTTGAAGCCGGGGACATATTCATATCCTGGGACATCTTTGAATCCGGCTGCTGTGCTATAACGGCAGCCGGCAGGGCAAAAATCAGTGAAGCAAAAACAAATTGCGTTTTTTTCATAACGTCACTCCTTCATGTATTGGATTCAGACTTCAGATTTTCCCGATATCCTTTAATGTGCCGGGAAACCTATTACTGATACTAAGGCAGTACAAGACCATGAAAATTGCCGACCTGCCGGTAAAACGTTAAAACACCTCCCGGGGAGCCGGCATCATTGCCGTGAACGTAATTACATTATCGTTCATGGAAACCTGCAGATCGCCCTCATGAGCCAGTAAAACAGAACGGGTGATGGACAGCCCCAGCCCGGCACCGTCCGTATTATGCTGACGGGAAGCGTCGCCCCGGTAAAAGCGGTCAAAAAGCCGGTTCAGACTATCCCGGTTGATATTTTCTGTGGGGTTAGAGATATGTATAAAAACCCTGCCGGCGTGGTGTTCAGCCAGCACATTAATAGCTGATCCCGGTAATGAATATTTTATGGCGTTAGTTATCAGATTACTCATTGCACGACGCAGCATCAGGCGATCGCCTCTGACAACTGCCTCCCCCTGCAGAGAAAGCGTTTTACCGCTGTCACCGGCAAGCGGTTCAAAAAAATCGAGGAGCTCTTCCAGCTCTGCGTTTAACGAAACGTCCTGTTTCTCCAGAGGCATCAGCCCGTTTTCAGATTTAGCCAGGAAAAGCATATCACTGCTCATTCTGGCGAGCCGGCTCAGCTCTTCCAGATTTGAAAAAAGTACCTCACGGTAACTTTCGGCATCACGTTCACGGGACAGCGCAACCTGAGTCTGCATCATCAGATTACTGACAGGGGTACGCAGTTCATGCGCGATATCCGAAGAGAACTCAGACAGACGACAGAATGAATCTTCCAGCCGTTCAAGCATGCTGTTAATTTCAGCTACTGTTACCTTTAGTTCGGCTGGCAGATTATGGCCAGGGAGACGTTTGCTCAGGCTGTTAATCGTAATTGCTGAGGCAAGCCGGTTTATTTCATTCAGAGGCCTGAGTCCCATCCGGGTGACGAGCCATCCCAGAAAAACGGAGATAAATATCAGGGCGACATTAAACCAGACCAGCCATCTTTTAAGCTGACCGATAAACTCATCATGAAGGCTGGTATCATAGGCGGCCGTAATCAGTACATCGTTTAGTTTTCCTGCGCTCTTAGCATTAATTTTTCTGACCATAACGTTATAACGCCAGCTATCTTCCTCTACCGTCTGCATAATACCCGGACGGGTAGCTTCGTCGCTAAAGCGCTCATAAGGCACCAAAAAACCGGGTGATGAATAGTCGGCCAGCATCTGGTTATCGGTTGTTTTAACGGAAAGATAAAGTCCGCTGTGACCAACCATGGCATCCGAAAGCTTTCGTGCAAGCGATGCGCTGTCGAGCTTTCCGGCGTGCACCTCGCCCTCAAGAAGCTCTGTGGCAAGTTCAAGCTTTCCGGTCAGCAATGTGGCATCCTGATGACGAAAATAACTGCTGAGGGCGGCTACAAGCAGCACACTCGAAAGAAGCCAGACGGACATCATCACGCCGGCAAAGATTATGCTCAGTCGTGATGTCAGGGACCAGTTACGCTTCACTCTTCCCGTATCTCCAGCACATATCCGATACCCCGTACCGTGTGAATAAGCTTTGGTGTAAAGTCATCATCCACCTTACTGCGAAGTCGTCTGACGGCCACATCAATCACATTGGTATCGCTTTCAAAATTGATATTCCAGACCAGAGATGAAAGCAGGCTCCTTGGCAGCACCTCTCCGGTCTGCTGTAACAGTAGCTCAAGCAGCACAAATTCTTTAGCAGACAAGTGTATCTTTTTGCCGGAACGGCTCACACTCCGGCGGGTGACATCCATAACCAAATCAGCAATGCGGTGCGTACCGGACGTTTGCGTACGGTTGCGTCTGAGCAGGGTGCGGATACGCGCCAGGAGCTCGGCAAAATCAAAGGGTTTGAGCAGATAGTCATCCGCGCCAAGATCGAGACCTTTAATCTTTTCACTGACGTTATCCCGGGCAGTCAGAAACAGCACGGGCTCTTCGTGCCGGGCCATACGCATCTGCTGAAGAATATCCCAGCCGTCCATTGAGGGCAGCATTACATCCAGAATAATGAGATCATAATGCTGTCGCAGGATATGCTCCAGTCCCTGACGCCCGTCGTTTACAAGGGTTACATCATATCCCGCTTCCAGAAGCCCCTGTTTCAGGTAGGTACCGGTTTTCAGTTCATCCTCAACGATCAGCATAGTGGTCATGGGCAGCTTTCCTGCAGGATACGGTTAGTCGTTATTCCATACCGGTACCCGGCGATAGCGTGCCCAGCCAGGCGACGGTTGCCAGTATCAGTACCGAAACAGTAAATTCCGTGATAATGCTTTTACGCATCAGGTAAATACCCATCTTATATTGGCCCTGAAGCAGGGCCGTTTCCAGTCGCGGTGTAAGCCGGAAGCGATTGGCGGCGGCCAGCAGCAGCATAAGAAAAAACAGAACAGTTTTTACCAGCAGCAGCAGACCATAGTCACTGCCCGGCAGGGTACTCAGAGGCTTTTCAACGATAAATACGAAGTTAACTACGGCGGTGATGACAATGCTCAGCACAATGATCGTGCCGGCACGGGCAAAACCCGACAACGCTGCGGCCAGCTGGCTGGCATAGACAGCCTTTTCAGCCTTTTTGATGCATAAGAGCAGAGTAAAAGCCGCCAGTGCACCGATCCAGGCCCCGGCCGCTGTCAGATGAATGATATCGCTCAGAAGATGAAGATAGTAGCTGATGCCGTCATTCATTGCCGCATGCCCGCCCCATGCCAGTGTAGCAAGTGCTATACCGCCGGACAGGGTAAGCACATAACGTGACAGCCCGACATGCCTGAGCCGCAGGCCAAGCCCGATAAACGCCATGACCAGTGCAGCGAAGCGGATAACCCAGCTCATGCCCACTGCAGTTTCCCCGACAACCATCTCCATAATATGGAGAGTCAGTTCGCCGGGATCACTGACGCCACTCATGGCCTGAGCGACAAGCAGCATATTTGCAAGGGACAAAACCATGCCAGCAGAGATGAGCGTAAAAAAGAACGACCAGACGCTGAACAACGATACCGATTTCTTCAATACTCCCTTTACCCCATAAATTTCGAATAAAGGCAGGCCAAAAAGAAGCATAAGATCAAGGTAAAGAAAAAAACGGATGATAATAAAAGTCTGATCGTTCATGGTATTACTTCACGCTGAAACTGTAGTTGCCGGTCCGGGGGTGAGTATCAGAAGATACCGCCCGCCATTCCACTTTATAGGTTCCTGCAGGCAGAGTTTTTGCCGGTGTGATAATCATCGTTTTCGGATCGCTGCCCGCTGAGACTTTAGCCGCAACCGGCATTGGCGCATGAGAAGACATGCCCGGCATGGCGGTCATTACAAGACGGGCACCGGAAAATTTCGTTACCAGATTTTCGGTGAAATGCAGTTCCAGTTTAGACGGTGCCGTTATCTGAGACTTATCAGCAGGGACAGCAGACGCCAGTTCCGGATGCGCCTGTGCAGCAAAAGCCGCGCCAGAAGCAATTAAAGCGAAGAAATATTTGGCAGATGAATGTTTCATAATAATACCTGTTTTGTTTGAATTAACTGCATCAGAACCACATGCGAGCCCCGAGGAGGAAGCGCACTTCATTATCTTTTTCACCTTCACGGGCAGCCATATCAGCAGTATTGCCATAGAGCTGGCTCCACGAAACCCCCACGTAAGGTGCAAATTCTCTTTTCACTTCATAGCGAAGGCGAAGAGCAAGTTCGGTACTGGAAAGGCCTTTACCGGTTTCCCGTGCCTCATCATCTTTCCCGTAAATATTCGCCTCAAAGGAAGGTTGCAGGATCAGGCGATTGGTCAGCAGCACATCGTATTCGGCTTCCAGCCTGAGCGCTGTCCGTCCCTGCTCGCCGGCAAACGCAGTCAGCTCACTTTCAAAGTTGTACAACGCCATGCCCTGAAAACCAGCAGCCAGCCAGGTTTGCGGTTTTCCGGGTCTGAAATCCTGCCGGGCACCGGCAACCACGTCCCACCAGGGTGTCAGTGCATGCCCCCATAAAGCCTGAACTTCTGCGGATTCGACTTTACCTCGGGTGGTTTCACCTTCGCTACGTAACCAGAGTCGATTGATATCCCCGCCAGCCCAGCCGCTTACATCCCAGCTGAAGCCACCCGGATCGTTGTTTTTTTGCCATTCCAGCTGATCGGCAAGCACAAAGTAATTTATGCTGTTGTCATGAACCTTATGCCCATGTACGTCCGGGAATGCTGCCTTACGGTCCGCCTCCGTAACCGGCGGAATGGTGTACGGCTTCTGCTGGCGCCGCGGGCTGCATGGATTCCATACCCTCCATACCGGATGTCCCAGGCGTCATTCCTTCCTATAGAGCATGATCCATTCCCTGCATAGCAGAATGGTCCATGCCTGACATATCATGCTGTTGTAAATTGTCAGATGGTCCCGTAGGTGCTGCAAACACGGGCATCACTATCGCTCCGGCAAACGCAGTGCAGGCCAGCAAACCTGCAGCGGAACGTGAAAAATACTTTGTCATATCATTCCATCCTGAAACTGACATTATCGCTACCTCACTCTGTAACCCGGACTTCACGAAACATGCCGGTTTCCATATGGAAAAGAAGATGACAGTGATAAGCCCACCGCCCGAGTGCATCGGCAGTCACCCGATAGCTTCGGCGGGTACCCGGAGGCATATCGATAGTGTGTTTGCGTACCAGGAAATTACCGTCCTCATCCTCCAGATCGCTCCACATACCATGCAGGTGAATGGGGTGCGTCATCATCGTGTCGTTAACCAGCACCACACGCACGCGTTCGCCATATCGCAACGTAACCGGTTCTGAATCGGAGAATTTAATACCGTTGAATGACCAGGCGAATTTTTCCATATGTCCGGTGAGATGTAGCTCGATGGTACGCGATGGCTCACGCCCGTCCGGATCGTCAAATGTGCTTTTCAGATCGGCATACGTAAGGACTTTTCTGCCGTTATTGCGCAGACCAATGCCCGGGTCACTTAATTTAGGCGCCGGCATCATGGCCTGCATATCAACCAGAGGATTGTCTGTTTCAGATGCAGGATGTTTCTGCATGTCCCCCATGCCACTCATACTGCCGTGATCCATCCCGGCCATGGCGCTATGGTCCATTTCCGGCATACTTTCTGCAGCTCCGGAGACACCAGAGCCATCCATAGCCTGCATAGCATTACCATCCATGCCCGTCATGGTGTCGTTATTCATGCTCTGCATCTGGCTGTGATCCATATCGCCCATGCTGCCATGATCCATGCCGCCCATACCCATATCGTCCATAGTCAGCCAGGGGCGAGGATCGGGAGCCGGTACCGGAGCATAAAGCCCTTCACGGACAGCCAGCGTGCCGCGAGCGTAGCCGCTTCTGTCCATAGACTGCGCGAAAATAGTGTAGGCATCTTCAGCCGGCTCCACGATTACATCGTAAGTTTCGGCCACAGCGATGCGGAACTCGTCAACAGCAACAGGCGTGACATACTGGCCATCAGCCGCCACGACCGTCATTTTCAGCCCCGGAATGCGCACATCAAAGTAGGTCATGGCGGAACCGTTAATGAAACGCAGGCGTACCTTCTCGCCTTTACGGAACAGCCCTGTCCAGTTTTTTCCAGGGCCCTGCCCGTTCATGAGATAGGTATATGTGGCACCACTGACGTCAGCCAGATCCGTCGGATTCATCTTCATTTCCGCCCACATTTTCCGATCGGACAACGTACTGCCTAAACCTTTTTCCCTGGCGTCACGGAAAAAGTCAGAAACGGTAGGTTTCGCAAAGTTGTAATAATCGGACTGCTTTTTCAGTTTGGCGAGAATGTCTGATGCTTTTTCATCAGACCAGTCGGTAAGCATGACTATGTGTTCACTGTCCCAGACAAACGGTTCTGGTTCAGCTGCATCAATAATAATCGGGCCATAGACACCTTCCTGCTCCTGCAGGCCGGAATGGCTGTGATACCAGTATGTACCGTTCTGCTTTATCTTAAAGGAGTAAACATAGGTATCGTCCGGCTCAATACCATGAAAACTCAGTCCCGGTACGCCATCCATATTCGCCGGCAGAAGAATGCCATGCCAGTGAATTGATGTCGGTTCAGAAAGGCGATTTTTAACTCTTAATGTAACGGTATCGCCTTCTTTCCAGCGCAACAGAGGGCCTGGCAGGCCGGCATTAATGGTTTTTGCATACCGGGTTTTACCGGTGATATTTAGCGGCGTCTCGCCAATAAACAGATCAAAGTCTGTGCCGGTAAGTGTGCGGGACTGCATCAGGCTTACCGCCGAGAATGCATCGAATGTTCGCAGGCCCAGTCCGCCCACAATGCCAGCGGCAGTGATCCCTTTAATGAAATTACGTCGTGAACTTTTAAGCTGCATGACTGAACTCCGGCAATTTTCTGTTATCCCGGGAGAATGGCTCTCTCCGCTCCGGAAGCACAAGCCGTGCTTACCGTTCAGGATGAAAAATTTTTGTTACCGGAAAGCTACCACAGCTACAGACTTTGTGTGATTACAATTGTGTAATGTTGGAACGCACTGTTTATAAATTACATTTCTGTCATTTTTCGCCGTAACGTTTTTTCTTCTGTACGATGAACATCACTAAGGCCACAGGTAAACCCGGCCGGTAATTGTTTATTCTTATTTTACATTCAACGTTAAGGACTGCCACCATGAAAAAAGTAAAGCTTATCCCTCTTGTGATCCTGATTTCCGCTTCGTCCGCATGGGCACAGCAGCATCCTGAAACAGCACTAGATAACACTGATAACCGTGTTTCTGTCTCTGCGATGAATGAGCATGAACGTGCCATTCTTGCGCATGAGAGCATGGATAATGCAAACTCAGCTGCGCATCAGAGCATTATCGATATGCACCGTAAAATGATGCTGGAAGAGAAATAACGGATAGTATGTGGACAGAAAATTCGCCCGGAGTTTTCTGTTCTTCTTTGCCACTGCATCCGGGATGTGTTGTGTATTACCCTCATCATTAATGTATTTCCGGTAAATCTTCTTTCAGGCTGATTTCAGCCGGCCCGCTGACTGTGGCGGGCTACATTTTTATATTTTAAACATTCTTTTTACCGCAGCCCCCGGTTTACTCAACGTGCAGTAAGGTGTAACTGTATTTAACTTTTTTCACCCGGTTCAGGTCTTGTCTGCCAGCTAATCGCCCTAACCTGCACTGCAATCTGCGATTTATCTTCAGGTTATGCCTGAAAGGCCTCATGTTGAAACGGTAGAAAGCATCACAATGAATATACAACCGCTTACAGGATATCATCAGAGCCTATAGATTTTGTAAGTCAGTTTTTTACATTTCATGTCGTATACGCCGCTATTATGCATAATGAAAAACTCTAAACCGTTCAGAAAGGTGTGCTCTTGCATTAGCCGTGAATATTTAAAATAATTGCCAGAGGAATTGATTAATGTGATTTGGCATCACTCAAAAAAAAAGCGACATTAAGCAAATTATTTATTGAGAAACATCACACTCAGCCATGTAAAAATACTAAGCTGGTTGAAACAGCTTCAACAGAACTCCTCGCCATTAGTTCAAAGCGATAACATCTTCAATTGCAGCAGGAAAATAAAATTAAATCTTATAAAAAGATGTTTATTTTTTGTAAGCGTTGCAAAAAAGCCCCATATAGGGGCTTTTTTGAATAAAGGGATCGTATCTTTAAGGTAAGAATATCTACACCTTCAAAAACATTAAGGACTGATATAGCAACCCGCTTCCGTCAGTTTTACTTCATACCGCGATGTATTGCAGCCATTGACTGGTGTGCTTCTGACTGGCCGTTACTCATATTTTCGTGGACAACGGCGGCCCTTTCATGTTCATCCATTTCTGCAAAAGATGGCGCGGTACTTGATTTCATGTCGGCCATATCATCTGACATTTTCTGATGGTTCTTCGCCATTTTCTGATGGGCATCAGAAGCACCATTTTTCATGGAATTATGAACATTAAGGGCCTGTTCATGCTGATCCATACTCTTCATTTGTAATACTTCCCCCCTGACAGATTCAGGAACGGATGAAAACTGTTGCTGATGCGCTGCCGCCTGGGCATTATTAACATGCTCATGAATGTTGATATTTCCATCCGCCCAGGCTGAAGGAATTAAGCTAAGTCCGACAGAGGAAGCGAAGATTAAACTTTTCATAATAAGTTTCCCGTTGATAATGGAATAAATAACGGACTGTCAAAGATGTCATCAACTAAAGAACTTACAAGCCAGACTGATTTCATCTTAAAAAAAGATAATATGCGTAACTCAGTGCCTGCGATTTCTGCTGATATTGATCCATAAAGACTTTTCCGCCTGCTTAGTGAGGACGATTCTACCAGCTGCATTCTGTTGAAGGCGTGACAGCTTAATGACACCTCTGTAATATATTTATTATTCATCGAAAAAACTGGAGGCGTTCGGGAAACTATGTAGCCATTCGTGGTAAAGTAAGTTAAGTGGAATGCAACATCTCCGGTATAAACTTTAATCAGTTGTTATGAGCTGAAAGGGAAAGGCCGTGAACACCACCATGTATTCCGCACCTGCACTTCTGCTGACTGAGCAATGGCTTAAAATTCTTTCGAATTTAGGAAGAGCCAGCGCAACTATTAAAGCCTATCGAAGTGCCCTGACGCATTTTTTGGCCTTCTGTGAAATACACACTATTGCTCCTGAAAGGGCTTCCTTTGAGGACTTGGCGGCATATATTCGCCCTCAGCTCCCTGATATGCCGTCATCCGTTGCCAGCGCCACACTCCAGCTGCGCATTTCAGCTCTTCGCCTCTGGTATGACTTTCTGATTTACCAGGATATATGCAGTCTCAATCCGTTACCCCGCTCGGGTTTGCCTGGCGCCAGTTATACCGGGCGTGGCCTGGTCCCCCGTATCACCCGCCTCCCCGGTATTCCTGATGACGGACAGTGGCTCAGGTTCCTGAAACACGTTTCTGCCGCGTCTCTGCGTGACAGGCTGATGCTTGCTCTGGCTTATTATGGCGCGCTCCGGCGCACGGAATTGACGGCTCTCAGGCTTGAGGACATTGATCTGGCTCACCGCCTGGTCCGCATCCGCGCAGAGACGACGAAAAACAGACGGGAAAGAATAGTCTGCTACAGCGCCGACGTTACGCCGGTACTGGCAAACCATTTTCGGCAGCTACGGCTGGCAGGCTGGTCAGGTGGTGCTCTGTTCCGTTCCGCCTCTGACCGTAATTACGGCGCTCCTCTCTCGTTCTGGAGCTGGAGTAAAATCGTGCGGAAATGGGCGACAGAGACTGATCAGCCAGACATCACCACGCATACTTTCCGTCACCTTCGGCTGACGCACCTGGCGCGGGCTGGATGGAAACTGCATGAACTGGCTACGTATGCAGGGCACAGGGACCCACGCACCACACAAATTTATATTCATCTGTCGGGAACGGATATGGCGGCCCGCATGGCTGTTGCCGTCGCTGAAACCGACCGGAAGATCGCAGGGCTTATCTTTCAGACGGGGCAGTGTGATGAACGCAGGAACAGCAATTAATAACATTTATGTCCCTTTCAGTCGTTCGGATTATCAGCTGAATAATGAGTTAAGCACTGAAGAGCGCGAGGCGTTAAGTACCGGGCACAAACGTACCTCTGCTCTGAGCCAGCAGGGGCCGCTGTCATCTTTACTGCGGCCTCTTCAGGATATTGCTGACCGCAGCGGCACTAGTGACAGACTGGTCAGGATTATCCTTCCTGCCGTTCTGGCGGAGATACACCGGACAGGGCAACCCTGCTGGCTGTGGGGATCGGAAAAGTGGCTGACGCTGTGCCAGCAGCACCGCTCAGGCAGGCCGCTGATTGCGGCGTTTGCCTTCCATCTGGGTCCGTTTACTTCACCGCTCAGCCTGCCGCACCATGGTGCGCCGTCGCTGTACGCCTGTGCCATTTATGGCCGGGAATTTTTTACTCAGGAGCTCAACCGGCTGACGGACACTCTGGTTTCACTGGGATACAAACATCAGAACCAGAAAAATCATCTGTCAGCCCTGCTGGGCATACTGATGATGATGAACGGTAATCCTCAGCTCGAAAGCTTCACGACTGATCTCCTCTGGCGCGCGCAGAATTATCACGACCGTAGGATCGCAAGGACAGTGGGCAGAGTTTCATATGCGCTTGCCGCAATGGGCATCATAAAAAGCCCCGTGCGTATGCGCAATTACCAGGAATGGCACGAAAAACCGACAGATAACATCGCCCAGCCCTGGGTAGCATGCTGCAGGCGGTGGAGGGAAACGTCAGTGCTTCGTCCCCGCTCCAGAGAGAGCCAGTACAGTTTTATCCTCCGCTGCGGCCTCTGGCTCGCCCGGGAGCACCCGGAAATACGCGAGCCATCCGACTGGACAATGGCGACCTGCGCAAGCTTTATTGCGGCAGTCGGAAGAATGAAGGTCGACGAACTTTCTCTGGGAACAGCGCGGGGAGTGCGCCGGTCTTCCCGTTCAGGAGAACCCATGCTGCCAAACTCCCGCGCCGGTTTTGTGTATGCCGTTCGCCGCTTTATGATCGACTACGAGAACTGGGGATGGGGGCGGCTGAAATTCAGTCCGTCCCGCCATCTCTCGACGCCTGATACGCCGCTGTTTCGTCAGGGCGTCAATCCCCGCGTTATTGATGATCCGGTCTGGCTGAAACTGGTATGGGCCAGTCTGAACCTGCGTCAGGAAGATTTGCTGAGTGAAATTTATTATCCTCTGTCTATGCTGCAGGCTTTGGCAGTCATCTGGACGCATGCAGGGCTGCGTCAGAATGAGCTGATGCGCCTGACCGCTGGCTGCATCATTCCACAAACGGAAGATATTAACCGGGACGACGGCAGTACCATTCCTGCCGGGACTCTTTGCTACCTGAGCGTGCCAGCAGGCAAAACCTCTAAAGCCTTTGTTAAGCCGGTTTCTGCTGTGGTGAAAAAGTATGTCGATATCTGGCTGGCAGAACGACCAGAGGAGCAGGCCGCTCTGACGGATGAACGCACCGGTGAAAAGGTCCGTTTTCTGTTTCAGTACCGGGGTAAATCCGTGGGAAGAGATATAATAAACCGCACCGTCATTCCGGTTCTCTGTGCCAGGGCAGGAATGCCGCAGAAAGACAGCCGGGGTGCCATTACCAGTCACCGGGGACGAGCATCGGCCGTGACTGCCCTGGCCAGTGTTCCTCAGGGCATGTCGTTATACGAGCTGATGCAGTGGTCAGGTCACTCTTCGCCGCAGTCCACCATGCATTATATTCGTATACGCCCGACACAGCTGGCGGCCTCTTTTGTAAAGGCTGACCGTGTGGCGCATATGATAAGCGTGCTGATTGATCATGACCCGGCAGCAGCCAGCCTCATGGGGCCTGCGACATATTATGATCTGGGCGACTCTTTCTGTACTAATCCCTTCTGGAGCAGCTGCCCGCACAGAATGGCCTGCATCGGCTGTGACTTTAATCTGCCAAAACAAAGCGCAAAAGGGTTGTTACTGGAGAGCAAGGCTTCCATAAACAGGTATCTGGAAGAGGTTCCGCTTACACCAGATGAAAAAGCCATAGCAGAACAGGATGCTGAAAAAAGTAGAACAGGCTCTTACAAAATTGACACTTAAACCAGGAGGATGAGAAGGACCGCTTTGTGCCAATAGCTGACGTTGATAACATCATCATGTACTACCCTACTGAGAGCAGATTACAGTGCATAACCATGCAAGCGCACCGAAACATCATGGGTATTTGTCAGGATTCAGTTCGTGTAAAGATGTCGGAAATACCTCGCCCCCGGCAGAAACGTGCTAATACCGCCAGCGGTGGATGCAACCAACAGATGCTATGGTAAATTCGGGGATGCATACCAATGGAGTGGAATTATGAGAATTGTCGAGTTATTGCAGTACACCTTGGAGCCAGGTACCGGTCAGGAATTTCATCTGGTCATGGTCGAAATAAGTGCTCATCTGCATAATCAGGCGGGTATCGACGTAGTTGCATTCGGCTGCTCCCTGCATGACGAGGATTCGTACTACCTGCTTCGGGCATTCGATGACATTGAGCATATGAAGGCATCGCAGGAAGCATTTTACGGAAGTGAGGCATGGCAGAAGGGACCTCGACAGGCAATCATCGAACGGATAAAAGCCAGCGTAAAATCAATTATGAACCTGCCAGAAACGGTGATTGATGGACTGAGAAATTGATCCACATAACCACTTCGCCGCCGGGTTGTTATGGTTAATTTTGTCGTAAAACCCGGTCGCCGTGATTTTGACGTCCGCTCCTCGCTCATAGCGGACATTGGCCTGCTCAACGTCCGCTTTGTGCCAAAAGCGGACGTTGTTATAAATGGCAGGGTTTCAAACGCCAGAACGTTTATTTTATCTTACAGCACCTCGATTACCTCAAATTCTTCTGCGATCAGCTCCATATCGTCAGAAAAATGTCCCGTACAGGTGAAAAATCTCTGATGCTCTTTCTGCCAGTACTCAAGGCTTAAATCGCCTTCACCTTCTTTGCGGGCAAACTCCTCGGTAACATCACAAAAACGCACCAGTCGCATTGAAACCAGTCTGGTTACGCAGGCTGGGACGTTCTGGCCATCAAGGATGATGTTATAGCTCCCAATCTTAGGGGCAGGCTCTTCCTGCTGGTAAGACGTAAGCGATCCGCAGGAAGCCGTTTTGATCCCTTTTTTAATCAGGTCAGCAAGCTTGCTAGCCAGTTCCGGACTGTCACCCATTTGCCAGGCATCTGCGCCTGGATACTTTAATTTTAATACCTCAACTGTAGCCATTAACAGCCCTTTTTAATCGTCGATGACAAATGCCATACAGAGTTTTAACATGAACTTTCCGGACATTAACATTGATGCTTTCCCTCTGCTACTTTGTCCGCTTTTCGCTCATAGCGGACCTTGCAGTACACTGGTCTGTTTCGTGCCAGAAGCGTAAAAATGCTTTTCTGTAAGCTTAATAAGACAGCCATTTTTCGGCTTTACTGTTACTAATCTTCTGATAACTATATTAAATGTGCTGTGTCTTTGATTAAGCAATAAGCCCTACTGTTTGAGGCGTTATTCACAATCAGTCTCAATCACGCTTTTCTTACCCAGCATTGCAACAGCCATTCCTGAAGCGACTATCCCAATAAAAATCGTAATCATTAACAGTGATAATGACAGCGATGTCACAGTCAGAAGGGCACTCGCAAATATCACACCCATGGCATTGGAGGTTCGCAGTAACGCGAAGACCTCGGCTTTCAGATGCGGAGGAGACATTTCATCAAGAACAAGCGAAAAATGTGTTCCAAGTGGGGCAATGACAGAGCCAATACACATCACACCCACAATGGTTGTAATGACAGAGAAATTAACAGTAACCATCAAAGCCCCTAGCATCATCAGGCACAGATGTAAAAGTACTGTGCCGGGTGCAGACATCCGGTTGCGGATACTGACCCAGACTCCCCCCATGACAGAGGCAAGGCACAAGGGAACGGTGAAAAAAATGGCATAAAATGGCTCATACCGAAAGTTCAGGGCTAACGCCACAGCACCTATCTCAACGGCGGCGACGGTTGCCTCAGCTGCAGTAGAGCATATAAGCACCAAAGCAACCGGTCTTGTCAGTGCTCCTTGCCTGGTTTTAACCACGGCAGGTGAACTCCGGATATTAAGCCGGGGAATGAGAACAACGGGAAGTATGCCCAGAGCGGTAATGACAAGCAGAGAAAACACCGGGGAGATGCTTCCCAGTCCTGATGCGGCCACCGGAGCCAGAACAAAAACCAACTCATTCAGAGTCGCGGCCATACCCAGCCCACGTGGTAAACGGTTTGCGTTGACCACGTGGTTTAGTATCACCCTTAAATATCCCTGAGCTGCACCATTTACCAGTCCGGCCAGGCTGGCAAGTATGATTAATACCGTAAAAGGCATTTTATACCATGATGCCAGTACTATGCAGAGTAAAGCCACAGAACGAGTCAGCGTCAGTAGCTGGAAGTAAGTGACCGAGTTAAAGCGGTTTCCCAGGCGTGTGAACGGGATCACACCAATAACCTGAGCAATCGTCATGGCAAGGATCATCGCTGCCCCGCCTCTGCTATCGCCTGTGATACTGAGTGCAAGCAATGAGAATGCAATGGGGCCTGCAGCCTGTGGGAAACTCAGGAAAGCTGATGAAAGAAGCCATCTGATGAACGACCTGGACTTTTCCCCTCCAGGAGTAGCAGATGATTTATGAAGTTCACGGGAGGGCTTTTTGCTGATATTCATTAATCGTTTTACCGAAATTAGCGCCTGTGATTTCTGTAACCTAGCGGTGACAGAATGGGCTATGGGCCGTATCTGATTGCCGGACATACACTGTGCAAAACACTTCTTACCTTAATCTATGAAACATGTAAAAAAACAGCTTGGTTAAGAAGTTACATTCACACTGCACGTGCGGTACTGCTTTACTCAAGAAAGGTCATTTCGGGCAACCTGTTTTCAAACCTTTATCATGGATACCGGCTCTAAGGTGTACCTGTGGCAGCCGAACGCGCAGGTAAAATACCAGCCAGCTTTAACAACCAGATAGAGTATACGTGTTGCCCATCACACAGCAGTAAGATAAGCACCCCATTAAATACCAAACGAGCATAAAAAAGTGTACTCTTTTGATTAAAATCAGGGGCAACAGGTTAACCTTTGTGATATTTCCTTTCGATTAAAACGGAATTCGCCATGCCTAAACGTATAAAAAATAGCCGCTGGTCAGGTTATGACCCCCGCTATATCTATTCTCTGGTCGTTCGCCGTTATTTTGTTGAGATGAAGACCAAAACAGAAATTGCCGAAGAGCTTGAGATCTCACGATTCAAGGCCGCGCGCCTGATCGATGAGGCGATCGAACAGGAATACGTTAAGTTCCTTTTTCCCAAGCAGCAGATGCTTGATGAAGAAGTGGCCCATAATATTTGTGAGAAATACGGCCTGCAAAAAGCCGTCGTGCTTTCTGTATCAGAATCCTGGAACAACCAGGAAGAACTTAATGAGAAGCTGGGTGGCATCACAGCCAGCTATCTGGGCAATTACCTGACCGGGGGTATGAAGGTGGGTATTGCCTGGGGACGCGTTCTGTCCAGTACCGTCAGTCAGCTGAACAGCCTCCCTGCTTTAGATATTGTACAGCTTTCAGGCGTACATCCGGGTATTGAATTCAGTCAGGGTCCGATAGACCTGATACACCGGCTGGCAGCTATCTCTCAGGGAAAGGCACATCCTATGTATGTCCCCATGTGGGTTGATGATGAAAGTCTGGCAGAAAAGCTGGCCAGCGATCCTGCAGTGGTTGACACCCAACAGTATTATTCATGCCTGGACGTCGTTATTACTGGTATTGGCGCGTGGAAAACCGGCTCGTCCAGCCTGTGCGACATTTTTCCCGAAGAATGGCAGACACCACTTTTCCGTGACGACATTGCAGCTGATGTTTGCATCACACTCGTCAACAGCAAAGGGGAGATCCTTGACAGCCCAATAAGCCGGCTGGGATTCGGTATTTCCACAGAGCAACTGCGAAGCGCGAAAACAGTGATTGGCGTGGCGGGAGGAGAACAGAAGTATGAAGGTATCGTAGCCTCTCTTAAATCAGGCCTTCTTGATGTGCTGATCACCGACTTTGATACAGCTGTAAAGCTGGTCAACTCCTGATAAGTCAGGAAAAAACCAGTCTCTCTTTCAATATGGGGCGCTGCAGGCGCCCCTCTTTTTGAAATTTCGCGACGCAGCGACAGTGGCTCAGCTTCGCGAAAAGCCCATACAGTCAGATTTCCGCGCATTACGCCTGCAGTTGTCAGGACGTCCGCTCAATTATCCCTCTATGATTCCAAGCGCTTCCGCAAAGATACCTTACGAAACAACAGAACAGCCGTAACAGATATATTCCCTTTTTATTCAGTAACTTGAGACAAACAGATGGTCATGTAGCATTCAGCCACATGCTCATGTGAGCATTTTATATTTAGCTCAATAGTTTATTACTGTGATCGACCTATAACTTTTGCTCTCTGCTTGTTACCGCAAAACACCGGCATGCTATAAATGCTCATGTGTACATACTTTGATGCTCATTTGAGCATCAAAAGGTTACCGGGAGAAATTATGAATACAGTACTTATCAGCGTCACCGATGGCGCCGACTTCAAAAGCTATGACGAGGTGCTGCAGCATATTCATGAACGGCAGAATGCTGCGAGGACAGTGAAGGATACCTATCTGGAGGCACTACGCGAGCGTGAAGCCATGTACCCGACGGGTATTTTGCTTGATGGCTATTCTGTGGCGATCCCGCACTGTGACAGTACGCATGCCAACACACCTTCTGTTTACATTATTCGTCTGCCTGAGCCCGTTGAGGTCGGTCAGGCTGATGGCGATGATAAATTACCGGTACGACTTGTCATCAATTTAGTGGTAACCAACCCGTCTAATCAGTTGCAGCTGTTGAAATCCCTGTTCAGCAAGCTGCAGGACAAAGGTTTCTATCAGAACCTCCTTGAACTGCCGTCTGAAAAAGCTGAAGCATTATTTATTTCAGAAATCATGCAATAACCTTACCGGAGCAAAATTATGATCACTATTCTTGTCGCCTGCGGAAGCGGAGTCGCCACCTCAACACTTGCTGCTGATGAGGTTAAATCTGTTTGTGCTGAATACGGAATCTCTCAGTACAAAATAAATAAATGCAGCATGTCAGAACTGCCTTCAGAATTGCAGCATGCCGACGTTGTTTTAACAACGAATAATTATAAAGGTGATATGGGAAAGCCTCACATGAGTGTCGCGGGTTTTATCACCGGCATTAATGAAGGCGTGTTGCGAAAAAAACTTGGTGAATTACTAACTGAGCTGACCCGGAAATAATAACAGATTAAGAGGGTGTCAGGATGGAAATGTTAAAAAGCATAATGCTGACGATAACAGGTATGGGTGCTACCGCTATCCTGCCACTTGTCATCTTTATTTTAGGCCTGGTTTTTCGCATGAAAGCCGGGGCTGCCATCAAATCAGGCATTACTGTCGGTATCGGCTTTATTGGACTGGGTCTGGTTGTTAACCTGCTGAGCACCTCCCTTCAGCCTGCCATCGCCTATTATTCGAAAATTGGCAGCGGGTTTACCGTTGCTGATATTGGATGGCCCGCAGTAGGCGCAGCGGCATGGGTTGCCCCTTTTGCGGCTCTGGTTGTGCCTGTCGGAATCATTCTTAACCTGCTCCTTGTTCGCCTGAAGTTAACCAGAACGCTTAACGTGGATATCTGGAACTATATGCACTTCCTCGTTCCTGGTGCGCTGGCTTACTTCGTGTTTGACAGTTTCTTTATCGGTTTTGGCGTAGCCGTGGCCCTGAGCGTCATCGCGCTGTTTATCGGTGATTTAATAGCTCCCCGCTGGCAGAAATACTACGGTCTGGAAGGAACGACCTGCACCACCATGATCCACATTGGCTGGACATTACCTTTTGCGCTGCTGGTCAATAAAATTATCGACGTCATTCCTGGCCTGAACAGACTCGACCTCGACCTGGAAAGCGTGCAGAAACGACTGGGAGTATTTGGTGAGCCCGCCATTATTGGCGTCATGGTCGGGTGCATGCTCGGGATCCTTACCCGTCAGCCCGTGACAACTATTGTGCCCATGGCAATGGGCGTTGCCGCAGTCATGGTACTGCTGCCCAAAGTTGTGGGTGTGCTGATGGAAGGTCTGTCTCCGATTGGCAAAAGCGCCAAAGAAATTATGCAGAAGCAGATGGGCAAGGACGCGGAGTTGAACATTGGTATGGACTGTGCGCTGGCGCTGGGCGACCCGGCCACCGTTACCGTTACCGTTATCACCATTCCGCTGACCATGCTCTGCGCACTGGTATTTCCGGGCATCATGATTTTTCCCATCGGTGTGCTGATGTCGATCATCTATATGACAACCATGACCGTGATGGCCAGTAACGGAAACGTCATCCGCGCCGTTATCTCCACCTTACTGTTCAGCATTGTTGTTATGTATTTAGGCGGCTATGTGGCGCCAGGCGCAACGCAGTTCCTGCACGGTGCCGGCGTGGGTTTACAGGGGCAAGGCACTGACTTTGTACTGACCGGCCCGTGGGAAGTACTGACGTACTGGCTGAGCACGGTATTCCACTGATTTGAACAATGAGGTTTGCTTACCATGGCACAGATTTTACCGTCAATTTTCGGGGCAAATATCCTGCGACTGCAGGATGAGATCCGGTTTCTGGAAAATGAAAATACCGACATACTGCACGTTGATTTAATGGACGGTTCTTATGTCAGTAATATCGCATTTGGTCCGAACCAGATATCTGCAATGAAAAAAGTCAGCAAAATGAAATTTGATGTACATATGATGCTGGCAGATCCGCAAAGACATATTGATGACGTTATCAGTACCGGTGCGGAAATGATTTCAGTACATTATGAATCAACTCCGCACGTGCATTTTATTTTACAGAAGATCCGCCAGGCCGGACGTAAAGCCGGGGTGGTAATTAATCCGGGTACGCCTGAAAACGTACTGACCTATCTGCTGGACGATATCGATTACATTCTCATCATGACCATTAATCCGGGACAGCCAGGCCAGGTCTTTATTGAAAAAAGCCTGGAGAAAATCAGGAATACACGGGAAATGATCGCCGACCGGAATATCCTGATTGAAGTCGATGGCGGCATTAACCTTGCAATAGCAAAAAAAGTCCGGGAAGCCGGTGCGGATTTAATTGTCGTCGGCGGCGCACTGTTTAATGAGAACCCGGAATCGAGCTACCGGGAATTAAAAGCTGCTATGAACTGATTTAAGCCTTTATCAAAGAAAAGTCGATTGCATAAGCAGTCGTGATTCAGGTCATCCGGCTGGGAACGTCCTTCCCGGTCGTAAAAATTCAGGAGAAAATGCTGATGGGTAATTTTGCAGGAAAGGTTGTGTTTATCACCGGCGGTGCGCACGGTATCGGAAAAGGGATTGCAAAACAGTTCGCGGATCGTGGTGCCCATACCGTCATCGCTGATTACAATGAAGCCAACGGTATCAGAACCGCTGAAGAACTGACGTCCGGCGATGTAAAATCACTTTTCATCAGAACGGATGTATCTGACCCGAAGGCTCTGGTCGATGCGCGTAATAAGGTTTTTGCAGCGTATGGCCGCATCGACGTTCTGGTGCTGAATGCAGGTGTAGCCTTCGCTAACAGGGTCAGTGATATCTCTTTTGAGGAGTGGAATAAGACCCTCTCCATCAATCTGACCGGCTTGTTCAATACCGTTAAGGCTTTTTACGATGATTTTCTCACCAATCAGGGATCAATTGTATACATTTCTTCCGGTTCAGCGCTGTCAGGAACCGGCGGCGGCGTGAGCTATCCGGCGAGCAAAGCAGGCGGGGAGGGGCTTATCCGCGGCCTGGCAAAAGAGCTGGGACCGAGAGGCGTTAACGTTAACGCTATTGCACCCCGCCTGATTGATACCGGCGAAATGATGCGTGTTAACTATCCGACGCAGGCCGATCTGGATGCAGTGCTGGAAAAAATTCCGGTCCGCCGCCTGGGCACCATTGATGACGTGGCAAACCTGGCCATTTTTCTCGCTGATAAATCAAACTCCTACATCCAGGGACAGACCATCCTTATGGATGGCGGCCGTACCATTGCCTGACCGGGAGCTGAAAATGAGCGTACAGGAATACACACGAAGCATCCTCAGTGAATTAGAGCAAAATGCGCAGAAAATTGATGAGGATCAGGCGATGCAGCTGATTGCCCGGATCCGCAGTGCGGGACACATTTTTCTGCAGGGAGCCGGACGCAGCGGAGTTGCAATCAGGGGGTTTGCTAACCGGTTAATGCATCTGGGATTCTCCGTGAGCGTGGTGGGAGACATTTCGTCTCCACGTGCCCGTCCGGGTGACCTGTTGATTATTGGTTCCGGCAGTGGCGAAACCGGCAGCCTTAAAAGCCTCGCGCAAAAGGCTGCTGAAAGTGGCGTCGGTGTGGCGCTGGTGACCATGAAGAAAGACTCGTCAATTGCCAGACTGGCCGGCAGCATACTGGTTTTACCTGGTGCAGTGACAAAGGAAAACGATCACAATCTGGTACCGTTTTCCCAGCCGATGGGCTCTGCATTTGAGCAGCTCTGTTTCATAACTTACGATGCCATTGTGCTTGAGCTGATGGCTCAGCTGGGAGAAACCAGCA
The DNA here is from genome assembly GCF_001517405.1 of Duffyella gerundensis. Lineage (NCBI taxonomy): Bacteria > Pseudomonadati > Pseudomonadota > Gammaproteobacteria > Enterobacterales > Erwiniaceae > Duffyella > Duffyella gerundensis. Next base: position 49,014 of record NZ_LN907829.1, on the reverse strand, counting down.
AAACCATGGCTGCACGGCACGCTGACCTTGAATGACGTCACAGAGCGCTTCTCCGGAAGCGCTCTGTGCATGGCATACTTTTAAAAGACCGGCAGGTTGCCGAGATTATCGCGTGTCGTACTATTCGGATCAGTCGTAAGGTAAATATCGTCTATGACGTGAACATTCGCGCCATAAACCCACTGCCCGTTAACAAATGTGATCGTCTTAAACGTCGCCTTACCGGCCTTTATCAGCTCGGCAACAAACTGTCGCGAGTTGATGGAGACGTCTTTATTTCCCTTGCCAGCTTTGATGATTTTAACGTACTGAATGTGCTGCCCTGTACTGTCCCTGCGTATACCCGAGATATAAAAGTCTGCCATGTGACTCTCCTTCGTGGCTACACCGCGTAACCGCGTTCCACAGCCTGATATTTGTTCAGGTGGGTGAATTTCAACCATCACATTTACCATTTACAGGGATATATATCGACAGCCTTCTGCTGCCGGAAACGACGTCTGCTCAGCGACCCACTGCGGATCGTATATTCAGGGGTAAAACAGGTGGGGAAGCAAAACTGCCAGTCCGGCTGGCAGCCTGACTGGCATCAGGTGTCGGAGGGGATGATTTAAGGTTCAGCGTGTTCCCATGCAGCTTTGCGCAGGTCTGCAGGTTTAAGCTCCTTTGCCGGGACAATCACCCCATCACATTTACCGTGGCGGAATACCGTGATGTTGTCCGCGACGTCCAGCAGTTCCTCTTCCTCGCTCGATACCACGATAACGCAGCAGCCTTTATCCGCCAGCTGATGGATGATGCGGTAGATGTCCGCTTTCGCACCAATATCGACACCTTTAGTTGGTTCATCCAGCAACACCAGGTCCGCGTTTTGCGCAATAACCCGGGCCAGCAGTACCTTTTGCTGATTCCCGCCAGAGAGGGCCTTAATCGGTCCATCCAGCGATCCCCGCGTATTCATTTTGCCCAGCAGTTCTGAGGCAGCCTGCCGCGCCGCGCCGTGACTCACAAAACCACCGGAGCGGAATTTTTTCAGAACCGGCAGCGTCGCGTTAGCATAGCTCGACATCTGGGGAATAAACCCGTCCTTTTTACGCTCCTCGGTCAGGTAGGCAATGCCACGGGAAATGGCCTTTACAGGTGATGAGGGATGATATTCCCTGTGTCCCACCCGGATTTCACCACCGGTGACGGTTTCCAGTCCAAACAGCGTCTGGCACAGGCGCGTACGGCCTGCACCGGCCAGTCCATAGACTCCAAGAATCTCCCCGCGGTACGCTTCAAGGTTCACACCTTTAAGGCGATCCGTATGCAGGTTACTCACCGACAGCCAGGGTTTACCCAGTGCCCCCCGGATCAGGCCGCGGCTGTTTGAGGGAGCCTGATAAGCATTTGCGTCGCCCACGATTGCGTCGATAATGGCGCTCTTGCTCAGCGTTTTTTACCTTCGTTATAAATCACGCGGCCGCCGCACATCACGGTAGCCTCATCGCAGACGCCTAGCACCTCGTCCAGCTTATGCGATACCAGCACCACGCCAATCTGTTTCTCGCGCGCAATGCGCTGTACGGCCTGCAGCAGCGCGTCTGCCTGCGCACCCTCCAGCGCCGTCGTCGGTTCATCGAGAAAAAGAAAACGTGCGTCACGATCGAGATTAGAGACCACTTCCAGCATCTGCTTGTCCGGATGAGAGAGGTCCCTGACAAGATCGGTCGCGCTGAAATCCAGGTGGTAATCACTCAGCACTTTCTCAGTATGTGCAATCATGCTGACATCATCGGTAAAACCGTTGCGCTTGCGGCGCTCACGCCCGAGGAAAAGGTTCTGCCATACGCTCATACCGGGAATAAGCCGGAGTTCCTGGTAGACACAGGCAATACCGTGGCTGAGCGCATCACGTGGCGATGCAAGGCGCACCGGTGTAGCACCAATCATCAGCTCCCCGTTATCCGGCATATTGACGCCAGCCAGTATTTTCAGCAGCGTTGATTTACCCGCGCCGTTATGGCCGAGAAGGGCGTGAATTTCACCAGGTTTTACGCTGAAATCCACACCATGAAGGACCTGCACGCCTGAAAAACCGATTTTTATCTGCTTCGCCACATAATTCATAACTGTCTGCCTTTTACTCAGTACGCTGAACCCATAACGGAGGCCGCGTTGTCTTTAGTGACCAGCAGCGGTGGATTATTGATCATGGCCGGGACCTGTTCACCGCCCAGGCTTTTCCGGACGTTTTCAACCAGTATCTGAGCAAGCTTAACGGGTTCCTGAATCGCACCGGCTTTGAGTATGCTGTTGTCCTGAACGGCTTTAACGCCTTCTTTATCTACAAAAGCATATAATTTCACTTTGTCACTGACGCCCAGCTGCCTGATGGCTGCCAGTGAACCCAGTGCGGAAGGTTCGGTGTCTGAATACACCACGTCAATCTCCGGCCTGCCCTGCAGCATTTCAGTGGTCACTTTCAGAGACGTGGTTTCTTCCACCTTTCCGTTAACCAGCGCAACAAACTTAATATTTTTATTGGACGCGACGGCGGCTTTGAACCCCTCATCACGGGCGTTTGCGGCTATTGAGGTCGGTTCTCCCACTATCCCGACCGTTGCCGGGCTGTTTTCACCGATGTCCTTCAGCAGCTGCTGCCCAATGAGCCTGCCGCCTTCCCGCTGATCGGTCTGAACCCCCTGCACAAGGGTGACGTTCTGTTGTTTGAGCCCCGCTGTATCAGGGAGGATGTTGATAGCAAATGCCGGGATTTTTGCCTGATTGAGCTGACTGATAATTGAAACGCATGGCCCGGACGAAACGCAGTTCACCGCAACCGCATCCACTTTCTGCTCGATGAAGTTCTGCACCTGCGACAGCTGTTTGGCATCGTCATTATCAGAAATCGAGATTTTGACGTTCATCCCCTGAGCAGCAGCATTATCCTCAAAGCTTTTTTTCATGGCCACATAATAGGGGTTGGTCAGGTTCGGAAGCGTTACACCGAGTGTTTTTTTGCCAGCGCCTGCGGTGCTTTCCGCATCATCCCGGTTACAGCCGGCAAGCAGGCAGGCCAGCGCAACGATCGTAGCTGTTGCAGTGAGAGTCGTACGCAGTTTCATGTTTATCTCCTGGTAAGGTACAGGTCAGAGGTTAAGAGGCTTTATTGTTGTGTTTTTCGTGGTTTCCTGACTTTTAACCAGGGGATCACGATTTTTCTGGACGTGCGCAGAGTATCGAACGTCACGCCAAACAGGATGATCAGTCCGATAACCAGCGGCTGCCAGTACGCGCTGACGTTCAGTACGTTCATCAGATTGGATATGGCGGCAATCAGCATTGCCCCAATCATCGCGCCGATAAGACTGCCGGTGCCGCCAAACAAGCTGACGCCGCCCACTACCGCACCCGCGATTGAGAAAAACAGCTCGTCACCACGGCCCGCCGTCGGATATCCGGTCATCAGGCGCGAGCCGTAAATCAGTCCGCCGCATGCCGAGCAGAGTCCGGAGATGGCATAGACCAGCAGGGTTATACGCGGAATGCTGATCCCTGACAGGCGCGCGGCATCTGCGTTGCCGCCGACCGCATAAATATGGGTACCGGTGATGGTCCGCCGCAGGAAGATGACGCCAATAATAATGGCCAGCAGCAGGGCTATCACCGGAAACGGAATACCCAGGGGTTTTGACTGACCGATAAGGCTGTAACCGATTTGCGTCACGCGGATCGACTCGGCTCCGGTGATAATCTGCGGAATGGATGCCGCCACGCCCATCATTGCAAACGTCACAATGAAAGGTGGAACGCCGGTACGTTCGATGATCAGCCCATTAACCAGACCGCTCAGGGCCCCCACCGCCAGAACCATGGGTACGGCAAGCTGCCAGGGAATGCCAAATTTTTCCATCAGCAGCGCCGCGACTACGCAGGTCATGGCCACAATTGAGCCACAGGAAAGGTCAATCCCGCCTGTCAGCAGAACAAAAGACTGCCCCAGACACAGGAAACCGATGACCGCGCCGTTAAGAAGTAAAACCATCATGTTGGATACGGTCAGAAAATTAGGCGTGGCGATAAAGCCGCCCAGCATAACCAGTAAAAAAACCACGGCGATCCCCGCTTCAGCAGGCACTTTAAGTGGCTGCCTTGGGGGTTTAATTTTAGCGGGTGTGCTCATTGAACTCATTGCAGCTCTCCTGATAAAGCATTGGCATAGTTAACGTAAGCGTTCAGAACATGGCGCGCATCCTCACGGGGATCGGCGACTTTCACAAATGGCCTGCACCAGCGTTCGGCCATTTCAGCATTCGTACATCCCAGTACAGCAGCGGCTGCCTGAATGGCTGCCCCGGCGGCGGCTGTTTCTTCCACCGGAGAAACCCAGACCGGTTTGCCAGTCAGGTCAGCAAGGATCTGGCGGTAGGCACTTGACTTCGCCCCGCCGCCGGTGACAACGATGTGCCCGTCATCACTGAAGCCATGCTGTTTCAGGATCAGTCCGCCTGCCAGCAGGCCGCACAGCACGCCTTCCACGGCAGCGCGGGCCATATCTTCTCTGGTTGTGGTGGTGCGTAACCCGCGCATGTGCCCCGTAGCGTCGGGAAGGTTAGGCGTGCGCTCGCCATCCAGCCATGGGACAAGCTGCAGACCGTTGGCGCCGGCAGGTGAACTCAGTGCGAGTGCATCGAATTCGTCAGTGGTAACACCCAGCAGGGTGCGGAATGTATCGGTTACCTTCGCGGAATTCAGCGTGGTAATCATGGGAATGAAGCGATCGGCAGCATCTGCATAGCCGTTGATAATCCCGGTGCTGTCGGCTATTCCCGTCGGGGTTATGCCGTACAGCGTACCGCTCGTGCCGATCGATATGCCGGTATCACCGGATTTCAGGTTCATTCCCAGCGCAGCAGACATATTATCGCCAGTTCCTACGCCTACAACGGCACCGGCAAGGTCTTCCAGACCTGGGATCAGCTTCACCACGCCGGCAGGCTGATGCGAGGGAATGATGGCAGGCCAGAGGGAGAGCCAGTCAATTCGGTTGTTTACCACAGCAGCGAGCTCAGGCTCCCAGCTATTGGTGAAAGGGTTGAAGTAGCCGGTCCCGGATGCACCGCCACGCTCGCACACAAAACTGCCGCTGAGGCGATAAACCAGATAGTCAAACGGCAGCATAATGCGATGGCACTTTTCAAGCAGGCCGGGGCAGTGATGTTCGGTCCACGCCAGTTTTGAAATGGTCATCGCCGGTCCGGGCACCGATCCTGTAAGGCGAGCCCACTCTTCAGGGTCAACTTTCCGGCACAACTCGTGTGCCTGGGTAGCAGACTCAGTGTCATTCCAGAGCTTGGCTGGACGCAGTGCCCGGTCATCTTTATCAAGCATGACCAGACCGTGACCCTGCCCACCGACAGCAAGCCCTGCAATACGGGGCTGCCATGCTTTGAGCTCATCCAGAGCCGAAGTTAACGCGTCCCACCAGGCCTGCGGATCCTGCTCACTGCAGGGGGGCGTCGTCGGCGGATGCGGCTTACGGGCCTGAGCAATCACGTCGCCACTTTCAAGGCTGCGCAGCATAACGGTACAAGACTGAGTAGATGAGTCTATTCCCGCAACGAGGTCCCGCTTCATTGAACTACCCCTGAACAATTTCTGAGAAATGACAGAGCTGAACAAAAGTATCATCAGACTAAAAACAGCTAAGCCGGGATGCTGCATGGCTCAACAATTTTGCTCATATGATCACTTTTGTTTGCTCGTTTGTTAAGTACAGACAATACCGCTATGAAATCATCCGTCAATTGACGTTATCCGGGAACGTTAAGCAGCTCTCACTTTTATTCCTGATAGTCCTGCCTGCGTTGGGCTGATCTCTCCGGTGTAAGCTCCTCCGGTCTGGCGCTGATGAAGAAGCAGATGCCTCCAGGATAGTCGGCACTCTGCCGGAGGGAGGCCGCCGTAAATATTCAGCCAGTACGTATCAGCGTTTCTGATCCCCCCCGCTCATTACGCCGCCAGTCATTGAGGGGCCCGTCAGGTTCAGATCAGCTTCTGCGGTTAAATCGAAAGTACGATGAATAACTTTTTTTAAAACTGGACAACGGCATTTCAAATGACTAATCTACCTACTAGTAGATAGCTGACATGTTCTGGCTTTCTCCCACAAACCGTTTACAGGAGTATGTATGTCGCATTCAGCAAAACCTCAGGCTTCCGCTGACGCCATCAGTAATGTTCGTGAGGCCGTTCGCGCAGAGCCTGGCCTTGGTAACATGTCATTCCAGGTAAAAGCGCGTTCACACGGCGGTCTGGCCGTACGTGTGGAAACCGGATCGTCATTTCAGAATGGCAAAGAAGACCGTAGCCGCGTAGGCAAATTCTCGAATATCGGGGACGAACCACCTGGGCTGCTTGGTGCCGACACCGGCATGAGCCCCACCGAATATATTCTGCAGGCGCTGGCCGGGTGTTATACCGCTACTCTGACCCTGATGGCTGCTGAAAAAGGTGTAGATCTGGAAAGTATCGAGCTGGATCTCTATTTCGATATTGATATGAAAGGTTTCCTGGGACTGGATAAAAACGCCCGTAAAGGGGCTAAAGGTATCCGCGTAGACGTACGTCTTGAAAGTAATACGGCGAGCCGTGAACAGCTGGAAGAGCTGGTCAGCCTGCTTCCTGAGGCATCACCTATTCATGACACGCTGGCTAACCCGGTGCCGATTGAGACACGTCTCGTATAAGTCACATCTGTTCTGCCTGTGAAGCTTCATGACCCTGTTCCTCCCGGAGCAGGGTTTTTCTGTGCAGCCAGTTATCTGTTTTACTCAGCACTGTTCTGCATGAAGCTTCAGGCGCATAACAGACTACCGGAGTCGCCTGTTATGCGCCTCGCATCGCGCCAATCAGCGCATCGTCACAAACTCTTCTGCAGCCGTCGGGTGGATCGCTACGGTGTTATCGAAGTCTTTTTTGGTGGCACCCATTTTCAGCGCCACGGCAAAGCCCTGCAGAATCTCATCCATACCAAATCCGATACCGTGAATGCCGACAATCTTCTCATCGGCACCCATACAGACCAGCTTCATACGGCACGGCTGACGATGCTGAGTGACCGCGGTGTACATGGCAGTGAACGACGATTGGTAGACCTTCACCTGATCGTCGCCATACTGTTCGCGCGCCTGCGGTTCGGTCAGCCCCACGGTGCCAATCGGCGGATGGCTGAACACCACGGTCGGCACATTGCTGTAATCCAGATGCTCGTCCGGCTTGTTGTTAAACAGACGCTCAGAGAGACGACGGCCTGCGGCAACCGCAACCGGCGTCAGTTCAACCGCACCGGTGTTGTCGCCCACGGCATAGATGCCTGACACACTGGTGTTCTGGAATTTATCGACTTTGATATAGCCCCTGTCGTCGAGTGCCACGCCTGCGGCTTCAATGTTGAGGTGATCGTTGGCGGGCTCACGGCCAATCGCCCAGACCAGGCAGTCCACGGTACAGTCACTGCCATTTTCCAGCTGCAGCGTCAGGCTGCCATCACTGTTTTTAATCACCGCTTTTGGAATGGATTCGGTGTGCAACGCCGGACCTTCGCTGTTCATCACTTCGACCAGCGTCTCGGTGAGTAGCGGATCGAAGCTGCGCAGCGGCGCCTGCTTACGCACGAACAGGTGAGTTTCTGAACCCAGCGCATTCACAACGCCCGCCAGCTCAACCGCGATATAGCCCGCGCCAACAACTGCGGTGCGCTTCGGCAGCGCATCCAGCTCAAAGAAACCGTCGGAATCAATGCCGTACTCTGCGCCCGGTATCGACGGATGGCTGGGGCGACCGCCGGTGGCAATCAGAATATGATCCGCCGTGATGATCTCACCGTTGACTTCAACGCTGTGCGCATCAACGAAACGGGCGAATCCTTTGATCACTTCAACATTGTTTTTACCCAGCACGTTTTTATACGAAGTGTGGATACGGTCGATATAGGCGCTGCGGTTTTTTACAAGCGTGGCCCAGTCGAAGCGATTCACTGTGGTGTCGAAGCCATAATCCGGTCCGTAGAGATGGATAGCTTCGGCGATTTGCGCGGCGTGCCACATGATTTTTTTCGGTACGCAACCCACGTTCACGCAGGTGCCTCCCAGTTCTTTCGCTTCAATCAGGGCGCATTTCTGGCCATACATAGCCGCACGGTTTATCGAGGCGATACCGCCGCTGCCGCCGCCGATGGTGAGATAATCGAAGTGTCGGTTTGTCATTTTTGTACTCCGGACAGCTCTGCTGTCCTGGTTTCAGGTTGAGGCGGTTAATGCTAGATATATACGAAGCAGCCCTTCGCTCAGAACGGCGCGAGGGCAGGCAAGATTAAGCCGTATGTGGTTATCACCGTTACCGACAAACATGGATCCGTCCTCTACAAGAACACCCGCTTTTTCTGCAAAAAAGTGGGAAGTGAATTTCGGTTCGTCCTGAGCAGAAAGCGGCGCCAGGTCAATCCAGGCAAGATAGGTGCCTTCAGGAATGCTGTAGCGGACGCGGGGAAGATGTTTTTTCAGCCACTCACTCAGGAAAAGAAAATTTCCGTCAATATAGCGTTTTACCTGAAGCAGCCACTCATCACACTGCGACCAGGCCGCAATGTTAGCCGCCAGGCTTAGCGGGGAAACGAATTCATCGTGCAGGCGAAGCCAGGCAGTCCTGACGCCAGGATCAGGGATCATGATGTTGGCCAGCAGGTTACCTGCAAGGTTAAACGTTTTGCTGGAAGACATGCAGGTAATGATTTTCTGACTGTGGGGAAAAAGGGAAGCCGCAGGCGTGTGTGAAATGCCAATGCGCGTCAGGTCACAGTGAATTTCATCTGAAATGATCCAGACGTCGTTTTCCAGACAGATTTCGGTCATCCTGCGAAGCTCATGAGGATGCCAGACACGCCCCGTGGGATTATGCGGATTACACAGGAAAAACGCTTTTATCCTCAACGTATTATCCTGCACAAGATTCTGCATCGCATCAAAATCAACCGTCATATACCCGCTATTGCTTTTCAGCGGGCAGCTGATCACACGACGGTCGCTGTATTCCCCGGCTTTCTTAAAGGGGGCATACGAGGGTGTGAGGATCAGGATACTTTCATCCTGACGTGTCAGTAATGGAACCAGCCGGTACAGCGCGGGTATCACCCCGGGTGACAGCACAATACTCTCGCGCGGAAAACGATAGCCATAGTGCCTTTCGCACCAGTTTTCAAAGCTCAGAAGATACCCGGGGTGGTAAGCTTTAGTATAACCAATTATTTTCTGGCTGAGCCGCGCACGGATAGCCTCCAGTACCTCCGGAGGCGTGGAAAACGCCATATCCGCTACCCACAGATTAATAAAGCCACCGGGCGGCTCTGATGGTATGTCGCCCTGGCAGTCGCCGAACATATATTCACGCCAGCCCTCGGCGGTCAGACTGTCTGTTCCCGATCGTTCAATAAGCCCGTCAAAATCGTATTGCATGAAGATATCCGGTATATCCGAAATAACAATCACGGCCCGACGACCGTCAGACAGACCAGCTGCAGGGAGTCCGGGCAATGCAAAGCACCCGGATTGAGATTACCAACCTACTAGTTGGTAAATCAAGTCTTTCTGATCTTTTACTTTGCCGGGCTGCTGCCACTGCTTTCGGACCGCGAAAAACCAATTACTATACCAATCCCGCTGAGCACGGCCCCCGCAGACAGAACCATTTTCAGGCTCAGTGATTCACCGGTAAATAACACGCCGCCGAGCATGGCGAGACAGGGTACGCTCAGCTGAACCGTACTCGCGGTCACGGCATCCAGATGCGGCAGAAGTGAATACCAGAGAACGTAGGCGCCGGCTGATGCAACTGCACCCGCCATTACGGCCAGAACAATGCCAGTGCCGTCAGCATGCATACCGCTGCTGATAAAAGGAGAAACAAGAAGCGCCAGGGACGCGGCAATCAGGAAGTTACCGGCAGTAGACGCTGTGGCTTCAGGCATTTTTTTGCCGGCAAGGGTATAGGTCGCCCAGGCAAGCCCTGCCAGCGCCATGATCAGCGCACTGCCCGGCATCGGCGCTGTGGCACCGGGTAACAGCAGCATCAGTAATCCGCAGGACGCTATAAGAAGGCCTGCGGCTCTTCCCGGGGAAAGCCTGTCTCCGTGAAAAAGGCCGTAAATAACCATGGCCAGCTGGACAACACCAAACAGCAGTAATGCACCGGCACCGGTATCCAGATGAATATAAGCAATCGCAAAACACATGGCATATACCACGAGACTGAACCCATTTTTCAGGGACAGTGAGCCTTTTCCGTCCTTCCGGAGCAGGAAAAAAGGCAGCAGAACGACAGCACCGCTTAACAGTCTGAGATCGGTAAAGGTCACCGGATCAATGTGGTTGCCACGCAGCGCCACGCGGCAAATGACGGAGTTGGCCGCAAAGGCAATCATGGCAATAATAATCTTCAGTACGATAAATTTTCCGGCCAAAGTGGATCCTCCAAAAAGAGAAACATACACTACCAACCAGTAGATTGGTAGCATTCATGCTAACGTTTTGGCTGCCCGGACAGGCCTGAAGTAACTTATTTAAGCCTGAAACGGAAATTAAATAGCGGAGTTCACGCAGCGCTTTCGCGACCGGGAACCGGATGACTTAAGACAGGAGAAAAATGATGAACTTCAGAGCGCTGTTTACACATGCAACAGATTACGAGCCTTTTACGCAGGCCGGTGCAGAGAAAGATGTCGGGGCGTTGGTTGCGTTATTTTGAAGCGCTGGCAGGACAGGCAGAGGATAAAACGCTGTCTGAACGTTTGTCTGCCCTGCAGGGCAGCTACAATATTCTGGTCGTGGCGGAGATGTGGTGCCCGGACTGTCACCGGAACCTGCCAGCCATCAGGGCCGTTGCCCGCTCAGCTCCACACGTTTCTCTGGGCCTGATTACGCGTGAAGACGCGGGCAATGAATTTTCAGCTTTCTTTGGCATTGATAAAATTCACATTCCTTTTGCCGCTGTGCTGAACAGCAACTTCGAACTTCTCGGTAAGTTTATTGAAAGACCGCGTAATGCAAACGATGCGCAGGGAAACATGACCGACCGGTACCGAAAAGGTGAGATGCTCCTGGATACAACCCGGGAAATTGCCGCAGTACTGTTTCGTGCAGAGGAAGCCGCTGCGCATTGTCGCCGCCAGAACAGCTGAGGAAACACGCCGACTGCTTGCCATAAATGGGCATGAAGGATATAATCTACCAACTAGTAGATTGAAGGGTTTAAAAATGACGATTATGACGCGTGAACGGCTGGTTAATGAGGCCGAACACCTGATGCGGGAAAAGGGTTATTCAGCTTTCAGTTATGCTGACCTGTCTAAGCTGATTGGTATCACGAAAGCAAGTATACATCACCACTTCCCGACGAAAGAAATCCTCGGTCAGGAGGTCGTGAAGCAGGCTGTCAGTGATACGGTTAACCAGTTTGATCAGATTGAAGCAGTACATCACAAAGCGGCAGATCAGATTACCGCTTATGTAGCATTATTTGAGGCGAGCTACCGGGCATCACTATTGCCGCTATGCTGCGCGCTTTCAGCTGAAACGGCAAACCTCCCCGAGGCGATTCTTGAACAGACCTCCCGGTATTTTGATATGCAGATTACATGGCTGACTGGCGTGGTTAAGCGTGGCACAGATGCAGGTGAGTTTGTTTCTGCCATGCAGCCCGCCGATGTGGCTATGCTGATAATAAACCTCTGCGAAGGCGCCAGCGTGGTGGCCCGAGCGACTGGCCGGTCTGAAGTCTTTAAAACCAGCCTGCGGCACATCCTTCTTACCTTAAACACTACCCCTGAGGAATAACGTTATGTATGACTGGAGTAATTACCGTCAGGAATTAATGCAGCGCCTCGGTGAACTGGGCAAACTGACGCCGGATACGATGAAAGGCGTGGTTACTTTGGGCGCTGCAGGCAATAAAACCGACCTGCTCGGTGCCAAGGTCCGGGAACTGATAGCCCTGGCGTGTGCGGTGACAACCCGGTGCGACGGCTGCATTGCGTTTCACGCTGAAGCCGCCATCAAGGCCGGCGCGACGGATGAAGAAATTGCCGAAGCGCTGGGCGTTGCCATCAATCTGAATGCGGGCGCCGCTGCTGTTTATTCAGCCCGTACCCTTGATGCAGTCAGCCAGCTGCGCGGTTAAGGAACATTACCGCCTCCTCAGAAAAGGGCCTTAAGGCCCTTTTTTTATTTCTTCCAGCGCTGCAGCATAAAACGCCGGTGATTTAACGCCAGGTATCCGGCGTACCAGCTGGCCTTCCCTGAAAATCAGTACCGAAGGAAGCCCCCATATTTCATACTTAGTCGTCAGCACTGGCGCCTGATCGACATTCACTTTGCCGACCTGAATACTTTCTTCCAGGCCGTCGGTAAACGCGCTAAAGAATGGCTCACTGCTCTGGCAGGGCGGACACCATGGCGCCGAAAAGCGCACGACAGAAATGCCTTCATACTGTTCAATATCGCGAAAATTATCTTCGTTATAAGCTATTACTTCACGCACGTTAACCCCTCCTGTTTCTGTTCAATGGCCGGGCATCTGTTGTGTCTGCCGCCCATCCGAAACCTTAATGCTGAAAATATTGGTGTAGCCGTAAGCTGCAGTATAATTAATTGTTGTTGACCTATCAACTAGTAGGTTGGTATAGTGCCGAACATAAACCCGGCAGGCCGGAACGTCCGGAGCAAAAAACCGAAGCCCGGCCCCTATAGCCATCATTGATATCGTCAGAGGCGCACTATGAGCAAATTATTCACCCCCTTTAACCTGGCTGGAACAGAGCTGAAAAATCGCGTCGTAATGGCCCCCATGACCCGCACCCGTACCATGAATGACGTTGCCGGAGAGGTGGTTGCCCGTTACTACGCGCAGCGGGCCTCCGCAGGTCTGCTGATTACGGAGGGGCTGCCGGTTTCAGAAGAGGCACGCGGCTATCTCTACACGCCGGGCATTTATACCCGTGAGCACGTAGCCGGCTGGCGCACGGTGACCGATGCGGTACACGCAAAGGGCGGCCTTATCTTCGCCCAGCTGTGGCACGTCGGCCGCATGTCCCATGTTTCATTACAGCAGGGTAATGCCGCCCCGGTGTCATCGGGCACCATTCCGGCAACCAACACCACCGTATTTGCCCTGACAGAATCCGGCGAGCCAGGCCCTGTCGTCCCCAGCACGCCAAGAGCACTGGAAACCGCTGAAATCAGGCGTATTACGGCTGACTTTGTTAAGTCAGCAGAACTGGCAATGGAAGCGGGCTTTGACGGCGTCGAAATTATGGCGGCCAACGGCTTCATCTTTGACCAGTTCCTCAGCACCGCGCTGAACCACCGCACCGATGCTTACGGCGGTACCGTTAAAAACCGTCAGCGCTTTCTGATTGAAACCATTGATGCGGTCTCTTCCGCCATTGGCGGCGAGAAGGTGGGCGTGCGGCTTTCCCCGTTCGGGCGTATTTATGATCTGGCCCCGTATGAGGGGGAGGAAGAGACGTGGGCGGTTCTGGCGATGACGCTCGGAGAACGTGAACTTGCCTATGTTCACCTTTACTACCAGCCGGCTTATATCAATGCACCTGTACCTAAGGGCTTTAAGAATTTCTTCCGTAAGGCTTTTGGCGGCACGCTTATCGGCGCCGGCGGCTTTACACGGGACATTGCCAGCGCCGCTCTCGAAGCTGAGGAACTGGACCTGGTGGCATTTGGCGTGCCCTACATCGCAAACCCTGACCTTGTCGAAAGAATGCAGAACGACTGGCCGCTGGCTGAAAGCGATCGCAATACCTATTACGGCGTCAGTGGCAATCCTGAAAAGGGATACACCGACTATCCGGCCTGGCAGGATGAACAGAAACACTAAGACTCCGGCAGTCTTCAGTCGTCACACGAACAGCAGAAATTCAGGAGTAAGCAATGCAAACCCTTAAGCCCGTCATAACCATAGATATCTGGTCCGATCTGGTCTGTCCCTGGTGCTGGATCGCCAAAAAACGCTTTGAGAAAGGCCTCGCAGCGTTTGAACACCGCGACAGCGTGGTCATCCGCCAGCACAGCTTCCGGATTGCCGAAGGCATGCCGGCCATGCCTTTCCGCGATGCGCTCTACAAAAAGCTCGGCGGTCAGAGCAACGCTGAGCTGATGATGAATCAGGTCGATACGGCCGCGAAGTCAGAGGGACTGCGGTACAACTTTGACACCATGCTTTTCGGGGATACCGAAGATGCGCTGACCCTGCTGGCTGCTGCACGACTGGCCGGACTGGGGGAGGTGATGACTGAACGATTCTATCTTGCGGGTACCACCGAAGGGCGCTCCCTCTTTGATCGCGATGAGCTGATAAAGCTGGCCGCCGAATCAGGCATGGCAGCAGAAGCCGCTGCTGAGGCGCTGAATGACCCGTCGCTTCGTGCTTCGGTAACGGAAGATGAGAGCACTGCCCGATCGATTGGTGTGAGTGGCGTGCCTCTTTTTCTGCTGAATCAGAAATACGCCATAAGCGGCGCTCAGGCATCGGAAAATTTCCTGAGTGCCCTGCGACAGGTCTGGGATGAAAAGCAGGAAGAAATGACCGTAACTGCAGGTCAGGCCTGTGGCGCCGACGGCTGCAGCATCTGATTACCCGACACCTGCCGGCCGTTTACGTGCCGGCGAACACTACCTGTAAATAACGGAGTCACATATGAGCGATTTTTTTAATGGTAAAAAGCTTCTGGTCGTAGGCGGCACCAGTGGTATGGGTCTTGAAACGGCGCGTATGGTGCTGAAAGCAGGCGGCAGCGTGGTCCTGACGGGCAGCAGAAAAGATAAAGCTGACGCCGTTCAGAAAGAACTGAGCCCGCTCGGCCCGGTGTCTGTCATTACGGCAAACCTGATGACAGAAGAAGGGATGAATGCCATTCGTCAGGAAATCAATGCGCATCATCGCGACATCAGCCTGATGGTAAATGCCGCGGGTATCTTTATTCCGAAAAGTTTTACCGAGCACAATGCCGCAGACTACGATAGCTACCTGTCGCTGAACCGCGCCACTTTCTTTATCACGCAGGACGTGGTGAAGAACATGCTGGCCGACAAACGCGAAGGTGCCATTGTGAACGTCGGCTCAATTGGCGCGCAGGCTGCGCTGGGTGATTCTCCGGCTTCTGCCTACTCAATGGCAAAAGCCGGTCTGCATGCGCTGACGCGCAACCTGGCGATTGAACTGGCCAGCACTGGTATCCGTGTGAATGCCGTTTCTCCGGGTATTGTGCAGACGCCAATCTACGAAGGATTCATGGCCAAAGAAGATATTGCTGAAGCAATGAAGGCGATGAGTGATTTCCATCCGCTGGGCCGCGTCGGCAAACCTGAAGATGTGGCAAATACTATCCTGTTCCTGCTGTCGGACAAGGCAGCCTGGGTGACCGGTGCTATCTGGGACGTGGATGCAGGCATTATGGCCGTACGTCGTTAGTTTTACTCCACGTATGTCAGGCTTTAGGTCATAAAGCCTGACAAACTACACCCGGAGTAAGGTTGTCGTCAGCTGAGCCCCTTTTCAGCAACAGCGAAAACCGATCAGTGGGGTATACCCTTTCTGCCAAGAGCATGCATCATCCACTTGCCTGTGCATTGATACTCAATAATACTGTTTTTATAAACAGTATTATTAAAGGGAAAACTTATGCCTGCCTCTGATTTCATACCGCCCCGCTCAGTGCAATACGCCCGGGACTTTCAAAAATGAACTCCATTTTATCAACGCCGTCTCTGACGCTGATTTGGCAGCCCTTTACTGCCTCTTGCGCTGCTGGAGTCTTTAAAAACATGTATGCATGCCGGAGTTAGTTATGCCCATGTTTGGACTTGCCGACGTTAATTCATTTTATGCCAGCTGCGAGGCGCTGTTTCGGCCGGATTTACGGGGTAAACCCGTTGTGGTGCTCAGTAATAATGACGGATGTGTTATTGCGCGCAGCGCGGCCGCAAAAGCGCTAGGCATAAAAATGGGCGTACCATGGTTTCAGCTAAAGGATCAGCTCTATTCCGAAAAAGTCTTTATTTTCAGTTCGAACTACGGGCTTTAGTAAGTTAAGTGGAATGCAACATCTTCGGTATAAACTTTAATCAGTTTTTATGAGCTGAAAGGGGAAGGCCGTGAACACCACCATGCATTCCACATCTGCGCTTCTGCTGGCTGAGCAGTGGCTTAAAATTCTTTCGGATTTAGGCAGAGCCAGCGCAACCATTAAAGCCTATCGAAGTACCCTGACACATTTTTTTGCCTTCTGTGAAATACACGATATAGCCCTGAAAGGGCTTCCTTTGAAGACATTGCAGGGTATATCCGCCCTCAGCTCCCTGATATGCCGTCATCCGTTGCCAGCGCGACACTCCAGTTGCGCATTTCAGCTCTTCGTCTCTGGTATGACTTTCTGATTTACCAGGATGTATGCGGCCTTAATCCGCTACCCCGTTCAGGTTTACCTGGTAATCTCACTTCCGGCCGCGGTCTGGTGCCGCGTATTACGCGATTACCCTGTATTCCCGATGACGGGCAGTGGCTCAGGTTCCTGAAACACGTTTCTGGTGCGTCTCTGCGTGACCGGCTGATGCTTGCTCTGGCTTATTATGGCGCGCTCCGGCGCACGGAAGTGACAGCTCTGAGGCTTGAGGACATTGATCTGGCTCACCGCCTGATCCGCATCCGTGCAGAGACGACGAAAAGCAGACGGGAAAGAATAGTTTGCTACAGCGCCGACGTTATGCCGGTACTGGCAAACCATTTTCGGCAGCTACGGCTGGCAGGCTGGTCAGGCGGTGCTCTGTTCCGTTCCGCCTCTGACCGTAATTACGGCGCTCCGTTCTCGTTCTGGAGCTGGAGTAAGACCGTGCGGAAGTGGGCGACAGAGGCTGATCAGCCAGACATCACCACGCATAGTTTTCGTCACCTCCGGCTGACGCACCTGGCGCGGGCCGGATGGAAACTGCATGAACTGGCTACGTATGCAGGGCACAGGGACCCACGCACCACACAAATTTATATTCATCTGTCGGGAACGGATATGGCTGCCCGCATGGCTGCTGCCGTCGCTGAAACCGACCGCAGGATCGCAGGGCTTATCTTTCAGACGGGGTAGTGTGATGAAAGCAGAAACAGACATTCATAATTATGTCCCTTTCAGTCGTTCAGATTATCAGCTGAAAGATATGTTAAGCACTGAAGAGCGCGAGGCGTTAAGCACCGGGCAAAAACGCTCCTCTGCTCTGAACCAGCAGGGTCCGCTGTCATCTTTACTGCGACCTTTTCAGGATATTGCAGACCGCAGCGGCACCAGTGACAGACTCGTCAGGATTATCCTTTCTGCCGTTCTGGCGGAGATACACCGGACAGGGCAACCCTGCTGGCTGTGGGAATCAGAAAAGTGGCTGGCGCTGTGCCAGCAGCACCGTTCAGGCAGACCTCTTATTGCAGCCTTTGCCTTCCATCTTGGTCCATTTCCCTCACCGTTCAGCCTCCCGCACCATGGTGCTCCATCGCTGTACGCCAGTGCCATCTATGGCCGGAAATTTTTTACTCAGGAGCTCAACCGTCTGACGGACACTCTGGTTTCACTGGGATACAAACGTAAGAACCAGAAAAATCAGCTGTCAGCCCTGTTGGGCATACTGATGATGATGAACAGTAATCCTCAGCTCGAAAGCTTTACGACCGATCTCCTGTGGCGCGCGCAGAAATACCACGATCGCGGGAACGCAAGGACAGTGGGCAGGGTTTCGCATGCGCTTGCCGCACTGGGCATCATTAAAAGCCCCGTGCGTATGCGCAATTACCAGGAATGGCACGAAAAACCGACGGACAACATCGCACAGCCCTGGGTAGCATGGTGCCGGCGGTGGAGGGAAACCTCAGTGCTTCGTCCCCGCTCCAGAGAGAGTCAGTACAGCTTTATCCTCCGCTGCGGCCTGTGGCTCGCCCGGGAACACCCGGAAATACGCGAGCCGTCAGACTGGACGATGGAGATTTGCGCCAGCTTCATTGCGGCAGTCGGAAGAATGAAGGTTGATGAACTTTCGTTGGGCACGACACGAGGAGCCCGCCGATCTGTACGCTCCGGAGAGCCTATGCTGCCAAACTCCCGTGCCGGTTTTGTGTATGCCGTTCGCCGCTTTATGATCGACTACGAGAACTGGGGATGGGGACGGCTTAAATTCAGTCCGGCCCGCCATCTCTCGACGCCTGATACGCCGCTGTTTCGTCAGGGCGTCAGTCCCCGGGTTATTGATGATCCGGTCTGGCTGAAACTGGTCTGGGCAAGCCTGAACCTGCGTCAGGAAGATTTGCTGAGTGAAATCCATTACCCCCTGTCTATGCTCCAGGCTATGGCGGTCATCTGGACGCATGCAGGGCTGCGTCAAAATGAGCTGATGCGCCTGACCGCAGGCTGCATCACTCCACAGCTGGAAGATATTAACCGGGACGACGGCAGTAGCATTCCTGCCGGGACGCTTTGTTACCTGAACGTACCAGCCGGTAAGACATCTAAAGCCTTTGTTAAACCGGTTTCCGCTGCGGTGAAAAAATATGTCGATATCTGGCTGGCAGAACGACCTGAAGAGCAGGCAGCTCTGACGGATGAACGCACCGGTGAAAAAGTCCGTTTTCTGTTTCAGTTTCGTGGCAAACCTGTGGGAAGAGACATAATAAACCGCACCGTTATACCGGTTCTCTGTGTCCGGGCAGGAATGCCGCAGGAAGACAGCCGGGGCGCTATTACCAGCCACAGGGGACGCGCATCGGCCGTAACTGCCCTGGCCAGTGTTCCTCAGGGCATGTCGTTATACGAGTTGATGCAATGGTCAGGCCACTCTTCGCCGCAGTCCACCATGCATTATATTCGTATACGCCCGACACAGCTGGCAGCCTCTTTTGTTAAAGCTGACCGGGTAGCGCACATGATTAGCGTGCTCATTGACCATGATCCGGCGGCGAGTACTCTTTCAGGGCCAGCTACTTACTATGATCTTGGTGACTCTTATTGCTCCAATCCCTTCTGGAGTAATTGTCCTCATCGAATGGCATGCGTCGGGTGTGATTTTAATCTGCCAAAATCAAGTGCAAAAGGGTTACTACTCGAGAGTAAGGCTTCGATAAAACGCTATCTGGAGGAAGTTCCACTGACCGTAGATGAAAAGGCGGTTATAGAGTGCGATGTGGAAAAGCTGAATGCGGCTCTTGAAAAAATAGAGAAGAACCGCATCTGTTAGCACCTTATGAACCGGTTTCGTTTAAACATCGCGCTGGTGACGCATCGCTTACTGAGCCAGATTTCATTTATCTGAACTGTTAACAGAATGCCCGACGCACGTCAGCTGAGCACACTATTTGCGCAACAGCCGCAGCCCATTTGCCACAACCAGAAGGCTTGCCCCAACATCAGCAAAAACGGCCATCCACATGGTTCCTAATCCGGCAATGGTCAGGAAAAGGAATACCGCCTTTATTCCGATAGCCAGAATGATATTCTGTATCAGTATCCTGTATGTCTGCCTGGACAACCGAATAAAGTCAGGGATCCTGCGTAAGTCATCGTCCATGAGCGCAACATCTGCAGTTTCAATAGCAGTATCCGTTCCCATTGCACCCATGGCAAAACCAATATCAGCTCGGGCAAGTGCAGGGGCGTCATTAATGCCGTCACCAACCATACCCGTGGAACCCCGCGTATGTAATGATTCAATGACCTGGAGCTTATCTTCAGGCAGTTGATTACCTCTGACTTCATCTATACCAACCTGAGCAGCGATAGCTTTAGCCGTATAAGCATTATCGCCGGTCAACATAATGGTTCGAACGCCAAGACGACGTAATTCCTTTACGGCTTCAAGGCTGCTTTCCCTGACCGTATCCGCCACTGCGAATATACCCACTACCTGGGTTGAATTGCTGAGTATAACTACAGTTTTTCCCTGAGCTTCAAGACTATCTATTGTTGATTGATTAGCCTCCGAAAAGCCCGGGATATCCTGTGTCAGCCTGATATTTCCAAGGCAATATGGCTCACCGTTTATGTTTCCCCGTATTCCCCGTCCCGGCAAATCTTCAAAATCCTCAACTGCATAAAGCATCGCTACCGGTGCTGCAGAAACTATCGCCTGCGAGACAGGATGAGCGGAATATCCCGCAAGGCTTACTGCCAGTATCCGTCCTTCCCACTCAGGAATAGTTTCGTCGATGATGATATCTGTCAGCTTCGCCTTACCCGTGGTGATGGTGCCGGTTTTATCCATCGCAAGCCACTTAAGACGGCGGCCTTCCTCAAGATAAACTCCGCCTTTAATCAGAATCCCTTTGCGTGCAGCAGCAGTCAGGCCACTGACAATAGTCACAGGCGTTGAGATAACCAGAGCACAGGGGCAGGCGATCACCAGCATGACGAGCGCCTTATAAATCCACTCCTGCCAGCCCTGCCCTTCAATAAGAGGCGGTATAACAGCAACCGCGGCGGCAACCAGAAAAACCACCGGCGTATAAATACGAGAGAATTTGTCAATGAATCTCTGTATAGGTGCCTTCTCTCCCTGGGCTTCTTCGACAGCATGAATAATGCGCGCAAGCACAGTATCATTTGCTGCTGCAGTAACCCGATACTCGAACGCTCCTGAGCCGTTAATCGTACCGGCAAATATCGGATCACCTTCATTTTTATCAACAGGCAGGCTTTCACCGGTAATTGAAGACTGATTGATTTCTGAGCGGCCATAAAGAAATGTACCGTCAAGAGCAATTCGCTCTCCGGGTCTTACCCTTATAACGCTTCCCAGCGGAACAAGCCTTGCCTCTGTTTCCTTCCAGGTGCCGTCAGGTTGTTGAACCGCGGCTTTATCCGGTGTCAGTTTCATCAGTGAACCAATGGCATTGCGAGCCCGATCAAGTGATTTGGCCTCGATCAGCTCCGCAATAGTGAACAGCACCATCACCATGGCGGCTTCCGGCCACTGTCCAAGCGCAAGTGCACCGGTCACAGCAATGCTCATCAGAGCGTTAATATTCAGGTTGCCGTTGCGCAGGGCAATCCAGCCTTTTTTGTAGGTTGTCAGTCCGCAGGAGACCACCGCTGTCAGCGCCAGTATGGCCTCCAGCCACTCCGGCATGCCCATCCAGTGCATGGCTTCGGCGGCGATTGCCGCCACACCGGCCAGCGCCAGTGGCCACCATGGTTTTTTCCTTTCCTCGGTGGCTGCGTGCCGGCCACTGCTGTCAGGAAGTTCAGGTTCAAAACCCAGCGAACGAATGGCGGCCAGAACCGGCTCCAGCGCATCCGGTGAGTGAACCACCGTCAGGACGCGTTGCATAAGGTTGAAATCCAGTTCCTTTACGGCAGCCATACCATCCAGCTTTTTACGGATCATGCCTTCTTCAACCGGACAGTCCATCTGCATGATCCGGATGCTGGTACGCACCCCGTCAGCTGTCACCTGCTGCGTCTGCAGCTCACTGAGTGTGGCAGGTTCAGGCGAACAACAGGATCCGCAAAGGCTTTCCGCCTCGCGGCCTGAACAGCTACTGACTTCAGGCTGGGCTACTTTATCAATCAGTTCCGGCTTAAAACCCAGTGAACGCACCGCCTGCAGAACCGGCTCCAGCGCCTGAGACGTATGGGTCACAGTGAGCACCCTCTGCATCAGATTAAAGTCAAGATTCCGGACAGCAGATAGTTTGTCCAGTTTTTTACGGAGCAGCGTCTCTTCCGTCGGGCAGTCCATCTGCATGATGCGCAGATGCGTCTGAACGTCATTGTTGCCGGCACGCTTAGCAACCCGTTCGGACGGCTGACTCTGGCTTTCCGGTGAGCAGCAGCTCCCGGAGTTACAGCAGGCCGGTGTGGCCTCAGCCGTTTTTGGCAGCGCTTTACCAGAGGCCTCTGTCGGGTAAGTTGCGGTATTTTCAGGAGCCGTTTCCTCTCCGGTTGCAGCTGAGCCACATTTATTATTACTGCAGCAGTCACTCATTTTTTTATCCCGTTAGTAACGTATAATGGCATTAAAGACCTTAATGTAACTACAGGGTCAAGCTGAGGTGAGATGAATTATGAAAATAGGCGAGCTGGCCCGACAGGCCGGATGTCCGGTTGAAACGGTGCGCTATTACGAACGTGAGGGTCTGCTGCAGGCTGCATTCCGTGATCAGACCAATAACTACCGACATTACAACAGTGCACATCTGGAAAGGCTGATGTTTATCCGGCGCTGCCGGGCGCTGGATATGACCCATGAAGAAATCCGGGCGCTCCTAAAGGCGCGCAGTCAGCCTGATGCAGACTGCGGTACGGTTAATGCGCTGATAAACGAACATCTTCATCATGTACAAGCCCGCATTCGGGAACTGAATATGCTGGAAAAGCAGCTGTATGAGCTCCGGAGCCACTGCAATGCCAACCGGCCAACACGGGACTGCGGTATTCTGCGCGAGCTTGAGCAGGCAGAAGAATCAGATGCTGTTGTGCCGGTTATCACTCCAGGTCACCTGGCCGGAAGTCATTCACACTGATGCTGCTTTTCTGCTGCCGGCAGGGCGGTGCGCTAAAGATACAGGCTTTTTTGTCATGCTACTCCGCCATGCCCGGCCATTCAGACAACAGAGAGTATTCTGCCGTTAAAATCTGCGTGATATCGCTCAGCATTCAGTTTCCGTCTGTTTCGTAGCGTATTTTGGCGGGACTGATCCTGCTCGCTGGAAAGTGACGTCAGCGGTTCAACCGCATCGTATAGCCTCTGGTAAAAGTTTCCAGAATAAAACACCCTTCATTTCACATACTCATGAAATGAAGAATTATAATGGAGCAAACCAGAGCACTTATTGCTTTCTCAGCGCTGGCACATGAATCACGGCTCAGAATAGTCAGAATGCTTGTTGTGTCAGGCGCAGGTGCCATGTCCGCAGGTGACATTGCTGCTGCTCTTGACGCCTCATCCCCCTCCAGAGTGTCCTTTCACCTGAAACAACTCGAGCACGCCGGCCTTATCTTCGGTCGCCGCGAAGGCAAATCGGTTATATACAGCGCCTGCTGGACAGACCTGGCCGATTTAGTCGCCTTCCTGATGCACGACTGCTGTCAGGGGGCATTGCCTTTATTGCGATCAGGCCATCGAATTATTTTCTAAATGTACAGGTATGCCTACAGGGCCAGAAAACAATGTCTGAACATCGCTTTTACATTCACATTAACCAACACAAAAGGATTTAGCCTGTGCAAACAGTAAATAAAGCAGGACAGATCAGGGACTGGCTGGAGCATAGTCAGATTGCCATTTACTTCGTTGCAGTGGCTGCCGGATGTTTTTCAGCAATGCTTTTGCCGGGGACAGCCCGCCTTGAAAGTGCCATCAACCCCGCCCTGGCCCCGATGCTCTATGTCACCTTTCTGCAGGTGCCCGTGGCTGAACTTGGCGGTGCATTCACGAGGGTGCGTTTTATTCTGCCTCTCCTGCTGACTAATTTCCTTTTAGTGCCGCTTCTGGTGGCAGTACTGGTCAGCTTTCTTCCGCAAAACCCGTTGCTTATCCTCGGCGTTCTTCTGGTCCTGCTTACTCCCTGCATAGATTACGTGGTGACATTTTCGCAACTTGGTCGTGCTGATGCCCGTCTTTTGCTGGCCTCCACACCGGTCTTACTTATCGTGCAGATTCTGTTGCTTCCGGTATACCTGCATTTATTTCTTGGCGAAAATGCCTCTGAACTGGTGCAGCCCGCACCCTTTATTCACGCATTCATCTGGCTTATCGCTGTCCCCCTGATCCTTGCTGCTCTGACCCAGTTTATGGCCCGCAAAAGTCATTTTGCGCAAAAGGCTTCCGAATGTCTTGGTCTGCTGCCCGTTCCGGCAACTACGTCAGTTCTTTTCATCGTTGTGGCCGCCATGCTGCCGCAGCTGGGTGAAGCCTGGTCTGTTGCTGTTCAGGCAGTGCCTGTCTATGTGGCGTTTGCTGCGTTAGCACCTTTGTGCGGCTGGGGCATGGCTAAGGTTTTTCGTCTGGAGCCTGCTGCAGGAAGAGCCATTGCCTTCAGTGCCGCTACCCGAAACTCTCTGGTCATTTTACCGCTGGCGCTGGCAGTTCCGGGCGCGGTGCCCGTCCTGCCGGCTGTAATCGTGGCTCAGACCATGGTTGAGCTGATCAGCGAACTGGTTTACGTGCGCCTCATCCCCAGGCTGGGGCGCAATAACGTGTGACCTCAGGTGATAATGCCGACCGCTATGGCGGCATTATTATGTGAAAAGTTCACGTCCGGTAAGCTGCCATCTTCATGGCGGTCAGACCCTGCACAGGCAGGTCCGAACTCTCCTGTTAATAACCGCTATGCCCTCATCCAGCTGTACAGAACAGCCTGTCAACACGCCATAACATATATGAATTTATAAATATAAAATTGACCTTTCGGCTGCAGAGGACGAGACTTATTGCTGTCCGCAACGAAGGAGAAATTATGCCGCCACTTCTGCCCCTGCAACTTTTTAAGAATCTTTCTGACGAAACCCGGCTCAGCCTGGTACTGCTGTTGCGCGAAAAAGGCGAGCTTTGCGTCTGCGAGCTTGTCTACATCCTGAAAGAAACACAGCCAAAAATATCACGGCATCTGGCCCTGCTCAGAGAGAGTGGACTGCTTATCGACCGACGTGACGGCAAGTGGATCCATTACCGGTTATCGCCACACATGCCTGCGTGGGCAGCAGCGATCATTGAGCAGGCATATCTGTGCCAGCGGGACGACATTTTGCATCTCAGTCAGCAGGCCGAACGTGATAACGCAACAACCAACGGCAAGGCCGTCTGCATGTAAAAATTTTGTCAAAATACATTCGATAAAACGCATGTGTTTTGCAGCATACATTTATCAGCCCGCTTTAACGGGCGGTTATATTTAAGAAGGAGAGAGTATGTTTCTGGCAGGTGCGATTTTTATCCTGACCCTGACACTGGTGATCTGGCAGCCGAAAGGGCTCAGCATTGGCTGGAGTGCCGTTATCGGCGCCGCGCTGGCGCTGCTGACCGGCGTGGTACACATCGGGGATATACCGGTGGTCTGGCAGATTGTCTGGAACGCCACGGCCACGTTTATTGCGGTCATCATTATCAGCCTGCTGCTCGATGAGTCCGGCTTTTTTGAATGGGCCGCGCTGCACGTTTCCCGCTGGGGAGGCGGCAGGGGCCGGCTGCTGTTCACTTATATCGTTCTGCTGGGTGCGGCAGTGGCGGCGCTGTTTGCCAATGACGGAGCCGCGCTCATTCTGACGCCGATCGTTATCGCCATGCTGCTGGCGCTGGGCTTCAGCCCCGGCGCCACGCTGGCGTTTGTGATGGCGGCCGGCTTTATCGCCGATACCTCCAGCCTGCCGCTCATCGTGTCAAATCTGGTGAATATCGTCACGGCAGACTTCTTTAAACTGGGTTTCAGCGAGTATGCCTCGGTGATGGTGCCAGTGAATATCGCCTCTGTGGCCGCCACGCTGGTGATGCTGCACCTGTTTTTCCGCAGGGACATCCCGGCCACTTACGACCTGGCGAAGCTGAAGGCGCCGCGTGAGGCCATTCGCGATGCGCACACCTTTAAAACCGGCTGGATTGTTCTCATTCTGCTGCTGGCCGGCTTTTTCGCTCTTGAACCCCTTGGCGTACCGGTCAGCCTGGTGGCAGCGGTGGCGGCGTTTATTCTCTGGCTGGTAGCCCGGAAAGGCCACGTGATTGATACCGGCAAGGTACTGAAAGGTGCGCCCTGGCAGATTGTTATCTTCTCGCTCGGCATGTACCTGGTGGTATACGGACTGCGCAATGCCGGCCTGACGGATTATATTTCTGCCGCCCTGAACCGGTTTGCAGAGCACGGCGTCTGGGGCGCAACCCTCGGCACCGGCTTTCTGACGGCGGCGCTTTCCTCGGTGATGAACAACATGCCTACCGTACTGGTTGGCGCGCTTTCGATTGACGGCAGCACTGCTGAGGGCGTGGTGAAGGAGGCGATGATTTACGCCAACATCATCGGCTGCGACCTCGGCCCGAAAATCACCCCTATCGGCAGCCTCGCTACCCTGCTGTGGCTGCACGTCCTGGCGCAGAAAAACATTACCGTCAGCTGGGGCTACTACTTCCGCGTGGGCATCGTGATGACCCTGCCGGTACTGTTTGTGACGCTGGCCGCGCTGGCCCTGCGCCTGTCTGTTTAACCTTAACCCCGGCGCTGCGCCTGCGCAGTGCCTTTATGGAGTACCGCTTATGACTGACATCACCATTTATCACAACCCGGCCTGCGGGACGTCCCGCAACACCCTGGCGCTTATCCGCAACAGCGGCACCGAACCCACGGTTATTCTGTATCTGGAAACACCGCCGTCGCGCGATGAGCTGAAAAAGCTGATTGCGGACATGGGCATCAGCGTGCGTACATTGCTGCGCAAAAATACCGAACCGTACGAGCAGCTCGGCCTTGCCGAAGACCGGTTCAGCGATGACGAGCTGCTCGATGCCATGCTGGCTCATCCGATCCTCATTAACCGCCCGGTGGTGGTGACACCGCTCGGCACAAAGCTCTGCCGCCCCTCCGAAGCAGTTCTGGACATACTGCCGGACGCGCAGCAGGGCGCATTTACCAAAGAGGACGGCGAAGCAGTCATTGATGAGCACGGTCACCGCGTCAGCCACTGATTTTTCCTCAGGTGGCATATATAACGAGTGTGAAAAACAAAAGCCGGCAGATGCCGGCTTTTTTATATGCTGCGCTGGTTGACCCGCTCTGAGAGCTGTGCGGCGCTCTCTTTCCTCTCGCTGTAGCGGTCGGTCAGATAATCGCTTCGCCCGCGCGTCAGCAGGGTGAACTTCATCAGTTCCTCCATGACGTCCACGATGCGGTCGTAATATGAAGAAGGCTTCATGCGTCCGTCCTCATCAAACTCGGCCCAGGCTTTTGCCACGGATGACTGGTTCGGGATAGTGATCATCCTCATCCAGCGCCCGAGAATACGCATCTGGTTTACGGCGTTGAACGACTGTGAGCCGCCGCTGACCTGCATTACCGCAAGGGTTTTCCCCTGCGAGGGCCGGACCGCCCCGGACGTCAGCGGTATCCAGTCAATCTGCGTCTTCATGATGCCGGTCATGGCACCGTGACGCTCAGGAGAGCACCAGACCATCCCTTCTGACCAGAGCACCAGCTCGCGCAGCTCTGCGACCTTCGGATGCGTCTCCGGGGCGTCATCCGGCAGCGGCAGGCCAGACGGATTGAATATCTTCACCTCCGCGCCCATGGCCGTCAGCAGCCGGGCGGCCTCCTCTGTAGTGAGTCGACTGTAAGAGCGCTCCCGCAGCGAGCCGTAGAGCATCAGGATGCGGGGCGGATGCGCCACCTCTTCGGCCTTTAATTTCTCTTCCGAAAGGGGCGCATCCAGGAGAGTTGGATCGATATTGTTCAGAGCATCATTGACGTTATTCACAGCAGGTTCTCTTTGTGGGTAATTGCGGTGGACAGGCTGCACCCGCTGCCGCCGGCACAACACTCTTCAGTCAGAAAAGCCATCAGCTGCTCAAGCTTCGCATAGCAGGGCCTGCAGAACAGGGTACGGCTCTGCCGTTCCTGACTTATGAGGCCAGCGGATATCAGCGCAGAAAGATGATGGCTGAGCGTGGAAGCCGGAATGGTCAGTCTTTTCTGTATTTCACCCACAGGCAGGCCCTCAGGTCCGGCTTTAACCAGTTCACGATAAATTCCCAGTCGCGTCACGTGTCCCAGCTCTCTGAGTGCAACAGCAGCATTGTGTATGTTCATGAGCCCTAAAACCAAATTTCCAGAATAATGGAAATATAGTTTAAATCTGCCAAGTACGTCAAGTCTCCCTGGGTTGTAAAAGGGCTATGTTTCTAAAGCTGACTGCCGTTTCTTGCATGTTAATTCGGATGCTATGGCAGCTCTTCTAAACGGGTCAACGTTCAACCATCTCAGGATCAGTTCAGCACTCCGACAACATTTTTAGGCGTAATCGTTTCGCTTCTTCTTGCCAGAAATTTCAGGCTCAATAATACTGTTCATATAAACAGTATAATTCAAAGGAGGATTTTTATGCGCTTTACGATGATTTTTTTAGTTTGCACCCAGCATTATGTTTGGGATATCGCACAATGAAAACGGCCATTTACGCTCAGGGCCTGACTCTGATGTGGCCGCCGATTTTTACTCCAACGGTAAGGGTACCGCTTTATGCAGACCCCTGTCCTGCCGGTTTCCCCTCCCCCGCTCAGGATTATGTAGAGAAAGAGCTGGACCTGAATGAGCTTTGTATTCGCAGACGGGCATCTACGTTCTTCGTGCGGGCCAGTGGTAACAGTATGCAGGAACTCGGCCTTTTTGACGGCGACGTTATGGTGGTCGATCGGGCAGAACAACCCACGCACGGCGACATCGTCATCGCCGAAGTCGCCGGTGAGTTCACGGTTAAGCGCCTGCAGCTGACACCACGTGTAGCTCTCCTACCTATGAATCCCGCTTATCCCGTTATCTATCCGGAAGAGCTGCAACTGCTCGGCGTTGTCACCTGGTTCTTTAACAGTACCCGTGCCCGTGGGAGATAATTATGCCTATTTTTGGACTGGCTGACGTCAACTCTTTCTATGCCAGCTGTGAGACGCTTTTCCGTCCGGATCTGCGTGGCAGGCCGGTAGTCGTGCTCAGTAACAACGATGGCTGTGTTATTGCACGCTCTGCCGCCGCAAAGGCACTGGGCATAAAAATGGGTGCACCGTGGTTCCAGATAAAAACGCAGGACTATCCGGAAAAGGTACATGTGTTCAGCTCAAACTATGCGCTTTATCACAGCCTGAGCCAGAGGGTAATGACCGCGCTTGAGGAGATAACACCACGCGTCGAGCAGTACAGCATTGATGAGATGTTCCTGGATCTGACAGGTATTAACGGCTGTGAAGACTTCGAAGCTTTTGGTCGTCGCCTGCGCGCGCATGTGTTTACCACAACGGGTCTCATCGTCGGTGTCGGCATGGGGCCAACCAAAACGCTCGCGAAATCGGCACAGTGGGCGAGTAAAGAATGGAAGCAGTTTCGCGGAGTGCTGGCGCTGACGCCGGGTAATCCGAAACGTACTGAAGCCCTGCTGACTAATCAACCCGTTGAGGAAGTATGGGGTGTGGGACGGCGTATCGGCCAACTGCTCAACCTTATGGGCATCGAAACAGCCCTGCAGCTGTCGCGTGCGCGGCCGAAGTTTATTCGCGATAATTTTTCCGTAGTGCTGGAGCGCACCGTGCGGGAGCTGAACGGCGAGTCATGTATACCGCTCGAAGAGTTGCCGCCAGCAAAACAGCAGATAGTCTGCAGTCGCAGCTTCGGGGAGCGCATTACTACAAAAACAGCCATGCAGCAGGCGCTGTGTCAGTACGCTTCACGCGCAGCGGAAAAGCTGCGCGGGGAACGTCAGTATTGCTGCAACATCGGCGTGTTTATTCGGACGTCGCCACACGCCAACGGTGAGGTGTTTTACGGAAACAACGCCGGTGAGAAGCTGACGCTGCCAACACAGGACACGCGGGACATCATTGAGTCTGCAATGCGGTCGCTTGATCGTATCTGGCTTGGGGGACGCCGGTACATGAAAGCAGGCATCATGCTTGATAACTTTACGCCGAACGGCGTAAGCCAGCTCAATCTATTTGACGATAATCGGCCACGGCCTAACAGCGCACAATTGATGAAAGTGCTGGACGGCATTAATCAGTCCGGGCTGGGAAATGTGTGGTTTGCCGGACAGGGAATTAACACTGAGTGGAAAATGAAGCGTGAAATGCTCAGCCCTGCCTGGACTACGCGCTGGTCTGACATTCCTAAGGCACGCGTGCTTTAAAACGATTATTAATTGAGCCGTTGAAATTGTATTCCACATAAATGTGTTTATAAACTGGAAAACAGTGAAGCCGAGATGTTTGCAAACTGGAAACCAGATCAATACAACTCTCATGAGTGCTGC
The DNA here is from genome assembly GCF_001517405.1 of Duffyella gerundensis. Taxonomy (NCBI): domain Bacteria; kingdom Pseudomonadati; phylum Pseudomonadota; class Gammaproteobacteria; order Enterobacterales; family Erwiniaceae; genus Duffyella; species Duffyella gerundensis. The sequence goes on along the minus strand of NZ_LN907829.1, from coordinate 18,944 downwards.
AGGGGAGGGCGTGTGGTTTGTGTTTATAAACGGGATAGCAGGAAAACTCAGCGGGCTTGGCGTGCAGCCATACGCTCTGCTGAAGAGGAGAAATCCAGTTTATAAACATGCAGGCTGGTTACAGGGCACAGGGCACAGGGCACAGGGCACAGGGCACAGGGCACAGGGCACAGGGAGTTTAATAGGGCAATATCGATCTTTGAACCCTCTCAGCCAACCAGTTCAACATATCCAGTTTATAAACATGCAGTTCGTTTTCCCGTTTCTAAACATCTCACCACAGACGAAAATCAAGTGCCTTTCCTGTTTACAAACACATTGCAGATCACATCATCCAGTTTACAAACATTTTGCGAATACAAGCATACAAGGAATAGCCAGACGACTAGGTGAAATCAGCAATAAAATCAGCAGGATTAGTCACATTACACCGTGGATTACGCCCATGGATATTGAGGAACCACTCTTTGTCTTTCTTAACTACCGATGCATCCAGATAGCCTGCTTTCTGCAGCTCTTCGATTGCCTTCTTAATCGTGCGATTTTGTTGAGCATCCGGAGAGGTAAGCATAAGGCGCTTTTTGATACGTGAAAAAGAGAGCGGAATGGGTTTTTGAGGCAGGCTTTCAAGAAACGTATAAAGTGCCTGAGCGGATCCTTTATTCGCAAGTTTGCGCAAAACGATCATCTGCAGTAAAACCTGATTGTCTATACGATACAGCTCCCACAGAGATTCATCAGCTTGTAAACGAATGACATCAGCTTCAACATCATACTGGCCGCGTTGTAAAAGCCCTGTAACTGTATGTTTATTCTTGTTTTTAGATGAAAGACTTATCGTTGTCCCACGTAAGCGAGTTAACGCATCAGAGATACGCATACGCAGCACAGTAGTCTTTTCTTTATCAGGATATCCCGCAAATGATGCAAACTGAGAGAAGGGCAATTCGATAGTGTTCGTCGTTTCACCGTAGCGGCTAAAAGAAACGATGATCGCGATCCATACCTTAAAATCAGTCTCCATTGAAAGGCGGGGCCCGGAGATGCGGATGTCGGTATAGCCCTCTGCTTGGGCGATTTCCAGCTCAGCTAGCTCCTTTGAGGCATCAATTGATACACTCTCTACCTTCGAGCCTTTACGTTTCAGTGTGGGGACAAACAAGCCGAGTCTCATCAGGGCCACAGGCTGAACGGTGCTGTTAGAACTTGGGGTTAACTTTTTGCCAGTACCACTGATGCTTAGAACATCAGGAAGGTGCAACACCTTGTTTTTATTGTCCATATACACTTTATCCACACTGGGAAATGAGATGATCACAAAACAGGAGCTCATCCAGTTTATAAACATTTACTATCCCGTTTATAAACACTCTTATCCAGTTAGTAAACATTTTTTCCCTGTTTATAAACATATTTATCCAGTTTATAAACATCAACACGGCCTCTCAGGCCTTGCTACATAAGGCTTTAAAGCCTCAGGGATCTATATGGATCTTTAAAGGAACTGTACGGTTAATTATTGGATCTATCCTGTTGATAAGTGGATAACCAGACAACACTAGGTGATAAACTACGTAGCTAACGCGCCTTCGGCTTGTTCAACCCCTTTCAAGCAACCAAAAGATTTGGATGCTTGAGAGGGGTTCTATGACCAGTATCCAGTTGACGAATACACTTAGGTACTATTAAAGCATTCACAATAAAATGATATCACCTATAAAAAATATTCCCGAAGCAGACGTTGGGTAAAGTTTATTTTAAAAAATGAAAGCAATTATATATGCAGCATCTAAAATAAATCACCACGATAACGGATGCTCGAATGCTTTTTTTAGCTATCATCTTAAAAAATTCATTCAATAGAAAAATTATTTAGTGAATCAACAATTTTTTTATTATTTTTATAAAATCCGTACATGGGATATGTAGCAATTGTTGTTAATATAACGCAAACAAGGGCAAGAGAAATAACAAGCATTGCTACTGCAAGTAAAATATCCTCTTTGGGCAATCTAAGTGCCAAAAAGAACAAAATGTAATAACCAGCAAGACAATTGGTTATAAGTCCGCCCCCCTCCATCCTTCTTTTATTGTATTTTTTCTTGTTAAGTATGAATCTTATTTCTTTATTTCCTGTTGCGGTGTCAGTGGCCTCCTGATCAATGCAATGTGCAAGCTTCTTAATTCTTGAATATCCGTAATATCATTACAGCTTAATTTTTTTAAATGTTGCTGCGCCAAAAGAGGGTCTCTAATTCGCGTGGCCTCAAATAGAATTAGATTATTTATTTCTTTGTTAATTTCTTTGATTTCATATGGTTTCATTTCTATCGCTGTGCAAAGCGGCTTGATATCTTTATAAACAGATATCCTCTCATTTGTAAGTGTCTTAAATCTTGCAGCAAAATTAAGTAACATCGCAGCAGCAGGTAATATATAGCCACCGATTTTTAACAATTCAATATTCACGATTACTCCTGTGATAAATTTTTGTTTTATATATTCATTGCACATCTAACATTTGACATTTGACATTTCTACAGATCGATTGATATATTTTCAACGGTTCTATGTCGTCGATGACGACCACCAATGGTCCGGTAGCTTGAGAGGATCGCCTTCGGGTAGCTGCAAAAACACTCCCGCAGCCTGAAAGGGAGAACGCAAAAGCGTGGTAAATCGGCTCACCTTTGGAAGCAGATATCGTCTTTAAAAGCGCACCTATGACGCGACGATGAAGGTTCATATACACATCTCAGCCACGGCTTTTACACACGCCAGGCACCTCACGAACGGCATAGCTTATGCTGCTTCGCACACTTCCGTTATGAAGCTTTTCAGGGATACGCCCTGAGCTGCATCCGACTTTTGCTATGACGCATAAGCCCATTTGGAACATTTGGGCGCTTGCGGAAGACGCATCAGGAGCATGAAGCTGCGCGGCGTCACTTTGGTTCGAGTGAAACGAGAACAAAGTGACGCGCGCAGCGCATAACGTCCAAACCCACGTACAATGCGGTTTTCAACGGGCTGGTACAATCTGACGTGCACGTAGTACGTGTTTTCAGAACAACTCTGGCTATTTATCAACCTCAACGCGGCACTGACGAACGAAACGTCTGGGGCGTTTAATTAAAAGGAGAATGATCGACTCGGTATCGATGGCGACATCAGGAAACTGGTGTACGGAGGCAGACTGACTAACGTCAGCACGGCGCAAGCCGCAAACAGGTCAGAGACTTGGGGAAGCCTCGCAAGAACTCAACATTTCGCCGCCCCGATGCACAGATACCAGTTGAGCCGCAGGAAGCGCAAAGGCAACCATGCCGTCGGGGAAGAGATGTAAGTGCGCAGAGTGACAGAACGATCAGTACGCGTGTACTGAATGTTCTGGATTCTGGCAGAGGTGGATATGTCTAAAAAATTAAGTAAACAACTCGTGACGCTGGCACGCCAGGGCGGAGGAAGTTTTAAAACAGTCTCCGATCGTTCAAAGATTGCCAGCCGCTTCTCGGAGCGACTGGCAACCCTTAATATTCAGATTCGGGACGTCAGTCATATTAAAACAAAACACATCGAGAATTATATAAGAAGCCGGCAGGAAGAAAATATCTCTTCCCGGACGCTGCAAAATGAAATGGCCGCTATTCGTTCAGTGCTTTCAGAGGGAGGAAGGAATATTCTTGCCGATCCCTCTCATGAAAAATTAAGCAACGAGGCGCTTAAAATATCAGGGGCGAGCAGGGAGGGCAAAAAAATCGCAATTACTGATGAAAGGCTGGCCGAAGTCGTCGCTGCAGTCTCGCTTAAAGATGAAGGGGTAGCAATCGGTATTCAGCTTGCAAGATATATAGGTCTTCGTGCAGAAGAAGTTGTCCAGTCAGCAAAATCTTTGAAGACATGGAAGCAAAATTTAGCTGCCGGTGAAAATAAAATCAGCGTTGTTTTTGGATCGAAAGGTGGAAGGGCAAGAGACGTTACAATATTTGAGCGGGAAAAAGTCATGCAATTATTGAATCAGGCTATTTCTTACGCGGTCGAAAATAATGGAAAGCTGATTGATAAACCCACTCTTCACCAGTCACTTGATCGCTTTCATAACGTTTTGAGAGAAAATGGCATGACAGGCGTTAATGCACCCCACAGCCTGCGATATGCTTATTCCCGCGACGCCGTTAATTTTCATGTTGAAAATGGAATGAGCCGCAAGGAAGCCGAGGCGCTTGTATCAATGGATCTCGGGCATGGCGACGGGCGGGGTGCCTATGTTGCCCGCGTTTATAATCGCATGATTAATGATGAATAATATTTCCTTGAAAAAAAGGGACAGTAAACGCTATTATTAACCTGTTTCTTACGTTGTCTCCGGACAACCACCAATGGTCTCGTAGCTTGAGATGACCGCCTTCGGGTAGCTGCAAAAGAACACTTCCCAAGCCTGAAAGGAAGTACACGTAAAGTGTGGTACATCTGCTCACCTCTGGAAGCAGATATCGTCAGTTTTCGCTCCTACTGCGTGACGATCGAGGTTTCTTAACTGTCCGGCTTCGGCCTTACGTCCTTCGGGGAAACATTCCCGATCGGGCACATGTTTCTCCCGTTTTCAGGAGAAATCATGTCACTTATCCGTTCGTTTCTTTCTGAGTTCAGTAAACCCTTTGATCTGGCCCGTTCTGCCGCAACACGCTTTGTTTCAGACTGTCCCCGACTCAAAGCGGCCATCAGAAGAACGCCCTGGCTTGCCTCACCCTCCGGCCTGCATGAATACCGCTCCCACGTCTGGTTTGACGATCGTCGTTACCACGCCATTGTTATGGTTCGTAAGATGATCGACGGACAGCCGTCGGAAGCCTTTGTGCATAGCCGTCACGGTGAGTTTCATACGTTCAGAGCGGCCCGTAAAACGGCGCAAATGGCAACGTCAGTACTGGCGACACTTACCGTGTTAACACGCCAGAACTGATTACCTTCTTAACCATCCATCCGCTCAGCGGATCCCCCCGGGAAACATCTTTCCCGACAGGGCAGGTGTTTCCCGTTTTTACAGGAGAAACACCATGATTACCCTGCCTCTTTCACACACATTTTCCCCCGGAAAATTTATCTCCGCCTGCAGCATAAAACTGTCCGCCGTCCTTAAGCGTTTCGGCGACCAACAGGATGAAAACTACTGGCTAACCAATCGTTCAGGAAACCTCAGTTTCCGGATACAGCTGCACCAACTTCCGTCAGGAAAGTGGACCGCAGGCATTCTTACCCGTTCCGGCACCTTTCACGGTAATCACCGGTTTGGATCCCTTAACAGCCCTTCTGAACAGTTCCGCACCCGCAGTCAGGCACGCCGTTTCGCACTGAAACTGGCTAACCAGATGGCAACTTTGCGTTATGCGTATCAGTAAGGACAGGGAGATAAATTGATGAACAACGTGATCAGTGATTTACATCATCTTGCTCTTCTTGAAGGTGATCTGCTTATTGCCCGGGCCAACGTTCGCCTGAGCACGGGAACCGAACGCTCTTCTCCAGCGGAGCTTACTGACGCAGAGGAAAGCATCTTCAGCGTCATACACAGGCTTCATTACGGCCTTGCCGCAGGACGCTATGCCGATACACGGTGCACCGATCTTGTGGAAACGGTCGTAAATCTGGGGATAAACACAGAACCCGCGCTTTATGAGTTTGCGGCTGAGAGTGCAAAGTTTGATTTTCGGGCAGATCAGTACGGAGAGTATGACCATTTTTAACCCTGCCTGCCCCCGGGAACAATTCCCGCAGGCAGTCTTCCCACTTTTTTGGAGAATTTAACGATGTATATGTCAACTGAAGTTAACGAATCATCTGAAGGTCTGATCGGGGATATGCACGTCCTGTCTATGCTTGAGGGTGAACTTATGTACCTGAAGGCCCGCCAGAAACTTGATCTGCCGGAGCTGCAGCAGCTTAAGCATCCGTACACCATCGATGACGCGCTTGAGGGGGTTGCCAGTAATCTTGCCTATGCAACCACCTGCGGACGTTTTTCATCTTCAACCTTTACCGACATGCTGGCCGGCCTCACTACCCTTGGTAAAGAGATCTGCCCGTGGACCTGGGATTATGGCACTGATGAAGGCAGGCATCATGCGCAGCTTTATCTTGCTGAGCCCGACTGCGAAACCTCAGAAGCTGCAATCTGATTTCAGACACCACATTTAACCCTTTGGGGGATTTAACTCCCTCACGGGCGTTGATCCCCCTAATTTTTCAGGAGGATTTATGACGCCCCTTTCACTTCCCGCATGTACTGCAGATGTTCACTATATCGTCACCCAAAAGGCGACCGTCCCGCCTGAACGGTGGGCCACGTTTGTCCTGGCGATCACCGGGGTTTTCTGGCAGCTGCCCGTGAATCTGCGTCCCTGCAATCCCGTTAACGGACTGCGCATGGAACGGTCATCGGAGCTTTTCCCGGATCCGGAAATGTTTCTTTTCTCCGGCATGGATGGAGGTGATTTTACCGACCAGAGCGTGCTGATAACACGTTCCCGATCCGACAGTACCGACGGCAAACTGGATGTTATCACCCCCCACGGCCAGCCGGTTGACCTTTTCACCCGTCTCGCGCTGGTTCTGCTTTATAACCATGGCGAAGGCTGCTTTGAGATTACGTCTTCTGCCGGTGCCGCCAGCTGGTCCTTACCGGTTCGCTGGCTGTGCCGTCATGACGCGACGCTTAACCTGTCATCACCGGCGTCCTTCAGGGACGACAACGTGTTCAACGGCACCGCCGATGAGCTCATGCTGGCGATGATGTCCGGAGCCGAACGCGTCGTGACAACGCAGGAGTGGCTGCTTATCAATGAATTTGAATACAGGCTTTACGGCCTGAGATGTTCACTGTAGCAGGCACTTCCGGCCCGACATCTCAACCATTAAACCCCGAAGGGATTTTATCCCGCCGGGATGAGATCCCTTCAATCCTGTAAGGCGATCTCATGCTTAATTTTGACAATACGCAGCTCGCACAGCTGTTCAGGGAAACTGACCATCAGGCTATGTCCGTCACGCTCATTATCTGTCCGCAGGAAGGCGTTTATCTTGAATTCCGGCGGTTAGATTTGGGCAGGCTTTTTCCGCGACTTACACGCATTTATCCAGCAGGGTTCAGGGGAGGCAGCACCGATCCCGGCGTGCTGGCTGAAATGCACTTTGGTGATGGCTATTCAGCGCATGCGCTTGATATGGGCGGCGCTGAATTCTTCAGCGAGCTCGGCAGTGAGGAGCGCGTAGTCGTGTCTGGCACGCGTGAAGCCTTTCGCCTTCTTCGTGGTCCCGTTCACTGGCTGAGCGTGGCAAAGCTGCGTCAGTTCACCGGGCGGCTCGACCGAATGCGAGTGGTGCATTTCCCCGCGTGTTATGACAACGGAGAGCGTGCGCGCTGGTATGTTTCTGCCTCGAATTTGATTGAAGAGGCGGCATTTATCGGATGTAAACGAGCCAGATATAGCGATGAGCTTGATTTTTCCCATGCCAGAAACGCTCTGGAGAAACTCGTTAAAACCCTGAAAACCGACGGTTCAGTTCTTACCGTCGTTTAACCAACTGACCCCCTGGGCGTATTTCTCGCCCAAAGGGGAAGGGATACGCCCTTTTTTTACTTAAGGAGTATCCCGTGAAGAAACCAACCAAGGCCCGTCGCGCAAAGAAAACTGAAACCGTCGATCTTTATCAGAAGGTGACGGATCGCATTGTGGAGGCGCTTGAGAAAGGCGTCGCGCCATGGAAAAAACCGTGGCGCACGACACAGAAGTACGCCGCCGCTGGCCCGCTGCCGGTCAATGCATCGACGGGGCGCGCCTACAGCGGTGTTAACGTTCTGCTTCTCTGGCTTGAGGCCGAAGAGAAGGGGTACAAAACGGATCGCTGGGTGACGTACAAACAGGCTCAGGACATGGGCGGCCAGGTTCGTAAGGGTGAAACCTGTGCACAGACCGTTATTTTCAAGCCTTTTGAAAAACAGGCTGAAGACCTCAGCGGAAACCCGCGTTTCGACGCCGAAGGTAATCCGCTGATGGAGTCGCGGGTGATGATAAAGCCCAACTTCCTGTTTAACGTCGATCAGTGTGACGGATTGCCCGAATCAGCTGTTGATATACCGCACGCCTCACCTGATGAAGATGAGCAGGGCAGGCTTCACTGGCCGACCGAGCAGCGGATACTGGAACTGCTCGATGCCGCAGGCGTGGCTATCAGCATTCGTTTACAGGATCGCGCCTACTACAGCCCGGCCACCGACAGAATTGTGATGCCGGAGGCGAAGCAATTTTTCACCGAGGCCGATTACTGGTCCACGCTGCTGCATGAGATGGTGCATGCATCAGGCCATGAAAAGCGACTCGGCCGCGAAGGCATAACCAAATCATCCAGAAAGTTTGGCGATCCGGTTTATGCATTTGAGGAGCTGATAGCCGAAATGGGCAGCGCGTTTCTCTGCGCCCAGCTTGGCGTTTACGGCGAGGTTCAGCACGAAAGCTATATCGACTCCTGGCTGAAGGTGCTGAAGGAGGACAAAAAAGCCCTTTTTCGTGCCTGCCGGCACGCGAGAGAAGCGTCAGATTTTTTACTGCAGTCATCTGAAAAAGCGGCCCAGGCTGCTTAATTAACCAACCCGGTAGCGCTCACTTTGCGCGCTGCCATCCCGTGAGGGCATTATTCCTCACGGGATGATGCCCTCTTTTTTTATCTGAGAGGAAATCAACCATGTCTGACTGGTGCAGAAATCATTTTGAAATTACCGGTAAATCTCCGCTTCTGGCCGTTGCCGAAGAATGGATAAAAGGCGAAACGGCGCCCCTTTACCGTCATGCCGTTATGCAGAGCATTAAAATTTTCCTTGCTGGCTGTGGCGGCTTGCTTAGGCCCGTTAAAACGGTGTCTTTTCCACCATTCCCTGAGCTTATAAGACTAGGGACCGGTCAGAGTACGCTGGCTAATCAGGCATATGAACAATGGCTGGAATATCTGCAAAAAGACGTCCCTCTGGACGGTCAACATATCCGACTGATAAGTCGTGTTTATCATCAGTCGGATATTGGTGCCATAAAGTGGGAAAGCATTCCGGAGTTGTCGCGTCGACAAATTGGCAGGCTGATAGAAGATCGCTATGCCGACTGGTTTGGAGTAGCGACCCTTTCGCGGGATATTGACGTTGCGTTGTGCTGGGAAAAACTCGGGCAGTTTCCTGACCGCTCCCAGCCCTGTGATCTGTTGTAGATTATTCCCAGCCGGCTTGCGGCTGAGATAAACGGAAGCGGCGGATTGCTGGCCGGTATGTCTACGGCAACAAGCCTTTACTGTCGGCTATACGGAATGGAATGGCCTGCCGGCCATAACGTCCGCTTTCAGCGTGAAGGGATAAACAGCATAAGGCTGTCTTTCGACTCACCCTGGTTTCCGCCATCCGGTGAATCAGTGGCCGCGCTTTCGGCAATGTTTGATTGCGAGGTTCGTCACTGGTATAGCGAGCCGGCTCATGAGCTGGAAGGTTATGACTGCTACGATCGCGGGCAACACGTCAGTAGCGGTGAAGTTACCGTTGACGAACTGGCCGCGGAAGTATTGGCTGTCGTTCCGGATAATGTGGATGAACCTGAAGCCGAGGACAGCACGCAGCCATCGTTAGCCGTTTCATATCAGGAGGTCCGGGTATGAACGAGTATCTACGATGCCGTGTGGTCTCGACGGCTCACCTGACGTCTCTGGATAATGAGCTACTCGATGAGATCTCCAGTCGGCGTGATGAGTGGGGGCCAGGTGAATGGATCCACTATATCGGCTTTGGCTACATAATCCGGCTGACCGCTTCTTCAAGTCCGGTGCTGAGACTTAAGGCGGAAGGTCTGTCAAAAGGCGTTCGCCGGCTAATCGTTTCGCTGGTAAAGCATGATGCAGTGGAGCTCCTGATATTTGAATCCGGCGCACCGCAGGTTGATGGTTTTGAAGTGAATGACTGGTAAATAAACTCACGGGTCGTTAATCGCGACCCTAATACCCTGAGGGGAACACTCCTCTCAGGGCGTGTTCCCCTTTTTTTTGGAGAACACGAATGACGATTGAATACAAAAAAGCGTTTCTGAAGCTGCTCCAGGTGACAGCGACATACCATAAGCGCCACAAGGTATTTGAGGACTTAGTTAGCTGCACCGCTATCTCCCTGCACAACAGCGTCCGTTTCGATCAGGAGCTGGAAAACCGGTATCTCAACATAATAGCCGGCTATGAAAAGGAAGATGTCAGTAACATGGCTAAGCTGATGGCACTCGTCGTGATGGCACTTGAGGCTGAACGTTGTGATTTTCTGGGTAGTGTATTCATGGAGCTGGATATGGGAGACAAATACCGGGGTCAGTTTTTTACGCCCTGGGATATTGCCCGCATGATGGCTTCAATACAGCTACACGGTATCAGCGAGCGTTTTCCGGATCGTGGCTTTATTACACTGCAGGAACCGGCGAGTGGTGCCGGATGCATGGTGATTGCTTTTGCCGAAGAGTTTGCTCAGCGCGGATATTCTCCGCATGAACAGCTATGGGTATCAGTAACTGACGTTGACCCGCTGGCCGCTGATATGTCTTACGTCCAGTTGTCTTTGTGTGGCATTCCCGCAGAAGTTATTACCGGTAATGCCCTGACACTTAAAAGCTGGCGTACAATTTATACGCCCGCCCATTACACTGGCAGATGGTCAGTTCGCCTCAACGGACATGAAAAGCACGATGCCTGAACCATAACGCCTCTTCGGAGGCGTTTTTATTGCTCTGCATCTGGAAGGGGGCTGAAGAAGAAAATATTCAACTTCAACATTCAGTTTATGGTCGTTTCTAATCCTGAAAACCGGCAGCCTCGTTACATTCAATTGTTAGAGGTTGCCGAGCTATGTCTCTTAAACATACTCCCGAACAGGAAAAAATCATTGCGTGGACGGGAAACAAGCTTGTCGTGGGAGCTTTTGCCGGAACCGGTAAAACGTCAACGCTGGAAGCATTCGCCCGAGCGAACCCGGAACAGAGAATGCTTTATCTTGCTTATAATCGTGCGATTAGGGATGAGGCTGAACGCAGGTTTCCTTTTAATGTTGAATGCAAAACGTCGCATCAGCTTGCCTGGCCCCAGTTCGGTCGTTTCTTTCAGCATCGCCTTACTGCATCTCTTCGTATAACCGACATTGCAAAGCTGCTGAATTCTCGGCACTGGCCGCTGGCAAAAATGAGCCTTATCTCGCTGAACAACTTCCTCTACAGTGCTGATTCCGAACCGGGTATTACTCATTTTCCTGACGAAAACGATCGCTGCGGTCTTGATGCCGGGAAGATTTTAGGGGCCGTACAAATTTTGTGGGGTGAAATGACCCGTCCTGATTCCCGTTTTCCTGTTACTCACGATACCTATCTGAAGCTGTTTCAGCTTTCAACTCCAGACCTTAGTTTGAAATGGGATCTAATCCTTTTTGATGAGGCGCAGGATGCAAATCCTGTAACGAGTCATTTTGTACTCAATCAGAAATGTAGCGTCATTCTTGTCGGTGACCAATATCAACAGATTTACCGTTTTAGGGGGGCTGAAAATGCCCTTAATGCAGTTGAGCTGGCAGATGCAGATCGTCTGTGGCTAACAAACAGTTTTAGGTTCGGACCGGCTGTGGCAAAAGTGGCAAATGCACTATTAAAAGAGGCAGGAGAAAAACGAACTGTCAGTGGCTACGGCGGTGCAGACAGTGTTAGCGATACGCTTCCGGAAGATACACCGCATTATTGTGTAATCAGTAGAACGATATCTGGCGTTATCGGGGTAGCTCTCACGGCCAGCCTTAAAGGTAAGAGGGTCTGCTGGATTGGCGGTATCCAGGGATATCGTGTTGAAGATCTGGAGGATTTATATTGGTTCTCAGTTGATATGCCCGAGCGAATGCAAACAACCTTGCTCACCAGAGATTACCGGGATTTTGAGGAGTTTAAATCGATAGCAAAAGCCACAAAAGACGCAGATATGGGGCAGGCTATAAAACTGTTGGAAATGTACTTTCCTCTTCCTCAGAAGCTCGTGATTTTGAGGAGACAGATCGCGCATAACGAAAACGAGGCAGATTTAACGGTAGTAACCGCTCATCGTAGTAAAGGCCTGGAATGGGACACAGTCGTACTCAACGACGATTTTAATGACATCAACAATCCGCTGATCAGCGCAGAAGACAAAAGAGATGAGCTGAACTTGCTTTATGTTGCAGCTACACGGGCCAGAAAAGCGCTGGTACTCAACGAAATGATGAGGCAAGTCGTCCAACAGACGTCCTAAACCTTATTAACGCCCTTTCGGACCAACACTAAACTTTCAGGAATGCTGCATGTTAAACAAGCTGAAAAACTTATTTTCAGGCAAGGATACAGCTGAAGGCAATTCAGCCAAAAAATACCCTTCAGGGTACTTCACACCCTCAACAGGGGCTGAGTTGCTGGCTCAGCCACACCGAAAAAAGCTGTTAAAACAGCTCTGGGACAATACGTCTCTCCCTGAGAATGTGTATGAAAAACTTTACCTGGAGCCTATCAAGATGCTCGCTCATGCCACTCAGAATGTACCGGCCACGTCAGCTGGAGAGTGGAGTTCTGAAGGCGGATATCTCGATTTGACGATAAAGTTTACGGCTTATAGCGTCAGATTAGCTAAGGGGTATATGTTTCCACCCGGAGCAGCTCCTGAAGAGCAGGCAGCGCAAAATTCACTATGGAATGCTGTGATTTTTTGGTCGGCGTTATTTCATCACCTGCCTCTACTGGCATATCTTGAAGGCGAGCTTTTGGATGGCAGCTTCTGGCCGCCCGGGGTGAAAGCCCCAGATAGTGTTTTCAGATTCCGAAATAATCCTGATGGTGTCGGCAATACCAATGGGCGGGCACTGGCATCATTTATTGCCTCACGCCTTTTGCCGCAGGATGGAGTTTTATGGCTTTCTTCCACCCCTGCAGCTTTAGACGCTATGACACGTTTAATGCATCAGGGGACAAGCGGAATACCTTTGATAGAGGAGATCCTGGAGAAAGCAAAAGAACTGGTGTGCTCACCTGAACTGCACGCAGCTGGGCTTTTTAACAACACATTGCCGGCAGCTCAAGATCATGTTACTTCGCAGGATATTTCGCCCATTGCAGACTTACAAAGCATGGTTAGTCTGCAGCCCGCAATTGATCAAAACATAGTTAAGAGCCAGGCATCTGGCGCGGTATTCTCAGGCAGTGATTCATCGGCTAGTCCAGAACTTGTAAATAATCTGGATGCTTTACTCTCCTCGGCTCTGTCTCATTCTGAGGCTGACATAAACCTGGTCACAGAAGAGCTGCAACAGGGCGTAGAAAATGCCGGGCAACAGCCCCCTCAACAGGGACATGTGGGCGACACTGCCGCTCAGGAAGACGACACAGCTCTTTTACTGAGCATGTTTGGCGTTAATGATGATAACGACATGGGAGCGGACACACTTCATCAGACTGAAATGCCTGCCAGGGACCATGATTTTTCAGAAAATTCGCAAGCAACAAAACAGGAGGCAGCAACTTCCTTTAATGAAGAATATTTAACCGCTGATCCTGAAGAAAAAACCAATAGTTTAGCTTTGGATGAAACAGCAACCCAGGCAGAAGAATCAGTAATTTGTGTTAAGGAAGGATTAACGAATGAAAAACTTATGCCAGCCAACGAAGTCGGCGAAAATAATATTAATGATGTAAAAGAATTGGGCCCAATCTTTATTACTTGGCTCTCAGAATCCATTGAAAATAGAGACTTGAGTATCAATGAAAGTGATAGCTTAGTGCATGCGGTCAGCGGCTTTATATTCATTTCCCTTCCTGAAACAATATTCAAATTCATCAATTATAAATCTATCCAAATTGATAAAAAAAAGGTGCAAGCGGCGGTAGAAAAAATGGGCATACTTCATTCTAAAAATGACAGTCGTTTTTTTCAGAGCGCGCATATATGAAGAGGTGGAATTTCAAGGTAAGTTTAAAAAGAGAAGCGGTTATATGATTAAGGCATCAAAGGTTGTTGATAAAAAAATAATCTCCAAGGGGGATAGTAAATATATATTTATAGATATTTAGTTAACAGGGAATCCGAACGGATTCCCTTGATATTAAATTGCTATAGCATTTTTCACAACTTCTGGGACAGAAGGGCGGCCATTAACAAGGCAGGTTGCTACAAATACAGCCTCAGCATAAACAGAGCCATTGACTATTATCTGCTGAACAAAATTAACACGGTTCTTTTTCTCATTTTCGGCAACGGAACAGGTGACCTGCATTTCATCACCTTTTTGCAAACTTTTCTTAAATCGCATCGTATACTCAAGAATCATATGGATTCGGCCTTCTGTGAATTCTTGCTCCAAATCCAGGCCCAACTCTTCTTTCATAAACGCGTGGCGTGTCCACTCCATATAGAATGGGTAGTAAAGACCGTCAACAACCCCTTGAAAATCAACGTGTTTTTCGTCAACGGTTAAGTCTTTGGTAAACATCATAAATCCTTAAAATAATTTAGGAGTGCAAAACGCATTGGTAGAATTAAGTTCTCAAATTCTTTCTGAGATGTTTCTCTACCCGTGCATATATTAAGAGCCATGCTCATGTTGCTCTTTATCCCGTAAATGAAGCTAATGCCATGATAAATGTTATGTTCTTTTCTTTGTTGGTCTATAAGATTATTTATATCAGCTTTTAATGCTTCATCCCATATGACGGTACTGACATCACCTTTTTCAATTTTAGTTAACTCGATCCCGATTTTTATGAGAAGGCTGTCTTTGTATTTTCCGCCATAATAAAATTTATTATCCCAGTCTGCATACCCATTACTCTGATGTGCTGAAATATCATTATTCTCTACAAGAAGTGTAGAGATGTAAGTTGTTTTTTCCAGCTTATCAAGGAATTTGATGACTTCAATGCTGCTGCTATGAAATCTGAATTTTACTTCTTTTGAATCCACTTCACTCTCCGACATTCTATAATGTCAACCTTCTTACATTTAATGTCGTTAATGGTTATATGATCTTCGTCTACGATTTTAACTAAACCTATTAACAACCCATTTTTCTCTCTGACATAGCAGAGCTTGTTGTTATTAGATTCGATACTTATGTCAGTTGAAACAATACAGAACTCTCCGAAACTGACATATGGCTCTCCGTAGGTTCCGCCGACCTGGACTAATTCTGCTTTGGGCATTTGTCTGCTGGCTAAAATGAAAAGAGTGTCCTCATCCAGTTCTGTATACTCTGTAAATTGAGGAGGAAAGCCCTCGCCGGTCATGATCCAGCCGCCTTCTACTTTTAGCCCATTCTTGCTGAAAAAATCAGCAATATGGTTAATGACGTCTATACGGCGGGCAGGAACGGTTCCGCCTGATTCCCAGCGCGTATAAGTGGTATAAGACAGATCCATCTCTTTTTGCTGCACATAATTCACTATCTCTTGCGGAGATGTGCCTGTTGCAGCCCTGCAACACTTCAGTCTCTTCTCAATCGTATCTAGCATGCGCATTCCTTAACGGAAATTATTGTCATGATTTTAAAGGAAATTACGCCGCGAGTTGTGGGAATAAATTTCATTAAATGGGAAAAAATTGCACGAAAGCCATAAGTGGTGGTAATATTTAATAAGTTACTAAAACTACTGTTAAACATTACCATAAATAGGCACTTTCTTAACATAGGACAGTAGTGTGAGGGTGCGTTTCTTGTGCATGCGTGATGCATATTGGTGTCAGCCAATCAGGGATTTCAGGTCGTTGTCAGTAATAGAAGGGTCTTTCTCAATTTGAGTTAAAGGCAATCCTGTAGAGAAACTTAACTTGGAGCAGTTATGCCCTCACATGAATTTTCAAAAAAGCCGGCACCGCTTGTATATATTGGTCCAGACAGACGAATGAAAACTGAACAAGCCGCTATGAAGGCGAGCCCAGTTTTCGGACGTGTGATGACTTCTGCCAAAATAGTGCAGGGCTTAATTGATCGATATCTCGACGTTTACCTCGATGAAATAACGGCGAAATCCGCAACAAAATAACTTCCTTTAATTTGTTTTTCTGAATTTCCATATTCAAGGTGGAAGGGGTAACTCATGCCTGAAAAAGCTACTGATATACCTTTTTCGACTGAGGCAGAGCAGTGCGTGCTTGGTGCGCTGATGCTGGATAACGATCGTTGGGACGACGTCAATCTGCTGCTGAAGAAGGAAGATTTTTTTATTTCCGGGCATCGCGCCATTTACATGGCCATGTCTACATTGTCTGCTTCTGCACAGCCTTTTGACCTGATTACGCTTAGTGAGAAGCTAGAGCGTAGCGGTGATATTGAGCGTTGCGGCGGGTTCGCTTATCTCGCAGAACTCTCCAAAAATACCCCTTCCGCTGCCAATATCATGGGCTATGCCGCCGTCATGGTGGAGAAAAGCCGTCTTCGAGAGCTACTGGCTGTTGGAAATGCCATTGTGGCCGACGTTCATCACCACCGCCTTAGCGCGCCAGAGGTTGCTGAGCATGCTGAAAATGCGCTCTTCAAACTCAGTGAGAAGGGCGTGATTCAGAGTGCGAAAGAGATCGAAGTAACGGAAGCGCTGGATTTGCTGCTCAGCAAGCTGGAGACAGCCACTGCATCAGATGATTTTATAACAGGCACTCCGACTGGCATGGCTGCGGTGGATTACATGTCCTGCGGGCTTCAGCCTGGAGACCTTATATTGCTGGCTGCCAGGCCATCAATGGGTAAAACCTCCATGGCACTCAGTTGGTGCATTGGCGCATTGCTGGGTCGTCCGCAAAAAAGTGTCTTTATCTTTAGTATCGAAATGCCTACCGAACAGCTGATGATGCGGCTGCTTTCCATGCGTAGCCGGGTTGAGCTTAGTCGTCTGCGCAGCGGCGATCTTGGTGACACAGAATGGGATCTCATCAGTAAAGGGGCGCATGAACTGGCTGAGTGGCGCAATCGCCTCATCATTGATGATAACAGTGCCCAGACTCCGGCAACCCTCCGTACCCGTGCGCGTCGTTATATCCGTAAGTACGGGCAGCCTTCACTCATCATGATCGATTATCTGCAGCTGGTACGTTGCCCTGGCATGGAAAACCGCACGCAGGAAATTGCCGAGATTTCGCGTTCGCTGAAAGCGTTAGGTAAAGAGCTAGGTTGCCCTGTGCTCGCACTTTCTCAGCTCAACCGACAAGTTGAGCAGCGGGCCGATAAACGTCCGAATAACGGCGATCTCCGTGACTCAGGCGCGTTAGAGCAGGACGCTGATCTGATTAGCTTTATCTACAGGGACGAGGTTTATAACGCGGACACCAACTATCCGGGGCAGGCAGAAATTATTATCAGCAAACAACGTCAGGGCCCAACCGGCACCCTGAAGGTGCAGTTTGATGGCAAATACACGCTGTTTTCTGAATACCCGGAAGGCGGTTATGACCTCGGATATGATTACAGGAAACAGTCCCGATGAATAAAACCTTTCCTGAGATCTCACTTGCTGACGCAGAAAGCACTGTTACTCGGTCGTTTACGCTGGATCAATTACGGCCTAACCCGGATAACCCGCGCACGACGCGTAATCCACGCTTCGACTACATCAAGGAATCAATCAGAGCTCGCGGGCTTGCTTCCGTGCCGATTGTTACTCGCGACCCCCGCCTGCCTGAAGGGATATGGACGTTCAGCGACGGGGGAAATACCCGGTACGCAATCCTTAAAGAGCTTTGGGAAGAAACGGGCGAAAGCCGGTTCAATGAAATTTTATGCGCCGTAAAGCCCTGGCCGGGCAGACTGAATTGTCTGGTTGGTCATCTGGCAGAAAATGAAGGGCGTGGTTCGCTAACGTTTATTGATAAAGCGTTTGGCGTGCAGAATGTGCGAAAAATTCATGAGGAAGCTGTTGGCAGAAAAGCAACCTTACGTGAGCTGTCAGCTATTCTGGCAAAGGAAGGTTTGCCCGTTCACTATTCAACCATAAGTCGAATGGAAGACACTCTTAAGCATCTCTTTCCCTGGATGCCGACACTGCTGACATCCGGATTTAAAAGAGAAAGTATCAACCAGTTGCTGTCCCTGAGGCAAAGTGCGGAAAAAGTCTGGGACAACTATTGCCTTAATAAAGGCATTGAGGCTGTTAAAACCTTCACAGAAGTATTCGGCGGGTGCTGTCAGAAATTCGACGATCCTGAAAGTTGGTCTCAGGACATGTTCCTTGACGAGCTTATTGGTGATCTGACTGACGCGCTGCCGGATGACGAAATGGACTATGACCGGTGGCTGTTGGAGCTTCGGGACGCCAGAAAGCCTATGTTGCACCCTGAGGATCTGGAGCAGGAGGTTTTGCACCAATCTCAACCTCAAGCGTCAGTTGTGCCAATTGTTGGGGCCAATGATGAGGCCGCTACTTATGGGGTAGAAACAGAGGTTGAGCTAATCGCTGCTGATATACAGCGAAATAACGAGCTGCACATTACAGACGAAAAGACGCCCTCTAAAGACTCTGATTTGCTGGATGATATTCAAAATGAGTCATCTCCAGTTGCGCACACAGAAGCTGATTTATCAGAGATCGAGACACACACTGCAACTGATGCTCCATCTTCTCAGCCTGCTGAATTCACTGAAAACAACGGATCAGGTGCTTCTTTCTGGCAAATAAATGCCCTTCAGGATGATATTGAGCATCTGCAAAGCATGGCCTATCGATTGTGCTGGGAAATCAGCGAAGCGATGGGCTGTGCTGAAGATTTTGAGCCGGCCTGCGAAGACGAAAACGCGTCGGGCTATCGTTTTGCCGCTGATGAAGCCTCACATCCGGTTGCATATCTGCTGTCTGCGCTCGCTGGCACCGGTGCGGACACAATGAATATGGAGCTCG
>NZ_LN907828.1:300000-571293 GCF_001517405.1 Duffyella gerundensis | reverse complement strand
ACCGATCTCATGATCGAAATCGTACGAGCGAACTATTTTTTCAAACAGTGCGATGACCTCATTGGTGTCAAATACGCTCAGCTCCGGCGACGCGCGCAGAAAGCCGATCATTTTTTGTTTCTCTTCGGCGCTGACGCCATCGCTGGCGACGGCGATACGCGCGCAAACCGCGACCGTGCCTTCGAGAAAGGTTTTGTTTTTGTAACGGCCAACCTGTTTAGTCAGTTCGGCACGACCGCTGTTCAGACCATCTTTAAGCTTGTCAAAAAATCCCATTTTCCTGCCCTCTTTTGATTATTTTGAACCGGCTTTCCAGTTAAAGCCCCAGCCGAATGCTTCGTCCAGCTCTTTATGGCCACTGAAATAACGGTTAATGCGTTCCACGCGAATCGAACCGGCATCGTTCACCAGCCGCGCAATGGCGCACATGTTCTGGCGATTGTTGCCTTCCGTCAGGAAGGTTTCGATTGGCGGCTGATCCGGCATGTTGATAGTCACCACGCCGTCGGTATTTTCCCAGCTTGGCGCGCCCTGATAGATAAAAGCGAAGATCAACACTTCACGGATATCTCTCCACTGGCGACCGTTGATGTGCAGCCATTCGCCGTCGCTTTTCGCACCGGTGCGGTCATCGCCCTGCAACTCGACGAAAGGCTCACTGTTCATGCTGCCGAAATGGCTACCCAGCGCCTGCACAATGGTGCGCTGGCCGTTATTCAGCTCAACGTAAGCGGCAAGATCGAGGTCAATGCCTTTGTTGCCACCGCCAAACACGCCGCCTAAAAAGCCTTTGGTTTTGGCCGGTGCCTGCGCTTTATTCCAGTTGAGGTTTACGCGAATCTGGCCGTAATCCTCTTTTTTCTGCAGGCTAATCGCCGGTTTCTCTTTGGTCAGCGAGACCTTGGAGAGGTTAACTTTTTTCTCTGCTGCCGGAGCCGGAGCCGGAGCGGCTTGTGCCGCAGCGGGCGCTGGTGTCGGATCGTCGGCGATATCGATGCCCAGATGCTCAGCCAGCGGCTGCAATCCACCGTTGAAACCCTGCGCCACAAAGCGGAATTTCCACTCATCGTTACGGCGGTAAATTTCACCGAGGATCAGCGCCGCTTCCTGCCGTCCGTTAACCTCAAGCGGACAGCTCAGCAGCACGGTGCCGCCCGCTTCAACCTGAATGGTCAGCATGCCGAGGCCGCCAATAGTTTTACCGGCGTCGCAGGTGGCGGTAAACGCCACTTTCTGTACGTCCTGCTTCAGCTGCGGCAGGTTGACGGTAAACATCGTCTCGTTGCCGCTGGCGGAATAGCGAATGGTTTTGTCGTCGTTTTCGCGCTGGCCGTAGAACACCATGTCGCTGTCGCCGCGCACTTTGCCATTGTCGTAAAGACGAAATGACGAGGCATCAACCGGTGCGCCTGCTGACACACGAATAATCAGCGACTGCGTTGGAATCGGGGCGTTGCCCCCAGGCGTCAGGTTCATGAGCGCACCACGGCGGAAGTGATGTCTGCCAGCATCTCCTCGATGGTCTTGCCACGTGAGGCGAGGCCGTGCGCGGTAAAGTTCCACTCACCGCCGCTGCGGCGCAGTGACGCGATAACGACCGCAGTGTGGTTGCCCTGCTCGGTGAGTTTATAGCGCGCCAGCTCTTTGCCCTGCTGATCGACCACGCGGCAGAAAGCGTTATCCACTTCGTTAAAACTCTGTCCGCGGAAGCTGTTGACCGTCAGCACCAGATATTCAACGTTGGCTGGCAAGCGGCTGAGATCGGCCTTGATGTTTTCATCATCGCCATCGCCTTCGCCGGTTAAGTTGTCGCCGCTGTGCTGTACCGAGCCATCTTTTGACCGCAGCTGGCGGAACCAGACGGTGTCGATGACATTGCCGGCGCTGTCGAGCATAACGCAGCTGGCATCAAGATCGATGCTGTCGCTGCCTCCACCGAAAAGCCCACCAAGAAATCCCTTTTTCTTGATCGGATCCCAGCCCAGGCCGAACTGAATGTGTGAAAGCGCGCTGCTCTGTTTAGCCAGCGAAACCGTCTGATTCTTCGTTAACGATACCATCATATCTCCTTACTGACAGGTTATAAGCGCCGTAGAAAACGTCGATTAATTTGAAACCATTTAAATCATAACATGAGGTTAACAGACTGCGTAGTCACAATCATCGTATGATAATGTAAAGAATTTAAAATATTGCTTTTTAAGCGAATTTACTTCGGAAGTTGTCATTTAAAAACGGCTTTGTCTGAAATAGCATTCCTCAGAGCGAATTTCAACCTTTGTTATCATAATATGATTGAATAATCCTCAGCTTGTGCTTACACTCCAGTCCGATAGATAACGACTTCTCACTTAAGGATTTTTAGCGCATGGTCTGTCAGCCCGCGATTTGGTTTATGGAGGGCGTCTCCTCACAAAAGGATATTCTTGCCGCCGTGCAGCAGATTCGTGCTGCAGGCGATCACGCATTCCGCATTATTGCTTCGCACCGCACAGACCGGCCTGAAATTCTCTCTGAAGCGGATTATGCCTACCTTGAGCCTGCAAAAAGCGACGAGCTGCTCGCATTTATGAAGCGAGTCATCGAAAAGCATCAGGTTAAGGCGATCCACGCCGGAAAACGCGGCATGCTGCTGGAGAAGATGCGCGCACCGATTGAAGCGCTGGGCGTCCGGCTCTCAACCGGTGCCCACAGCCTGGATACCTTTGAGCTGGCAGATAACAAAGCGCGCTTCAGCGAAGAGATGGCGGCACGCGGCTTTGCGTCGGTGCCGTCGGTGCAGGCGAGCCGTCCAACAGAAGTATCCGATGCCATCGTTCAGCTGGAAGCGGCACAACAGCTGCCCTGCATCAAGCCAGTCACCGGCATTTATGGCATGGGTTTCTGGATCCTCAAGCGCTCCGCCAGCCAACTGCAGGCGCTAAACAATCCCGATGCGCGCATCATTCATCCGGACATTTTCCTCACGGCGCTAACCGGTGCTGAAACCGCAGGCGAAACGCTGCCGCCGCAAATTGTCATGCCTTTTCTGCCTGGCCCGGAACATTCGGTCGATATGCTGGTGGAACAGGGCCGGGTGATCGCCGCGGTGGCGCGCAGTAAAAATGGCTCTGTGCAATCGCTTGAAAATCAGGGCTCTGCTTATCAACTGGCCGTGGCCTGTGCCGAGGCGCTGGGCGCAGATGGTCTGATTAACGTGCAGACCCGCAACGATCATCACGGCGAGCCGGTGCTGCTGGAAGCGAACCTGCGTCCCTCGGGCGGAATTGGCTATACTTTGCACAGCGGCATCAATCTGGCCGGCCTGTTTGCCTTGCGTCAGCTTGGGCTCATCAACGACGATGACACTGCGGCGCATCTGGCAAATTTTTCCCCTCTGAAAGTCATTTCCACTCACGGCGTAAAACCGCTGCCGGTTTCTGGCCTCAGTGCGCTCGATGACGTTTCCACGCAGAAATAAGGCATAACAATGACACTGCAAGCATCACACATTTATCGCCGTGAATTGGCGACCGGCACCCTGACCGTTACCACCGACAGCGATATCGAACTGGAAAGCCTGTTTGATATCGCCGAGCGTCGAAACCCCAAGCGCGCCTTTCTGTTTGTCAGCAAGGTGCTGGGCCGGCATATTCCGGTGGCGCCGCATCTGATGCAGCAGCGCTACGCGGAGCTGGCGGCAAAAATACCCGTCGATCTGCCTGGGCCAGTGCTGTTTATCGGCATGGCTGAAACCGCGGTCGGTCTGGCGGCGGGCGTCTTTCGCGAAGCCAGTAAAACCATCGACGCGCCGGTGCTGTTAACCAGCACGCGCCATCCGGTTGACGGCGAACTGCTGTGTGAATTCAAAGAGAACCACAGCCACGCCACCGATCATCTGATCTACAAGCCTCAGGATCCGCAGCTGCGTGAGCGCATGCTGCAGGCGCGTACGCTGGTGCTGATAGATGATGAAGCCACGACCGGCAACACCTTTTATAACCTGCTGCAGGCGTTACAGGCGGCGGGGCTCGATCGATTGAGTAAAGTCGTGACCGTCACGCTGACCGACTGGAGTCAGGATAGCCTGACCACACGCTGTGCGCTGCCGGTAGAGGTGGTGGCGCTGGTAAAAGGCGGCTGGCAATGGGCGCCCCGCCCCGATGCACCGTTGCCGGAGATGCCTGCGGTTAATGTCACCGCGCGCGGTGATGTGCCCATTTCTCGCCGCCAGGATTGGGGACGCCTCGGTATGCTGGAAAGTCAGGCGGCGCTGGGCGCGGCGCTCACGACTGAACGCGGTGAGAAAATTTTAGTGCTCGGTTCCGGTGAGTTCGTCTGGCAGCCGTTTCTGCTCGCCGAGCGTCTGGAACAAGCGCAGGCCGACGTGCGTTTTGGTTCGCTAACGCGTTCACCTATCGCCCAGGGTATGGCGATCGCCTCAGCGATCACGTTTACCGATAATTACGGTCTTGGCATGCCAAACTTTGTGTATAACGTCGCGCATCAGCGTTTTGATCGGGTGATTGTCTGCGTGGAAACGCCGATCGATTCCGTCTGTCCGACGCTGCTCCGCGAGTTGGCTAACGTAGCCCCGCGCGTTGAGGTGGTGAGCTATGCATAATCTGCCCGCCCTGCCGGTTGCGTTATGTGACCTCGACGACACGCTGTTCCAGACGCTGCGTAAAATGCGCGATGAAACGCATCAGGAGCCGGTGCGTGTCGGCGCTTACGACCGCGAACTGCAACCACGCAGTTTCATGTCTGCCGAACAGGCGATGATGGTGGACTGGCTGCTCGCCACCGCCGAGCTGATTCCGGTTACCGCGCGCGGTACCGAAGAGACCGCCCGCGTGGCAATACCCTTTACCTCGTGGAAGGTCATGACGCACGGCGCGGTGATTGCGCGCCCGGACGGCACCATCGACCCGGAGTGGCAGGATATCGTGTTAACCGCGCTCGGCCAGCTGCACGAACGACTGGTAAGTTATCGTCAGCTGCTCAGCGATCGGCTGGACGCGGAAGGTCTCAACGCCTGGTGCCGCATGAACGTCGAATATGGCGGCACGCCGATCTACTTTGTGATGAAGCATCGCGACAGTACCCGCATTGAGGAACTCTATGCGTTCAACCAGCGCATGATGGCGGAACTCGACACCACTGACTTCTATATTCATCAAAACGGCAACAACGTTGCCTGGATCCCGCACTGCATTCAGAAAGGATTAGCGGTGCAATGGCTGCTGGCAAAATTGCGCAACGAGCGCGGTGCGTTTCCGGTGATGGGATTGGGCGATAGCCTGAGCGATCACAGTTTCATGCAGCATTGCCACTGGTTCGGCATGCCCGCGCGCAGCCAGTTTGCGGCGGCAATCGATCGTCAGCTTTTTACGGGGGATCGGCATGAAAAATAATGAGCGAAAACCGTTCCACGGCGCCTATCTGCCTGGCGACGTCGATTTTCTGTTGACGCCGATGGTGCTGGAAATGACGCCGGTGGATGAGAAAGAGAAACTTATCCAGAGCGGCGCGAAACACTACTCCGATATGCTCAGCCAGGAACCGCCGCCCAGTGCCCAGCATCTTGAACTGTTCGGCAAAGCGCTGGACAGCGGTGCCGATCGCCTGGCGCGTGAAGTACAGGTGCTGGCCAATGCGTTAGTCGTACAGTTTGGCGATACGCCGGTGGTGCTGGTCAGCCTGGTGCGGGCGGGCGTGCCGCTGGGCGTGATGCTGCAGCGTGCGTTGTCTGACATGGGCCGCAAAGCGCATCACTACGGCATCAGTATTATTCGCGATCGCGGCATCGACAACGCCGCGCTGGATCTGATTGAAGCGCGCCACGGCACCGCTGGCATCGTCTTTGTTGATGGCTGGACCGGTAAAGGCGCAATTACTGGCCAACTGATTGCCAGCCTGAAAGATCGCGCAGGCTATCCCGCGGCACCGCGGCTGGTGGTGCTTGCCGATCCGGCGGGCTGCGCCTGGCTGGCGGCGTCGGACGACGACTGGCTGATTCCGTTTGGCATCATGGGCGCGCCGGTATCCGGCATGGTTTCACGTTCTGTCTGGACGGAAAGCGGTTTTCACGGCTGCGTGCACTGTGCGCATTTGGGTGAGTTTGATTGCAGCCTGATGCTGGTTGACACCGTCGATCGCTTTCGCCGCGCGCTGGCTGTGACCTCGCTGCCTGCAATTACCCCGCTCTCCACCCAGCAGGATGGACAGCGCAGCCTCAGCATTCAGGTGGTCAGCACGCTGGCCAGCCGTTTTCACATCGACAGCGTTAATCGCATTAAGCCGGGCATCGCCGAAGCGACGCGTGCGGTGCTGCGCCGCGTGCCGGAGCATGTGCTGGTGCGCAGCAAAAGCGATCCTGACGTTGCGCTGCTGGTTTATCTGGCAGAGAAAAAAGGCATCGCCATTCTCGAAGTAGGCGATCTGCTTGGCCGTTACCGCGCGGTGACCATAATCAAAAAGGTGGCGTGATGAAAAAAACACTTTCTCCTTTCATGCTGGGCGCGACGCTCTATATGCCCGCAACCCGTGACGATCTCGCGGAAATTATTCTGCACGGAAAAATCCCGGAGCTGCGCTCGCTGGTGGTTTGTCTGGAAGACGCGGTCAGCGAAGAGGATATCGGGCTGGCGATGAGCAATCTGCATCATCTGCTGGCGGAACTGATTCAGGCCTCACCGGCTACAGACGCCGCCGCCCGCCCGCTGGTGTTTATTCGCCCGCGCAATGAGGCGATGGCGCGTGAGCTGGTGGCGCACTACGTGCTGGAAGGCGTTGACGGTTTCGTTTTGCCTAAGTTTACCCGCGAGAATTTACCGGCCTGGTGGAATATCGTCGGCGGCACGCACCTGGCGATGATGCCAACGCTGGAAACGCGCGATGTCTATGACGTCGTGCAGATGACCGCGCTGGCGGAAGCGCTGGAGCAGCATCCCTGCCGGGAGCGCATTATCGCCCTGCGCATCGGCGGCAACGATTTGATGAGCGTGATCGCCCTGCGCCATCCGCGCAACCTGACGCTCTATGACGGACCGATGGGCTACGTGGTCAAAATGTTGGTAGCGGTCTTTGCTTCGCGCGGCTTTTCGCTAACGGCTCCGGTGTGCGAGCAGATTGATAACACCGAGCTGCTAACGCAGGAAGTGGCGCTGGATATGGCACACGGGCTGGTCGGCAAAACCGCTATCCATCCGGCGCATCTGGAGATCATTCACCGGGCGCTGATGGTGGAAAAGGATGACTACGAGGATGCCCTGCGCATTCTCAACTCCACCCAGGCGGTGTTTAAATCGCAGGGCGCCATGTGCGAACCGGCAACGCACCGCAGCTGGGCCTCCGCGGTGCTCGAGCGTTCAAAATATTGCGGCATCGCCAAGCAGTTCGAAAACGTTATTTTTGCATCGCGCCAGTAATGCCGCGTCTTTTCCTTTTACAGGATGTGTTATGTCTTTGAGCGCAAAACAGTACAGACAATACAAACTTATCGTTTTGCTGAGTACGGGAAAGCCCGTGAGCAAGGAGACGCTATTTCACGAGCTGGATTGTTCAGAACCGACGTTTAACCGCGATTTACGCGACGTGCGGGAAGAGTTTCAGGCTGAAATTCGCTTTCATAAAACCACCGCGCGCTATCAGCTGGTTGCCGCAGGCGCGCTGACGCCGAAGCTGGTGCGCCATATGCGCGAAGCGCTGGCCGTGCATGAGCAAAACGCCCCCAGCGGCCAGAGCGGCGGCGTAATCCTGGCGAAAGAGGGCAAAAAACCGGTTTCGCTGTCGCTGCGCTTTTCGGTAATCCGCAAAATTGAACGTTATGCCCATCGCAGCGGGTTAAACCGTAGCCAGGTGGTGGAATGGCTGGTTGATGAATACCTGAGCGGCAAAGCAGATAAATAACCGTTCATTCCGCCCCCGCGCGCGCTTTTTCCCTCTGCTCGCGGGTTCGCTGCGGCAAAACCCCATTAACGCTGGCGTTTTTTCCTGGCGTCAGGTTTGCCAGGATGGAAGCCGCAGCCGATTTACGCTGCGCTTTTCCACGAGGCGACCGGATGAAAATACAGAGATTACCCCTGCTGATGTTGTTGATCGCGACAACGCTGCTGGCCCCCTTTACCCTGCTCGCCCGACCCACGCTTGAGCCACTCGGCCCGAATATCGCCGACATCGGCTCGGCCTGGTATCATTTCCAAACCACCACCCTGCGTTCGGCCGATGGCCAGCGACGCTACAAGGTATGGCTGGGCATTCCGCGTAAGCCTGCTCCGCCGCACGGTTATCCGGTGCTCTATATGCTGGACGGCAATGCCGCGATGGCGCGTATTACTGAAGCGCAGCTGAAAGCGATGGCAAAGGGAGCGCCGCCGGTGCTGGTAGCTGTTGGCTATGACACGCCATTGCCGTTTGATGTCAGGGCGCGCTCACGCGATTACACGCCGCCCGCCGCCAGCGGATCGCCGGTTGTCGAACACGGACGTTATCCCGGTGGCGGCAGCGAGGCGTTTCGCCAGCTACTGCTGACGCAGATTGTGCCGTGGGCAGAACAGCATGCCGCCAGCGATGCGCGCAAACGCGCACTGTGGGGCCACTCTTTCGGCGGGCTATTTGTGCTGGATACGCTTTGCCGCTCGTCCTGGTTTCACGACTACTTTGCCGCTGCGCCATCACTCGGCTGGGGCAATCAACGTATTATGCAGCGCCTCTCGGCCTGTAGCTCATCGCAGCTGGCCGACAAACGCCTGTTTTTGATGATCGGTGATGGAAAAAGCGATCGCCACGACGGGCCGGGCGCGCCAGGGCAACCGGCAGAGCCGCAGCTTATTGAACGCCTGCAACGGCAGGGAGCCGCACTGCAACCAATCCGTTATCCCGGCAAGACGCACGGTGAGCTGTTTCCGGCCTCACTGCAGGATGCATTGCAAAAAATATCGCGGTAACCTGTGGCGATGAAATTTCCTTTTTATCCAGGATCTGCGCGGATAAAAATCAGCTACCTTTAAGGCACCACCGGCCTGATGCCGCTTTACGACTAACAGGGAGATACGTGAAAAAAGTCCTCAGCACTTTTCTGCCACTCTATACCACCACACTTCTGATGCTTCTGGGCTCTGGCCTGCTGACCACTTACGTCTCTCTGCGCCTGGCGCACGAGCAGGTCAACGGCACCCTGATCGGGGCGATTACCGCAGCTAACTATGTGGGCCTGGTGATCGGCGGCAAAGTCGGCCATAACCTGATCGCCCGCGTCGGCCACATTCGCGCTTACGTCTCCTGCGCCGGCATTATTACCGCCTCCGTTATCGGCCACGGTTTGAGCGATGCCATTCCGGTGTGGGTCTTTTTGCGCCTGATTATCGGCCTGTGCATGATGTGTCAGTACATGGTGCTGGAGAGCTGGCTTAACGATCAGGCGGAATCGTCGCAGCGGGGCCTGATTTTTGGCTTTTATATGGTGGCCACCTATCTCGGTTTGAGCGGCGGACAGGCGATTTTGATGGTGGAAACCGGCTTCGGCATCGGCACATTGCTGATTGTCGCGCTCTGCTTTGCCCTCTGCCTGGTGCCGATTGCGCTGACCACCCGCACCAACGTGCAGGCGATGTCACCGGCACCGATGGAGCTAATCTACTTTATCCGCGTCATTCCTAAGCTGCTGACCATTACGCTGGTAACCGGCATGGCGATTGGGGCGTTCTACGGTATGGCGCCGGTGTATTCCAGCGGGCTTGGGTTTTCAACCCAGCAAACCGGCTTGTTTATGGGATTAACGATTTTTGCCGGACTGATTTCCCAGTTTCCTCTGAGCTGGCTGTCGGATCGCTACGATCGCCAGAAGTTGCTGTTCAGCATCGCGCTGCTATTTGCCGTGGCTTGTCTGCCGCTGGCGCTGTTGCAACATCTCAGCTTTTACTGGCTGTTAGGCATCGCTTTCCTGGCAAGCATGGTGCAGTTTTCACTCTATCCGCTGATTGTGGCGCTGGCTAACGATCAGATCACTGCCGAACGCCGCGTTTCGCTGACCGCCTGTTTGTTGATGGCCTTTGGCGTCGGTGCCAGTATTGGACCAATGGTCACCGGTGCGCTGATGCAGCCTTTTGGCAGCAATATGCTCTATCTCTTTTTCGCCCTGTGCGCGGCGGCGATAGCGCTGTTGAGCCGCAGCAGCGGTCATGCACATGCGCCAACCAATGAAGCGCCGATTCCACACGTGGTGATGCCAGACAGCCTCGCCACCTCGCCGCTGGGCGTGGCGCTGAATCCGGCGGTGGAAGAAGAGGTGATTCAGGCCACCATGATGAACGATGAGCCTGAAGCCGAAGCGGAAACCTCAACCGAAGAAGAAGAGACGCCAACGGAACCTAAACCGTAGCGGCTAAGTTAATTTAACCCGCCCTGAGCAGTCGTTGTTCAGGGCTTTTTTTTCGCCTGCCGTAACGGGCTGAATAACCGCCCGTCTCCTGAGCGTTATCCATATCAGAATTTGCGTGACGATTATTACCGTCACGCATTTCGCCATGATGAATTATACCTCGCTCAGGATAACGTCAAATGCTCTGCTAACTTTGTGGATTGATACATTGTTTAAACGGATGATTTAAGATTTAAAAGCCATGCAGAGTAACATCGATGAACACTATTTTTCAGCCTGGTTTTTGCTAGCGATAAATAGCGACCTTGTGCTCAGGCTTAATATTAGCGAGCTTTCAGCCGATGATTAAATTGGCCATGCTGCGCCTAATCTTAGCCATTACTGTCGTCCTGCTCGTCTGATAACGCTACCGGCAGCCAGGCCAGTGCACCGTTAAAGTGATCGCCTCCGCAGGTGAGCCATGCACGACCCGCGGCATCAAAGGCGACCAGGCCAGGCGTACACTGCTGCGGCTCGTCCAGATACTGCTGCCAGCCGGTGCAGTTCTCACCGCTGACCAGCACATACCCCTCATCCGGGCCGTGCATTCTGGCCATTTCGGCAATTTTACGCTGTGCATCCAGCGTACTGCGCAGCGCCGCATCCGGCACGATAACCCGTTCGCCGTCTGCGGTCAGGCGTAAGGTCCAGGGATTATTGCGAATGATGCGCTCACGCGTCTCTTCACTGAGCAGAAGATTGTCCGGCTCGCCAGATGCGGATACGGGAAACTGTTCAATCGCCATCCCCTGGCGGCCTGAGCCATAAAGCCGACGCGTGACCGCAGCTAAATTGGGCGCCACGGTCGCCAAAATAACCCCGCAGTCGTTACTGTAATCCTGCCATGCGGCATCAATGATCTCCTGATCGGCGTCATCGCGAATAATCAGTCCAGGGTGAGCACCGGAAAAAGCGGTAAAATCCGCGTCCAGGTTGCCATCCGCCATAATGATATCCCAGCGGCCTTCCATTGCATCCGC
The DNA here is from genome assembly GCF_001517405.1 of Duffyella gerundensis. Classification (NCBI taxonomy): domain Bacteria; kingdom Pseudomonadati; phylum Pseudomonadota; class Gammaproteobacteria; order Enterobacterales; family Erwiniaceae; genus Duffyella; species Duffyella gerundensis. The sequence continues at coordinate 559,914 of NZ_LN907828.1, read as the reverse complement.
CAGGTCACGGATAAAGGTGGTTTTGCCGGTATTGGCTTCACCATAAATCACCAGCATAAAGGCACGACCGGGCGTCAGACGTGACAGCACTTCCGCGACATCGGGCTTTTCCATGTGCACAAAGACTTCCGCCTCGCCGTGCTTAAAATGCAGCACCGCATTATGCCGCCGTTGAAATTGCTCGTTATCGACGATCATCTCTGGCGTTAAGCCATGCAGCCCGCGTGCAATGACAAACTTAAGCACCTGCTCTTTATCGTAAGTTTGGTTATTTCGCTGGTTAAGCTCATGTACGATCGCTTCTATTTTGCTCCACTGCTCATGGTCAATTTGTACACCTGGCATAAAGGCCCTCAATATTCAGGATGATAGAGTAGATGGGTTGGTTATAAAGAATAGGCATTTCTCATTTTCGCTGTTAATAATGCGGCTGTTTTTTCATCTTTTATTTATCGCCCTGACTGCCTTTCAGTGATATAGCGCTGACGGTTCGCCATCGGTTGGTTAACAACACGTTCTTACGCGTCCTGAATAAAGCGTAGAACATGACTGGGGGAAAAGGATATTCAGAATTTTGCCTAATCTCACCATTATTCCCTGCCTGACGACGTTGAATGATGTGCTCAATGCTGATTTCTTATTAATGGTTCATCTAATTGTATGATGTAACTAATGTCATTATCTTCATTCTCCCGACTGCTTTACCTCGGCTCACTGCCGTATTGCACTTCGCCATTTCTGTCATTACCCGCCAGGCAACCAGCAGGTTAATGCTGAAATCCGCCAGCGTTACAGCGCCGCAATTTAGGATAAAACCCTTGTTCGCTTGATTCCTGTCAACAATTCGGCACGCCTTTTACCACACACTTCTCCGCAACCTCATGCTGACCAGGCGAGCGGCAGCATGATCACGCTTTACCTCTTTTTTCACCATCAGGAGCCTGTCGTGAGCGTAAAAAATCATCCCAAAACATCACTCCTGCAGGAGTGGCATCCGGAAGATCCACGCTTCTGGCAACATCCGGGAAAGCAGGTCGCCCGGCGAAACCTCATTATTTCAGTCAGCGCGTTGTTGCTGGCTTTCTGCGTATGGATGTTGTTCAGCACCGTGGCGGTCAATCTCAATCGTGTAGGCTTTAACTTTTCAGTAGATCAGCTCTTCCTGCTAACCGCCCTACCCGCGCTCTCCGGCGCGCTGTTTCGCGTGCCTTACTCATTCATTGTGCCGGTGCTGGGCGGTCGTCTCTGGACGGTAATCAGCACCGCGATTCTGGTAGTGCCCTGCCTGTGGCTCGGCTTTGCGGTGCAGGATCCCGCTACGCCGTATGCGGTGTTTATCGTGATTGCACTGATGTGCGGATTGGCGGGCGCGAACTTCGCCTCCAGCATGGGCAATATCAGCCTGTTCTATCCCAAACAGCGGCAGGGATTCGCGCTTGGCGTGAATGGCGGCCTTGGCAACCTCGGCGTCAGCGTGATGCAACTGGTCGCCCCGCTGGTGATCACCATTCCGTTTCTCAGCGGCGGCGTGACCCTCGACGGTGGCACAACATTATGGCTGGCTAACGCCGCCTGGATTTGGGTGCCGCTGCTCATTGCTGCATCGCTGGCTGCCTGGTTCGGCATGAATGACATTGCCGGCATGCGTGCCTCGCTGCGCGATCAGCTGCCGGTGCTGAAGGTTAGCCACTTGTGGATCCTCGGCCTGCTCTATCTTGCCACCTTTGGCTCCTTTATCGGCTTTTCTGCCGGTTTTGCCATGCTGGCGAAAACCCAGTTTCCGCTGGTTGAAATTACCCATCTGGCCTTTTTTGGCCCGCTGCTCGGCGCGCTGGCCCGTTCAGCGGGCGGCATGCTGTCAGATAAGTTTGGCGGTGTGCGCGTCACCACCCTCAACTTCTTGCTGATGACGCTGTTCTGCGCCCTGCTGTTTCTGACGCTGCCTGGCGCCTACGCCGCCTCATTCTTCAACTTTTACATGGTGTTCATGGGGCTGTTTTTAACCGCCGGGTTGGGCAGCGGTTCAACCTATCAAATGATCGCGGTGATCTTCCGCCAGCTCACTCAGGAAAAAATGCTGGCCCGCGGCCACAGCATGGATGAAGCGCAGCACACGGCGGTGACCGACACCGCCGCCGCGCTGGGTTTCATCTCGGCGCTGGGTGCCATCGGCGGATTCTTTATTCCTAAAGCCTTTGGTACCTCACTGGCGATGACCGGTTCGCCGGTCGGGGCGATGAAAATCTTCCTGATTTTCTACCTCGCCTGCCTGGCGATCACCTGGTTGATCTATGGCCGTCGCAAAGCGGCTCACTAACCGGCTGGTTCGGTTTTGAATACACGACAAACGGCAATGCCGACTGGAGAAGCGTCATGAGTAAACTTCTTGATCGCTTTCGCTATTTCAAACAGAAAGGTGAAAGTTTTGCTGACGGACAGGGCCAGGTCTGGCACACCAACCGTGACTGGGAAGATGGCTATCGCCAGCGCTGGCAGTTCGACAAAGTGGTGCGCTCCACGCACGGCGTTAACTGCACCGGCTCCTGTAGCTGGAAAATCTATGTGAAAAACGGCCTCGTCACCTGGGAAACGCAGCAGACTGACTATCCGCGTACCCGCCCTGACCTGCCGAACCATGAGCCGCGCGGCTGCCCACGTGGCGCCAGTTACTCCTGGTATCTTTATAGCGCCAACCGGCTGAAATATCCGCTGATGCGTAAGGCGCTGTTGGAGCTGTGGCGCGAAGCGCTGGAACAGCATGCCGATCCGGTAGAAGCCTGGAATGCCATCGTCACCGACAGTCAAAAGAGCCAGACCTATAAGTCCCAGCGCGGCCGCGGCGGTTTTGTGCGCGCCAGCTGGCAGGAGATGAACACGCTGATCGCCGCCGCCAATATCTGGACGATTAAACATTATGGTCCCGACAGGGTCGCTGGCTTTTCGCCAATCCCGGCGATGTCGATGGTCTCGTACGCGGCGGGAACCCGTTATCTTTCGCTGATTGGCGGCACCTGCCTGAGCTTTTATGACTGGTATTGCGATTTACCGCCCGCTTCGCCGATGACCTGGGGCGAGCAGACCGACGTGCCGGAATCCGCTGACTGGTTCAACGCGGGCTACATCATCGCGTGGGGTTCCAACGTGCCGCAAACGCGCACGCCGGATGCGCACTTCTTCACCGAAGTGCGTTACAAAGGCACCAAAACCGTGGCCGTTACGCCCGACTATTCTGAAGTCGCTAAGCTCAGCGATCGCTGGTTGGCCCCAAAACAGGGCACTGACAGCGCCCTGGCGCTGGCGATGGGCCATGTGATTCTGAAAGAGTTTCACTTACAGCAACCCAGCGACTATTTCATCAACTATGCCCGTCAATACACCGATATGCCGATGCTGGTGGTGCTGGAACCTCGCGACGACGGCAGCTATGCGCCGGGTCGCCAGCTGCGCGCCGCCGACCTGCTGGATAACCTTGGCGAAGAGAATAATCCGCAGTGGAAAACCGTGGCCTGTAATCAGCTCGGTGAACTGGTTGTGCCCAACGGATCGATCGGTTTCCGCTGGGGTGAAAAGGGAAAATGGAACCTGGAACCGAAAGCGGCAGGCAGCGCCATCGAACTGCGGCTCAGCCTGCTGGATGAGCACGACGCGGTGCTGGAAGTGGGCTTCCCCTATTTTGGCGGTCTGGAAAACCCGCATTTCCGCCACGTCACCCAGCAGGAAATTCTGCTGCACAAGCTGCCGGTGAAATACCTGACGCTGAAAGATGGCCGTCAGGTGGCGGTTACGTCGGTATACGATTTAACCCTCGCCAACTACGGCATCGATCGCGGTCTGGATGATGCCCACTGCGCGGCGGACTACAGCGACGTGCGCGCCTATTCACCCGCATGGGCAGAGCAGATTTGTGGCGTGCCGCGCCAGCAAATTGAAACCATTGCCCGTGAATTTGCCGCCACCGCGCATAAAACGCACGGTCGCTCAATGATCATTCTCGGTGCCGGTATCAACCACTGGTATCACATGGACATGACCTACCGGGCGTTGATCAACATGCTGGTGTTCTGCGGCTGCGTTGGCCAGAGCGGCGGCGGTTGGGCGCACTATGTCGGCCAGGAGAAACTGCGGCCACAAACCGGCTGGGCACCGCTGGCCTTTGCCCTTGACTGGACGCGCCCGCCGCGCCAGATGAACAGCACCTCATTTTTCTACAATCACGCCAGCCAGTGGCGCTACGAGAAATTGCAGGTGAAAGAGCTGCTGTCGCCGCTGGCCGATCCGCAGCACTATTCCGGTCACCTGATCGATTTTAACGTGCGTGCCGAACGCATGGGCTGGCTGCCCTCTTCGCCGCAGCTCAACATCAATCCGCTGCAAATTGCCGCCCGCGCTGAACAGGCGGGCCAGACGGCGGAAGCCTGGACCGCCGACGCGCTGAAATCGGGTGCGCTGCGCATGGCCAGCGAACAGCCCGACAGCGGCAGCAACCATCCGCGCAACCTGTTTGTCTGGCGCTCAAACCTGCTTGGCTCCTCCGGCAAAGGGCATGAATACATGCTGCGTTATCTGCTGGGCACGGAGAGCGGCGTGCAGGGTCAGCCGCAGGACGATGAAGCGCTGATGCCGGAAGAGGTGGAATGGCGCAACAGCGCGCTGGAAGGCAAGCTCGATCTGCTGGTGACGCTCGATTTCCGCATGTCCAGCACCTGCCTGTTTTCAGATATCGTACTGCCGACCGCCACCTGGTATGAAAAAGATGACATGAACACTTCGGACATGCATCCCTTTATCCATCCGCTGTCAGCGGCGGTCGATCCCGCCTGGGAATCGAAAAGCGACTGGGAGATTTATAAAGGCATCGCGCAGCGCTTCTCGCAGCTCTGCGTCGGCCATTTAGGGGAAGAGACCGACGTGGTGCTACAGCCGATTCAGCATGATTCCCCGGCTGAGCTGGCACAGGGCGGCGACATTCTCGACTGGAAAAAAGCGCAGTGCGACCTGCTGCCGGGAAAAACCGCGCCACACATTATCAGCGTGAAACGTGATTATCCCGCCACCTATGAGCGCTTCACCTCGGTTGGCCCGCTGCTGGAGAAACTGGGCAACGGCGGCAAGGGCATCAGCTGGAATACCGATAAAGAGGTCGATCTGCTGCGACGGCTCAATTACGTCAAGGCAGACGGTCCGGCAAAAGGCCAGCCGCAGATCAACAGCGCCATCGATGCCGCCGAAGTCATCCTGACACTGGCACCGGAAACCAACGGTCAGGTGGCGGTTAAAGCCTGGCAAGCGCTGAGCCAGATGACCGGGCGTGAGCACGCGCACCTGGCGCTGCCGAAGCAGGAAGAGAAAATCCGCTTCCGTGATATTCAGGCACAGCCGCGCAAAATCATTTCCAGCCCAACCTGGTCCGGGCTGGAAGATGAACACGTCTCTTACAACGCCGGTTACACCAACGTGCATGAGCTGATCCCGTGGCGCACCCTGAGCGGCAGGCAGCAGCTCTATCAGGATCATCCATGGATGCGCGCCTTTGGCGAAAGCCTGGTGGTGTATCGTCCGCCGGTGGATACGCGCAGCCTCGCCGATCTCAAACATATTCCATCGAATGGCTTCCCGGAAAAGGCGCTGAACTTCCTGACGCCGCACCAGAAATGGGGCATTCACTCCACCTACAGCGACAACTTGCTGATGCTGACGCTGTCGCGCGGCGGGCCGATTGTCTGGATGAGCGAAGCGGATGCGCGTGAGCTGGGCATCGAAGACAACGACTGGATCGAAGCGTTTAACGCCAACGGTGCGTTGACCGCCCGCGCGGTGGTGAGCCAGCGCGTTCCCGCGGGCATGACCATGATGTATCACGCCCAGGAACGACTGATGAACATCCCCGGTTCAGAAGTCACCGGCATGCGAGGCGGCATTCACAACTCGGTGACCCGCGTCTGCCCGAAACCGACGCATATGATTGGTGGTTATGCGCAGCTTGCTTACGGCTTTAACTACTACGGCACCGTCGGCTCAAACCGTGATGAGTTTATCCTCGTGCGTAAAATGAAGCAGGTCAACTGGCTGGATGATGAAGGCCGCGATCAGGTTCAGGAGGCAGTGAAATGAAAATACGCTCACAGATCGGCATGGTGCTAAACCTGGACAAATGCATCGGTTGCCACACCTGTTCGGTGACCTGCAAAAACGTCTGGACCGGACGCGAAGGCATGGAGTACGCCTGGTTCAACAACGTCGAGACCAAACCGGGCCTCGGCTATCCTCACGCGTGGGAGGATCAGGAACGCTGGAAAGGCGGCTGGATCCGTAAAATCAACGGTCAGCTGGTGCCGCGCCTGGGCAGCCGCTCGGCGGTGCTGTCGAAAATTTTCGCCAATCCGGTGGTGCCCGGCATCGATGATTATTACGAGCCGTTCACCTACGACTATCAGCATCTGCATACCGCCAAAGCGGGCAAACATCAGCCCACGGCGCGGCCACGATCGCTGATCAGCGGGCAGCGCATGGATAAAATTGTCGGTGGTCCCAACTGGGAGGAGCTGCTGGGCGGCGAATTCAGCAAGCGTGCGGCCGATCAGAACTTCAAGGCGATGCAGACCGAGATCTACGGTCAGTTTGAAAACACCTTCATGATGTACCTGCCGCGCCTGTGCGAGCACTGTCTTAATCCTGCCTGCGCCGCCACCTGCCCCAGCGGCGCCATTTATAAGCGCGAAGAAGATGGCATTGTGCTGATCGACCAGGATAAATGCCGCGGCTGGCGACTCTGCGTCAGCGGCTGTCCGTACAAGAAAATCTATTTCAACTGGAAAAGCGGCAAATCTGAGAAGTGTATTTTTTGCTATCCGCGCATTGAATCAGGCATGCCCACCGTCTGTTCGGAAACCTGCGTTGGCCGTATCCGCTATCTCGGCGTGTTGCTTTACGATGCCGACAAAATCACCGAGGCGGCCAGCACCGACAGCGAGCAGCAGCTGTATGAACGCCAGTGCGATGTATTCCTCGATCCAAACGATCCGGCGGTGATCGACGAGGCGCTGCGTCAGGGTATTACGCAAAACGTCATTGATGCCGCGCAGGCGTCGCCGGTGTGGAAGCTGGCGATGGAGTGGAAACTGGCGCTGCCGCTGCACCCGGAATACCGCACGCTGCCGATGGTCTGGTATGTGCCGCCGTTGTCACCGGTGCAGTCGGTGGCAGACAGCGGCGTGCTGGAAGCAGAAAACAGCGTGCTGCCCAACGTCGAGAGCCTGCGCATTCCGCTGCAGTATCTTGCCAATATGCTGACCGCGGGCGACACCGCGCCGGTGCTGCGCGCCCTGAAGCGCATGATGGCGATGCGCCATTTTAAACGCTCGCAAACGGTAGAAGGCGTGACCGATCGGCGGGCGCTGGATGAGGTCGATCTCAGCGAGGCGCAGGCCGAAGAGATGTATCGCTATCTCGCCATCGCCAACTACGAGGATCGCTTTGTCATTCCCACCAGCCACCGCGAGCTGGCGCGCGATGCCTTTCCAGAGCGCAACGGCTGCGGCTTCAGCTTTGGCGACGGCTGCCACGGCAGCGACAGCAAATTTAACCTGTTCAACAGCCGCCGGATTGATGCCATCAACGTCGGCATGAATAAAGCAGGAGGTGAATAGTGACCATCCTGAAACTGATCGGCTTGCTGCTGGAGTACCCCGACGACGCTATCTGGCAGCATCAGGACGAAGTGATTGACCTGGCGACCGAACAGCAGCCTGCGCTGCTGCCGTTTATTCGTCGTTATCTCGCCACGCCACCGCTGGAGATGCAGGCCGACTGGTGCGCGCTGTTTGAACGCGGCCGCGCTACCTCGTTGCTGCTGTTTGAACATGTGCATGCGGAATCACGCGATCGCGGCCAGGCGATGGTCGATCTGCTGGCGCAGTACGAACAGGCGGGGCTGGCGCTGAACTGCCGGGAACTGCCTGACTATCTGCCGCTCTACCTGGAATATCTCAGCCTGCTGGATGAGCGGGCGGCGCAGCAAGGGCTGTTGGATGTGGCGCCGATTCTGGCTCTGGTCGGAGGCCGTCTGCGTGAACGCGACAGCGACTTTCATCAGCTGTTTGACGCGCTGCTCAGCCTGTCAGAAAGCCCGCTGCGCAGCGAAAGTATGGCGCAGCAGGTGGCTGGCGAAGCGCGGGATGATACGCCCGCCGCGCTGGATGCAGTGTGGGAAGAGGAGCAGGTGAAATTCATGGCCGACAAAGGGTGCGACGCCGCTGCACAGCAGCATCAGCAACGTTTCCGCGACGCCGTTTCGCCGCAGTATCTTGATCTCTCTGGGCAAGGAGTTCGCTAATGCACTATCTCAACGTGTTGTTTTTCGACATCTATCCCTATCTGTGCGGCACGGTTTTTCTGCTCGGCAGCTGGTTACGTTACGATTACGGCCAGTACACCTGGCGCGCCTCGTCGAGCCAGATGCTGGACAAAAAAGGCATGCGCTTCGCCTCAAACGTCTTTCACATCGGCATCATCGGCATCTTTTTTGGTCACCTGTTCGGCCTGCTGACCCCGCACTGGATGTATGAGCCTTTTCTGGCCATCGCCACCAAGCAGAAGCTGGCGATGATGGCGGGCGGCGTCTTTGGCCTGATGACGCTGGTGGGTGGTTTTCTGCTGCTGAAAAGGCGGCTGTTTAACCCGCGCATTCGCGTGACGTCAACCCGCGCCGACATTGTGATCCTCGGTATTCTAGTCCTTCAGGCGTCGCTGGGGCTGATCTCGATTATTTTTTCGATGCAGCATCTGGATGGCATCGGCATGATGAAGCTGGTGGGCTGGGCGCAGGCGGTTGTAACCTTTCAGGGCAACGCCTCACGCTGGCTGGATGGCGTGGAGTGGATCTATCGCGTGCACCTAATCCTTGGCATGACGATTTTTCTGGTGTTTCCCTTTACCCGTCTGGTGCACGTCTGGAGTGCGCCGCTGGAGTATCTTACCCGCCGTTATCAGGTGGTGCGCGCGCGCCGCTAACGCGCTATGCCGCCCGCAAAGAGCCGGGCGGCAACCGCTCAGCCGTGCTGCGTGCGCCGTTTAATGTTGGCAGAAAGATGGCGCACCGGCTGGCTTACCGTTTTGCCTTCAATTAAATCCCCGATAATTTCAAAGCAGTTCCACGCCAGCTGGCGATTATCCTGCACGATGGAGTCGATGCGCAGCGTCAGGGCATCATAAAGATAGTGATCGTCAAAACTGCTCAGACGAATTTCGGCACCGAGATGGCCGTGCTGCGTCAGGTAGCGCAGCACGCCTTCCTGTAAGCCACAGGCGGCGCAGAAGATCGCCTGCGGCAGGCGGCCAAGGCGCATTACCAGTTCTGCGAACATCTCATAGCCGGAGCTGGCAGTGTAATGGCCGTGAATAATCCATTCCGGTTTGGCACTGATGCCTGCCCTTTCCAGGCCAAGGTGAAAACCGGTGAGCCGATCACGCGTCGGCGAGATGCGCGGCTGACCACCAAGAAAGTAAATTTCCTCAAGACCGTCAGCGGCAATTTCCGCGATCAGCCGGGCGGTGGGCTCGATGGAATCGGTGATCACCAGCGGCAGTGACGAATCATTAAAATGACGGTCAAACAGCACCACCGGCACCTGTTTGCTGATGCGTTGATAATCGGCGTCGTTGAGCATGCTGGAGGCGACGATCAGGCCATCAACCTGACGCTGGATCAGGTTGTTGACCGCCAGCGTTTCCTGGCTGGTATTTTCATCGGTGCAGGCGATCAGCAGCTGAAGCCCGGCATCGCGGCACAGGGTTTCCAGCGCATGGGAGAAGGTGGCAAAGCCGTGGTTGGTCATTTCCGGCACCACTAAACCGATGGTATCGGTGCGGCTGGAACTCAGCGCGCGGGCGTGCACGCTGGGCTGGTAATTTGCCATGCGCGCCACCTTCATGACCCGCTCCTGCGTCGATTCAGACACACGAAGCTCTTTTCCTCGTCCACTCAGCACGATACTGGCGGTCGATTTAGAGACGCCCGCCATTTGGGCGACATCATTGATGGTGACGCGTTTTGGTTTATCCACGGGCAAGTAACCTGATAGCAGACAGGTACTTATACTAGCATGATCGACTGCAGTTGCCAGTGATCTACGCGCAGCTCGCCACTACCCTGCCAGCGTAATGTGTGCCCTTCAGCGGGAAAATAGCGGCTGGTCAGCGTTGCTTCGCCATCATTCACAAAAATCTCCAGGCTCGAACGGTCGCAAAGAATCTGCAACTGTCTGACCTGTCCGCTCCAGTAACGCGTTTCTGTCTCGCCGGTGCGACGGTTTTGTCGGCGCAGGCGCAGCCCGCTCTCGTCACAGATCAGCAGCATCGCGCCGCCAAAATCGGCCTGCCAGCTGCCCTCTGCGCTAATCACCAGTTCCGCCTGCGCAACGTCGGTGATTGCCAGGCTATCGGCACGCTCTTCTAACCGCTGATGCGCGCCACGTAGCGATTTCAGCTCGTCAACCGGCTGCTGATAAAGGCGGCCCTCAACCAGCCGCAGCTCACGCGGACAGCTCATGATATGCATCCAGCCCTGCTCGCGCGTGGGATCGTAAAACTCGTTTTCGTCGGGCATGCCCACCCAGCCGAACAGCAGACGGCGGCCGTCGTCGCCCAGCGTGGTCTGCGGCGCGTAAAATTCAAAGCCGAGATCCAGCTCGTGGAAATCGCCGTGTTGATAGGCAGCCTTGCTGTAGTTGAGCTGACCGGTGACATAACCACTTTGATGCGTATTCAGCCAGCGCTGCGCCTGAGCAGGCAGGCCCTGCGGGCAAAACATCAGCACATCCTGTTCGCCCAGCGCAAACAGATCCGGGCACTCCCACATATAGCCAAATTCACCGAGGCCGTTAAGATGGCTGCCGGCGATTTCTCCCAGCAGCGTCCACTGCTGCAAGGTGTCGCCGCGATAAAGCAGCACTTTGCCCTGCTGCTGCAGGTTTTGCGCGCCGAGCACCATGTACCAGTGCTCGCCGTGACGCCACACTTTCGGATCGCGTACGTGCCCGGTGTAGCCTTCGGGCAGGCCGATGACCGGGCCTGCTTTGGTCACTTCACCAGCGTCATCCACCGTTGCCAGGCACTGCCAGGCGGTGCGGCCCTGCGCAAACTTAACGTTGCCGGTGTAGAGCAGGCTAAGCGTGCCGTTGTCATCCACCGCCGAGCCGGAATAGCAGCCGTGACTGTCGTAAACGTCACCCGGCAGCAGCGCTACCGGCTCGTTTTGCCAGTTCACCAGATCGTCGGAACGCCAGTGGCCCCACCATTTTGCGCCGTGCGCGCAGGCTAATGGATTCCACTGATAGAACAAATGATATTGACCGGCGAACTGAATAAAACCGTTGGGATCGTTCAGCAGGCCAACCAGCGGCGACAGGTGCCAGCCTGGTCGATAACCATCGTTTTTAGCCTGGGTCATGCTGCGCGTGGCGTTAAGCAGCGCCTTTTTCAGCAGTGCGTGTTCACTCATGCTTTTTCCTCAACGCGGTATTTCAGCAGCAGCGACAGTGTAAAGCCCACACCGAAGGCGATCACCATGCCGGTGACGTAGTGCAGCAGCGATCCCGACTGCACAATTGCCATACCAGGCAGCGCCGTCAAGCCGACCGCGGTCATGTTAACGTGCATGATCACTACCCAGGCGCCCCCTGCTGCGCCGCCGATAATACCGGCAATAAATGGCTTCATGAAGCGCAGGTTCACGCCGAAAATCGCCGCTTCGGTGATGCCCAGCATGCCGGATAACGCCGACGGCAGCACCACGCTGCGAATTTTAACATCGCGCGTTTTAAACCATACCGCCAGACAGGCGCCCGCCTGCGCGGTATTGGCCATTGACCAGATCGGCAGCAGGAAGTTAACGCCAATTTTCGGATTGCCGAGCAGGCCCGCTTCAATGGCATGAAAGCTGTGGTGCACGCCGGAAATCACAATCACCGAATAGAGGCCGCCAAACAGCAGTCCCGCCAGCCAGCCCGCATGAACAATCAGCGTGCTCAGCACAAAGGAGATGCCGTCGCCCAGCGCGCGTCCGGCCGGACCGATCACCAGCATCGCCACAAACGCAGAGATGATCACGGTAAGGAACGGCGTCAGGATGATATCCAGCGCATCGGGAATAAAGGTGCGCAGCCGTTTTTCCAGCCAGCTCATAAACCAGACGGTCAGCAGCACCGGAAATACCGTGCCCTGATAGCCGATCATCGCGATATCCAGCCCAAACAGGTTCATGGTCTGATAGCCGCCCGCCACGCCCCAGGCGTTGGTTAACGCCGGATGGGTCAGGATGCCGCCCAGCGTCGCGCCCAGATAGGGGTTGCCGCCAAACTCTTTCGCCGCGGTAAAGCCGATTAAAATAGGCAGAATAATAAACGCCGCCGAGCTAAACATATCCAGCAGCACGAAAATTGCGCTTTTCGGATCGACCCAGCCGTAGGTTTTGAACATGCCCAGCAGGCCCATCAACACGCCGGAGGCGACAATGGCGGGAATGATCGGCACAAAAATGTTGGAGAGCAGCCGCGCCACGCGCTGCGCCGGATTCAGCTTTTGCGCCGCCGCGCTGGCCGCTTCACCTTTTGACGCTTCGCTGACGCCCGCCTGCTGAATAAATGCCGCATGCACTTTGTTCACCAGGCCGGTGCCGAAAATCACCTGCATCTGCCCGGCATTCTGGAAGCAGCCTTTAACGCCTTCCAGTTCGCCGATGGCTTTTTTGTCCGCCAGTGCATCATCATGCAGCACCAGACGCAGGCGCGTGGCGCAGTGTGCCGCCGAGGCGATGTTCTCTTTTCCCCCTAACAGCGGTAACAGCTGTCGGGCAATATTATTCACATCCATAGCTTTCCCTTAATCAATTTCTCAAACGTGACGTCAGAACCAGGTTTCCATCTGGACACCAAAGTTCCATTCCCCGCCGGCCACAAAGCCGCTTGAACCAAACGCATCATCGCTGGCATAGCGGTCAAGATCGTGATCCCAGTCCATCCAGCTGGCAAAAATGCGAATCTCTGGCCGACTGAGGAAATTCCCCATGTCCGCCACCTTAAACGTTGGCGCAAAGGTCAGCTTGTAGAAACCGCCGCTGACATCCTGCCGATCCTTGAAGCCCATCGGCTTCAGGTTCATGTACTGATAGCTGCCCTCGTAGGCGAGCATGAAGTTTTCGTTGATCTCCTGCAGGACGCGCGCGTTCACCGTGACCCAGCGATAGTCGTCACCTTTGATGTAGCGATCTTTGCTCTGCTGCGCCAGCACCGCCGGTGCCAGATGCCAGTTGTTGCCTAATGCGGTGATGCCGTAGGTCGCCAGACGCCAGGTGTCCGCCTGATCGGTGAGGTTGCCATCGGAGCCGACGCCCTTCACTTCCGCGCCCAGACCATGCCCGTACAACAACGCCGTTTTCGCGCTGCCTTCAGCCAGGCCATAGAAACTGTCGCCGTGCCAGGCGACCATGGTATGCACGCCCTTGTCACCGGCATTGTCGCTGCGCACGCTGCTGTTGATACGCTCGTCGTTATCTTTGGCGCGCAGGCCGCTCAGCATGAACTGGAACGGACCGCTAAAGGTGTTAGCCGTGACGATGTAGTTCTGAACATTGTTATCGATGGTCTCGATATCACCAAAATTACGGCCATAGAGCGAGAAGTTACTTTTGACATTGTCTGCCCACTTCACGTCATAAATGCCGCCGCCGGTACCGGCCAGAAACACCACGTCAGAATCGAGCCAGTGAATATCAAAGTTGTCGCGATCAAAACGTTTACCGGCCCACAGCGTGGTGTCTTTAAACGCGCCGCTGAAGGTTGGCAGGCTGCCGAGTTCCACAAACGCCTGACGGATATTCAGATCGCTGGTATCGGCTGTCCAGTCGTTGTAGCTCTGCTGTCCGTCAGCCAGCATCACCTTGAAGCGCGTGGTGGCGCCGTTACCCAGCCGCGTTTTCTGCTCGAGGTTTAACTCAACGTAGGTGTTGTTTTCGTTGCCCAAACGGCCAATGGCGCCGCCGGTCTCGCCCGCTGGCGTCAGGTACGGACCGCTTTTAGTACCGGCTGCCGAATCATTCATGATCACGCCGGAACGCGCATAACCATGAAATTCAAAACCATCACTGATTTTCTTCTCGTCGCCGAGTTTGGCGGTCTGGGCGGCAGGTGCCGCCTCGATGCTGGCTGGCCGTGCGGCAGGGGCAGATGCGGGTGCGCCGGATGTCGAAGCGGCAGGCGCAGCGGCAGCAGACGCGGTTGTTTGTGCTGAAGCGGCCAGCGCAGCAACGCGCTGTTCCGCAAGGTCGGCACGATGTTCTGCATTGCTGGCGCGGTTCTCCGCCTTTTGCAGGCGTGATTCGAGCTGAGCAAGACGTTTTTCAATTTCCGAGAGGTTGGCATCCGCTAAAACGGTTTGCGGTAACACAGAGGCGGTAATCGCCAGAGCAAGCAGGGTTTTTCTTATCACTATCATCATTCTCCACAGGGGTTTCCGTTTTGCTAAACCGGTTTTGCAAAGAGAATATGGAAACCCACTGTGAATGAGCAATCAGATTTACCAGGATGACGTCGTATTTGTGAGCGGCATAACAATTTTGTGCTCAAGCGCCTCGCGTTTCGGCAGTGCGGTCATTGCTCCCTTGGCGGTGGTGGCTAATGCACCGCAGTGCTGCGCCAGCGCGATCACCGCGTCTGGCAGGCGCTGGTCAAGATTGTGCTCACTAAGAGTGATGCCCGCCAGTAAGCCGGCAACAAAGGCGTCGCCCGCGCCGGTGGTATCCACCGGTTGCACTTCCGGCGCCTGAAAATCACGACGCTCGCCCTGCTGCCATAGCGTAACGCCCGCTTTGCCCTGCGTAATCAGCAGCAGCCTGGGTTGAAAACGTTCGGTAAACCGACCCAGCGCGGTGTCGGTATCCTCATGATCGCTAAGCAACCACAGCTCTTCCAGCGACAGCTTGATCACGTCGGCACTGGCCAGCGCGTCTGCAATGGTCGCCAACATTTCCGCCCGGTCGTGCCACATATCTTCACGAATATTGGGGTCGAAGCTGACCCAGCCGCCCGCGGCGTGTATCTGCTCCACGGCGTTGAGCACCGTGCTGCGCGACGGCTCCGCCGACAGCGCTATCGAGCAGTAATGCAGGATTTCACCGCTGGCAAAGTGCGGCAAATGTTCAGCAGTGACAAACAGGTCGGCGCTGGGACGCACCATAAAAGTAAAGCTGCGTTCGCCCTGCTGATCGAGGCCCACCAGAACGGTGGAGGTGCGCTGATCCGGCAGCAAAAAGAGCTGACGGGTATCCACCCCTTCGTGGTTCAGCACGTCGCGCAGGCTGACGCCAAAAGGATCGCTGCCCACGCAGCCGATAAAGCCGCTGTTGCCGCCCAGGCGCGCCACGCCGACCGCCACGTTGGCAGGCGCACCGCCAGGACACTGCCGCAGGGTCATTTCGCCTTCCGGCAGCAGATCGATTACGGCATCACCCAACACCCATATTTTTTTCATGATTGATTATCCAATAACAAGTTATAACCATAAGCTAAACCGTTTTAGCTACCATTCACAAGTGGGATGTTGCGTAACGTGATGCCAACGGCACTTCAGACGTTACCGAAAGGGAAAATTTTGTCTGGCAGCGCGCGCAGAGGAAGGCACGCGAGGAGGCCGCAACGCGCGGTGCAGCGTGAAAAGCAGTGAGCCTGCAGCATAAAAAAAGCGGGCACGCTCCCTTTCAGGCGCGGCCCGCTGCAGGTTGTCAGTATCAGAATACGACGGAGTAGTTCATGCCAAAGGTGCGTCCGCGGCCTTTATAGGTGTACAGGCCGGCGTCGCCGTAGGTTGGGCTGTAAAGGCCCGGCGCGCGCTGTCCCCACACCGTGGTGTAATCCTTATCCAGCAGATTTTCCACGCTGAAGCTAACCTTACCGACCGGCAAGGCGTAGCTGCCGAGGAAATCGACGGTGTTGTAGCCGTTGATTTTTTTGCCGTCGGCATCGGACACGTCAAAGGTTTGTGTGCTCTGCAGACGCAGCGCCCAGTCACCCGGTGCCCAGTTAACCCATGCGCTGACTTTTGACGGGCTGGCGCTGTCGACGGTGAGTTTTTCCCATTTGCCATCCAGCTGCGTCTCCGACTTGATCACGTTGAAGTTGCTGCCGGTGCTCCATTCGCTGTCGTTAAAGAAGTAATCGACCTGGCCTTCAATCCCGTAAATGCGGCGTTTGTCATCGTCAAGATTGATGGTCATGTCGCTTTTATTAATATTGATGGTTTTGTCAGACAGCGAGTAATAAGCCGCCAGCTGGGTGTGCAGATTATCACCGAGGTAGCGCCAGCCCAGCTCATAGGCATCAACTTTGATGCCGTCGAGCTTTGAGTCGTTCACGTTAACGCTGTTCAGCAGGCGATAGTTGCCGTTGCTGAGCTGGTAGTTACCCGAGCCGTAATACTTCGCCAGGTCCGGGATTTCAAAGCCCTGCGAGAAGTTAAACCACAGTTGCTGGCGCTCGGTCAGACGGCCCAGAATACCGGCGTTAAACAGCAGGTTTTTGTAGTCGGTGCTGCCGCCCGGTACGGCGTCGGCGGAGGTTGCGCGGCCATTGGCGATCGCCTGCTGCTGCGTATAACCCACAAAGTCATCGACCTTGTTTTCCGTGTACTGATAGCGCACGCCACCGCTCAGCGTAATGGCATCGATGTCATAGCTGCTCTGCAGGAACGGCGCCAGGTTGGTGATGCTGTAGCCCGGATAGCGGCCAACGTTATAGGCGTTATCCAGCTCCATGCCGCCGCTCTGCGACGCTTTACGCAGATCGAAAAACTGCTGATTAGCGTCAAAGCTCTCATGATCGGCATCGACACCGTAGGTCAGCGTCAGATCGTCCACCGGCTTGCTGTTTAAGGTCAGCTTGCCGCCGTAAAAATCGGTTTTCTGCTGCGATGCGCCGATGCTGCTAACGCGCCCGGCGCTAAGAGTCGGGAACGGATAAAAGGTCAGGCTTTCATCGCGATAGTAAACCTGTGCCACCAGATCCTGACCGAGAAAATCGGTGTTGGAATATTGCAGGTTAATCAGATGACGTTCGGTACCCGGCAGACGATCGGAGTTCAGATTGGCCGAGTTGTAGGCATCGCCCGAGCCGGTCACGGCAGAAAAGTTCTCGCCGAGATAAAGCCCGTGTTTGCCGTCTGATTCGCTTTTGTAATACTGGGTAGTCAGCTGAAGCTGCTGATTATCATCGATATTCAGCGTGCCGGTGCCCATCAGATCAATACGATCGGAATATTGCAGGCCGGTTTGCGTGTTATCAATGATCGACTCGTTGCCTTTGCCGTCATACCAGCCGCCGTAGCGCTGGTATGAGGCCGACACGCGACCAGAGGCTTTATCGGTGCCGCCGCTGACCGCGGCTGCCACGCTCTCATCGTGATCGTTATGGCTGTTGAAGCCACTTTTGGCGCCGGTCTGAAACTCAACCTGCTTCTCTGACTGGCCTTTTTTGGTGACGATATTGATCAGGCCACCGGTGCTGCCACCGCCGTACAGCGAGGTGGCGCCGGAAATTACTTCGATGCGTTCAATATTAAAGGGATCGATGGCGTCCAGCTGACGGCTGTCGCTGCGCGAGGAGTTCAGCCGTACGCCGTCCACCATCACCATCATTGAGCGTCCACGCATGTTCATGCCGTAGTTGGTACGGCCCTGGCTGCTGACGTCCATGCCCGGAATCAGCTGAGCCAGCACTTCTTTCAGCTCTTTGCCACCCTGCACCTGCTGCTCAATATCTGCCTGCTCAAGCACCCAGGTGGTTTGCGCCATATCGGCCACGCTGCGGTGCGAGCGGCTGGCCGAGACCACCAGCTCATCGCTCTGCGCGGCGGCGGCACTCCAGCCGCTCCCCGCCAGAATGGCCAGTAAACAAGGATTTAAAACCCAAAGATGTGGACGCTTCATTATGATTATTTTCCCAGTATGGTTCTTAAAACTGCATCGTTTGTGTTAAAGCGGAACGTTCATGACTGGCGGCATCGGGCTGGCTGCGCCACTGGATCACGCCTGGCGTGGTGGCTAACTCAAAAGGCTCGCTGCTGTGCGCGCGATTGAGGATGCGCGCTGCGCGCCACGCCATCAGGCTCAGCTGCGGTTCAGCGATGCCCAGGCTGTGCATACCGGCGTTAACGGCAAACAGGCTGTTCTGCTGCGGGCCGTCCCAGTTCAGCGTGAAGTCAGTGTTCACCTGGAAACCTTCATCGTCATCAACATGCAGACGGTGCGCCACCGGCGCCAAAAACGCCGGGCGTGCCGCCTGATAACCAGTGGCAAAAATCACCACGTCGGCATCGAGTTGCTCTTCGCCATCATCCAGACAGTGTTGCAGCGTCAACCGTTGCGCATCGCCCACCGGCGTCACTGCCGTAACGGAGCGGGAGGGTAACAAATGCGCCCAGGGTTTTTCGCGCAACACTTCAAATTTGTGATACATCGCACGGTAAATTGCCAGAAGCGATTCCTGCGTGATGCCGTCAGAGGTCATGCGCTGCTCATTCAGCAGGCGATGACGCACTTTCTCATCCAGCGAGGAGAAGCTTTCGAGGTATTCCGGCGTGAAATATTCGTTAGCGAACGCCGCTTCATCCAGCGCGTTGTAGTTATTGCGACGCGACACCCAGTTCAATGAGGTTGGCTGGCCCCATTCACCGCGAAAAATATTCAGGAACAGGTCTGCGCCGCTCTGGCCGCCGCCCACGATAGTGACGCGCTTGCCGCCCAGCGCTGGCGTACGCAGCATCATTTCGCTGGCGTGGAAGCAACGGTCGCTGCGTTCGGTAACGCAGGGCGGAAGATTGATTTGCTTGCCAATGCCGAGACAAACGTGGCGCGCGCGGTAATGGCCCTGCGAGGTTTTCACATCAAACAGTTTGGCGTCGTCATCAAAGGTCACCTGCTCCACCGCCTGACCAAAGGCGAGGTTGCTCAGGCCGTCGGCGGCCCAGCACAGATAGTCAGCGAACTCCTCGCGTGACACGGTACGCTGCTCGGTGGTCAAAAAGCGGTAAAACTTTTTCCGCTTGACCAGATAGTTAACGAAGCTGTAGCGGTTAGTGGGATCAACCGCGCTGACCAGATCCTTCAGGAAGCTGGTTTGCATATAGCAATCGGGCACCATCATGCCCGGATGCCAGGCGAAATGCGGCTTGCGTTCGAGGAACAGCGAGCTGAAGCCTTCGATGTTTTCAGCCAGCGCGGCAACGCTGAGGTTGAAAGGACCAATGCCAATGCCGATAAAATCGTAAGTCTTCATGCTACTGACTCCCGGGTAACGAGATAGAGGGGATTATCCAGATCGGTTAAGTAGTTCGGCAACATACGGCTGCCGCCATCCTGCTCAGAAAAGGTGAGTTTGACCGGATTAAGCACCACGCGAATGATTTGCGGTTTAAACAGATCGAACAGCGCAAAGCGCGCGGCCAGCTCAGGATGCTGTGCCATGTAATCGTCAATGACGCTGGCCAGCAGCTGATAAAAGCGCGTTTCACTGACGCCGCAGCGCTGGGTCAGCCGCGAGATAAAGCGCAGCACGGTAACAAAATGGCCGGTTTGCAGATCGTGAATCAGGTAATCCGCGCTCAGGCGCGCGGTAACGGCTTTCACCTCAGGCGGCAGCGACGCGGCCTGCGGGAAATCCTGATCGACCAGGCGCATATCGCCCTGAAAATCCTTGAGTAAAATGCGCTGCGGAATGTGATCTTTCATGATCAGAGTGACGTTTTGGCCGTGGGCGATCAGCGCCACGCCGTAGCGGCACATCAGGTGGTAAAACGGAATCACTACTGCGCTAAACAGCTGGCTGAGCCACGCCTCGGCGGACAAACCGGACTCAGCGATCCAGGCGTCAATCAGCGGCCATCCGGCATTATCGGTTTCCATCAGCGCAGCCATTAACACCGCCTGCTCGCCCGCTTGCAGATAGCAGGAGGGATTTTCGCGCCAGATCACACCCAGCATCTCCTGATAGCGATACGGCGCGCCGGGCAGCGCGGCGTAACCGTCGTGGGAAAGATAACCGGCAGCGGGCTCACCAAGAATATGCGCGCCGGTGGCACGCAGCGTGGCGTCAGCGGCAAACTGCTGCTGCAGCCAGCGCGAGGCCAGCGGACCGGCGGCGATATATCTGCCCGGAATGCCGCGATAGCAGGAGGTGTTGTAGATGGTCAGCGGCAGCTTGATGTCATACGGCACCACGCGACTGACGTTGGTCAGCGTACGTAACGACTGCTGTGCGAGATAGTCATCGCCAAATTCGCCCAACTCAACCATTTCGCCACGCGCCAGCTGCGGCAGGAAATGCAGCGCGATTTTTTGCTGCCACTGCCACGGATGCAGCGGCACCGGCAGCCAGTTATCGTTCAGCTGGCACGCCGTCCAGTGCTGCTGAAAACGCTGGCGTTCGTTGTGATTCATGGCGCTGCTCAGCAGCTCATCGAGATCGCAGGCATCATCGCTGCTCCAGACCAGCAGATCGCGGCGCACCGCAATCCAGTGCAGGCGAAAACGGCCGCGATATTCCGGCGCATACGCGCGCAGTGCATCCACGCCCCAGCCGCGACGGCCTTTATTAAAGATGAATTTCGGATGGCCGCTGAGCAAACACTGCAACTCATCCGGGTCCAGCGCAATCAGCGCACGGGCATCCAGCTGTTCGCGCGCTTCCAGCAACTGCATATCGCCGCGCAGCGTGGCGTAGAGATCTTCCAGATGTTCAGCCGTTTGCGCATCGCTCATCTTCAGCAGTTCCGCCAGCTGGCGCAGGGTGCGCTCCGCCTCTACTTCCGCGCCGCTGCGGGTGGAAAGCGTGGTGGGATCGATATGCAACCAGCCCCAGATGCCGCGCGTGGCGGCAAAGTGCCAGGTCTCATCCTGCACGGCGATCGCCCATTCGCCCGCTGCCGTTTCGCTTGCCGTTAATGCCCGCTCATATTCCAGCTCGGCGAGGATTTTAGCGACCATTTCGCGGTTAACCCGCTGCCACAGCGCCAGCTTCATAGTCCCACCTCGCTGAAAAAACGTTGGCGGGTACTCATCACCAACCGGGAACGTTTGTGCGGGAAATCGAACTCTTTCAGCGTCTGGTAACCGGCCAGCGGCAGATGACGGAACAGGCGCTGATTGTCATAGCGCGGCTCAGCCACCACGCGTTCGGTGCGCGGTTCATTGAGGAAAAGATAGTGGGTTAAGCCACGCAGCCAGCTTCGTATGAAGTGCGCACCGCGCCATTTCTCCTCGCCAACCAGCATATGCAGGCCGCGATCGAACGGCTGCCAGCGATAGTGACGACCAATGCGATCTTCCGCCGCCCAGTAAACTTCAAAATAGCCAAACGGCTCATCGTCAAAGCAGCCAATCAGCGGATAGCAGTAGGCGGAATCGAGCTGCGCGCGCAGATGTTTTTCCTGCTCTTCCTGCGGCCCGGCCATCTCCCAAAATGCATTCACGCGGGGTGAGTTCATCCAGCGGGTGAAGCGTTCGGCGTCTTCAGCGATATCCGCCACGCGGAAGCTCAACGTGCGCCGACACTGCGCATCGTAGCGGCGATAGACTTCGCCCTCTGGCCGCCGTGGACGCTGCGGATAAAACAGCTGGCGCGCATCGTCATATTGCATCGCGCCGCTTGCCACCGACTGCTCGCCTTGCAACCACAGCGGCAGCTGCCAGAAACGCTCACGCGCCAGATAATCGCCCTGCGCCAGCGCAAACAGCTGCTGCGCGTCGGCATCCTGCTGCCAGCTCGCCCACGGCAGCTGCACGCCGCTGAGCTGCGGTGCGGCCACCAACAGCTGGTCGATGGCATCCACCAGCCAGCCGTTCGGCACCTGCGCCGGGCGTGACAGTGTTGCGCTGCCATCAAGGCCAAAACCACAGGTCAATGGCTGCCCGATTTTCTCGCAGTAAAAGCCGCCGTCGCGATGAACAATATGAGCCGCTGACATCATTTCACTCCTGAATAAAGGGGATTAGCAAAATCGAAATAGATCACCGCCGGATCGACAATGGTGTTCTCGTTGTGATCGTGCAGATAGCAGAAGAAGTTGCCTTTGCACTGCCAGTAGCGGCTGTCCAATACGAAGTCGAGGCAGGTGCGATCGTTCACCTGCTGACGCAGCGCGGCCAGCGCGTCGCGCACCCGTTGATTGCAGGCGGCTTCGCTGTCGAATCCAGCGGCGGCCAGTGCGGCGGTGACCGCGAGGGTTGAATTCATCAGCAGGTAATAGGGGAAGTAGCGCAGCAGCTGCTGCTCACTGAAGCGATTTTCCGCGTCAGCCTGGTGGTATTTCTCCAGCCAGGCCTGTGCGCTGGCGGTGAACGCACTGCCCTGGCAATCGCGGTAGATCATGCCCACCGGCAGATCCTGCTGCATCTCGACCAGAATATTTTGCTGATGCGCGAGCAGCGCCACGCCGTAATCCGCTTCGATGCGGAACAGCGGCACCAGAACCTGTTCGCAATAGGCCTGCAACCAGCAATGCGCCGCCTGTTGTGGCGTCAGGCTCAATCGTTTGGCCAGTCGCCGCACGGCTGCGGTCAGCAGACTATCGCCACCGTCCGGTGCGGCCTGCGTCAGCGACACCAGCACGTTGGTTTGCGCCTCAGGCTGCGCTTTCAGCAGGTTGACGCGGAAGGCGAGCAGGCTCTCTTCCTGCACCACGCCGTGCTCATCTTTGATGCCCGCCCAGCCATCTTCCTGCATCACGCGCAGGGTGGGATGGCGCAGTTGCAGGCCCTGCCATTCACGGGTGGTCGCCAGCCGCGCCAGCCGCATGCCGCGTTTAACCTCTTTCACCGACAGCGTGCGCAGCGAATTGGTCAGGCGAACGCTCAGCGAAAACTTCAGCATGTCGCTGCCGTGGGCAAAATAGATGGCGCGCGATGAACTGGTCGGCAACCAGCTTTCTCCCGCCTCGCCCAGATCGCGCAGCTTGCCGCTGGCCATCAGCCGTTGACACCACGGCTGTTTGAGCAGATGGCTTGCCTGCCACGGATGCATCGGCAGCAATGCGGTATCGTCATCAAGGTGTGTCAGCAGTGCGGGCGCGCTTTCGCTCACCAGCCGAATCAGGCGCTGCGGCAGCGTCAGGTTAAGGCTCTCGCCCGCCAGCTGCTCGCGGGCAATGGCAAACCAGCGCAACGGGAAAGCAGAAGCAAACTCGGGCAGATAACGGCGCGCTTCGGCATCGCTGAACGGTTCATGGGATTTAGGTGCCGGATGAAATGCGTGTCCCGCCAACAGCGCCTGCTCCGCCTCGCCAAAATTGAGTGGACGATCGCGCAGGCGTGTCCAGTCAGGGCGGGCCGCAATCGCCTGCCAGGTGTTGCGATGGCTCTCCTGCACGCGCTGGTTAAAACGTGTTATCACCGATGAATCTAACTCGCCAGAAACGCCAGGCTTATCCAGCAGCAGCGTGGTCAGCGCAGCGAAGTCCAGCGGCTGGCCGGTGCTGTCGTCATCGCGGCACAGCCGCGCGGGAAAATGATAGTGGTGATGTTGCGTCGGTGAGACGTAGCGCAGCGCGATTTCAATGCGGCGGCGCTCGTCGAGCGGGATCACCAACTGTGAGCCTGCGCTGCCGTCGGCTGCGTGGCGTAACTGCCAGTCGTTGGTTTCGCGCATCAGCGCGTTAAGGAAGCATTGTGCGGCGATATCAACGGACATCTGCTCGGATGGAGAACTCATAAGCATACCCAGGACCAATGATGATAATGATTCTCGTTATGATAAGCATTTGTTTTACATTGGCAACAATATTTGCAATATTCTGTTGCACCAGGCTTACCAAACGCTGAAATAACTTAACAGAATCCTTACAAATCATGTTGACTCTCCTTTCTCGACTTAAAACAGAGCAGCCAGCGCGTTCGAACTGGTCGCTGGCATTTTGCGCCGGGCTTTTGGGCATTGGTCAAAACGGTTTGCTGGTCTCACTGCCGGTGCTGGTCACCGTGACGCATCTCTCGCTGGCCAGTTGGGCTGCCTTGCTGACGCTGGGTTCCATGCTGTTTCTGCCCTCTTCCCCGTGGTGGGGCAAGCAGATTGAAAAACGCGGCGCCAAGCCGGTCGTGATGGCCGCGCTGCTCGGCTATATCCTCAGTTTTGTGGTGTTAGGCGCAGGCATTGCCCTGCTGGCGGCGTTGCCGCATGCCAGAGCCAGCGGCCTCGCATTGCTGATCGTGGCGCGTATTATTTACGGCGTGACGGTGTCGGGCATGGTGCCCGCCTGTCAGGTCTGGTCGTTGCAACGGGCCGGGCTGGAAGGTCGCATGGCGGCGCTGGCGACCATCAGCACCGGCCTGAGCCTGGGGCGATTACTTGGCCCACTGGCCGCCGCTGGGCTGCTGGCACTGAACCCGTTCGCCCCGATCTGGCTGATGGCGCTGGCACCGCTCGGCGCGCTGCTGGTGATTCTGCCGCAGCACGCCGCTCCCGCCAGCGCAGAACAGAGCACAGTGACGGCGCGCTTCAGCCTGCGACTACTGCCTTTTCTGGGCTGCGCGCTGTTGCTGGCGGCGTCCGTCAGCCTGATGCAACTCGGCCTGGCGCCGCGCCTGCACGCGATCTCTCAGCTCAGCACCACCGCCATCAGTCATCACGTGGCGCTGCTGCTGTCGGTGGCGGCGGCCAGCACGCTGTTAGCACAGCTGCTGGTGGTGCGCCCGCAAAAGCTGTCGCCGCTCCGGCTGCTGCTGGTAGCAGCGCTGGTGATGTCAGGCGGAATGATCGTGATGTGCCAGCCTTCGCTGCTGCTGTTTTACGCCGGTTGTGCCATCGCCTCGTTTGGCACTGCCATGGCGACGCCCGCCTATCAACTGCTGTTAACCGATCGGCTCTCTTCCGGCAAAGGCGCCGGGCTGATTGCGGCGGGCCATACGCTGGGCTATGGCATCAGCGCCCTGCTGGTGCCGCTGGTGGCACGCTATGCGGGCGAAGATAGCTTGATTGCCAGCGCGCTGATGTTATCTCTGGGTTTTCTGCTGACCACGCTGTTTATTCAGCTGCGCGGGCCAGCCACGTCCTAATTACCGCCTGATTGCCCCCCTTCAGCCGCCTGCCTGGCGGCTGCGCTTTTCTGCCCTGCGCCGCTGTAGTTTCAATTCGTTACTTTAACGCCATTCAACATGTTGGTTTTTCTGCAATGATTGAAACAAACCAGACGGCAGCGCATCCGCGCTGTTGCAGACATTCACCTCACCGGGGAGCCGATTATGCCGTTACGCTCACTACAGGCTATTTGCCTGATGAGTTTCTTTTTAGCCGACGTTCGCGACGGATTAGGCCCTTTTCTTGGGATTTTTCTTACCCAGCACCAGTGGCAAGCGGATGATATCGGTTTAGTGATGAGCGCGGGCGGCATCGCCGGGCTGCTGGTGACCATTCCGGCGGGCATCGTGGTGGACGCCACGCTGCGTAAGCGGCTGCTGATTATCGCTGGCTGCGTGCTCATCACCGCCGCCACGCTGCTGCTATGGTTTAACCATCAGGCGTGGGCAGCAGGCCTGTCGCAGGTGGTTACCGGCATCTCCGCCGCCTTTATTGGGCCGGCAGTGGCGGGCATCACGCTGGGGGTTGCCGGTCAGTCCGGTTTCAATCGGCAGATGGGGCGAAACGAAGCCTTTAACCACGGCGGCAACATGACCGCCGCGCTGCTGGCGGGTGCGGCAAGCTGGTACTGGGGAACCGGTTCAATCTTTATTTTAATGACCGGCATGGCGGTGCTGGCCGCACTGGCAGTCTCGGCGATTCGTGAGCAGGATATCGATCACCACGCGGCTCGCGGGCTGGAAAGTGGTGCAAAAGAGCAGGCGGTGCCGCGCCTGTCGATTCTGGCGAAAAACCCGGTGCTGGCCGTCACCGGCCTGACGCTGCTGCTGTTTCATCTGGCGAATGCCGCGCTGCTGCCAATGCTGAGCATGCGCGTCACCGCTTCCGGTTCTGACGCCATTAACCCTGGTTTGTACGCCGCCGCGACGGTAGTGATTTCGCAATGCGTGATGATCCCGGTGGCGCTGTTTACCTCGGCACGCGCCGAAAAGGTCGGCTATCGCGGATTGATTATGATCGCGCTGTTGGTCCTGCCGGTGCGAGCGGCACTGGCCGCGTGGTTTTCTGAACCGATATCGGTGATTCCAGTGCAGGTGCTCGACGGCGTTGCCGCCGGAATTTTAGGCGTGGCGGTGCCTGGCTACGTGGTGAAACTGCTGCGCGGCACCGGGCACGTTAATGCCGGGCAGAGCGTGGTGATGTTTATGATGGGCGCGGGTGCTGCCTTTAGTCCGGCATTAACCGGCGCTATTGCCACTCGCTATTCTTACAGCGTGGCGTTCGCCGTGCTGGGGGTGATTGCCCTGGCGGCGCTACTGCTCTGGTCGCTGGCGGGACGCGGCCATCAGGAAGCGATCCACCAGCCAGAATAAGGCCGCGGCGTGACGACGCCGCGGCCGTTTCGTGGCTTACGGCTGTGCCAGCGCCGGGTTGAGTTTAAATACACTGACGCTGGCCAGCAGCGTTTCAGCCTGTGCCTGCAACGCCTGTGCCGCCGCGGTGGATTGCTGAGACAGCGCGGCGTTTTGCTGCGTGGCGGCATCCATGTGCGTCACCGCCAGATTAACCTGATCGATGCCAACGCTCTGCTCGTTGCTCGCCGCCGAGACGTTTTCAATGAGCTCGCTCACCTGGCGAATACGCAGAATGATCTCCTCCATGGTGGTGCCCGCACCCTGTACCAGTTCGTTGCCCTGGCCAATGGAATTGACGGAGCGGTCGATCAGAATACGCACATCCTGCGCGGCTTTAGCCGATCGCTGCGCCAGCGCCCGTACTTCCGCTGCCACCACGGCAAATCCGCGTCCTTCGCTACCGGCCCGTGCGGCTTCAACCGCGGCATTCAGCGCCAGAATATTGGTCTGGAAGGCGATGCCGTCGATGACGGTGATGATCTGATTAATCTCGTTGGAGAACTGGTGGATTTCGCTCATGGTATGCACCACTTTTTCCACCACATTACCGCCTTTACCGGCAATAGAACGGGCATCCTGCGCGATATCGCTGGCGTGACGCGCGTTCTGCGCATTGTTTTTCACCACCGACGTCAGCTCTTCCATTGACGCGGCGGTCTCTTCCAGCGCGCCCGCCTGCGCTTCATTACGCGATGAGAGTTCCTGACTGCCCTGCGCGATCTGAATCGATGCCGAGGCGATGGTTTCCGTGCCGCTGCGCACGCCAGAGACAATTGAAGTCAGGCTGCTGTTCATTTCACGCAGCGCGGTCATCAACTCGGCGGTTTCGTCACGTCCGCTTGGGCGGATCACGGTTTGCAGATCGCCCGATGCCACGGTGCGTGCAATGTTGACCGCTTCGCGCAGGGGATGGGTAATGCTGCGGATCAGCCAAACGGTGATCAGCACACCGGAAAGTAAAATAGCCGCCATGGCGATCCATAACGTCATGCGCGTGGATGCAAACTGCGCGAGATTTTGCGCCGCCAGCTGCTGGTTGAGCTTCTCAGCGTGCGCCAGCGTATGATGAACCACGTCATCGATCATTTTGGTGGGTTCGCGATCGATGCCGCTGACCTGACGATCGACCAGCTGAGCGCTGGCAAGGTTATGAATGTCGTAGCTTTGCAGCGCGGCGAGGTATTTTTGTTGCAGCTCAGCATGCAGCTTCAGCGTCTGCTTAACCTGTGCGGTATCCATGCCCAGCGCCGGTTGCAGCAGCAGCAGTTGATTCAACAACGCGGCGGTTTTATCGCTCTGCGTCAGAAAAGCCGCTTTGTATTTCTCGAAGGTCTCGGCACCCTGCGTGCCACGCAGCAAGGTATTTTTCCACTCCTGCACCTGAATTTTAAACTGCACCTGCGCATTACGCGCGGTATCGATACTCTGCGCGACGCGCGTTTCGCTGGCCATGATGTCATTATTTTTTTGTAGTGCTTCAGCATTGAGCGTAATGCCGCGCAAACCGACAAACATTGTTGCCAGCAGCAGGATCGCGGCCATAACACTCAGTCTTTGCCCTATCGTAAAATGATTAAGCTTCATATTTTTTCCGTGGTGATAACAACAATGCACCGGAAAAGCCCGGTACGATCGTTATCGACATGATGAAGCCGGGACTTTATGACCGATGGCGACATAATTGCCGATTATCCCGCGATAAAGTATCCCTGTTGCAGCCTACAGCCAAGGTTGCTGGCATCAACGGCCAGACACAGCGCCACGTCATCGGCAAAACCCCGTGCGCTGAGCTCACGCGCTGAGGCGCACTCGTACAGCGTGGCGATCTCACACTGTTGCCATGCCGCCGCAGCCGCTGCGGCCTCTGGCGACATATTGCCTCCCAACGCGGCAATGATACTGCCTGCGGCAAGGTAATCTTCTGCCGCCGGACGCAATGAGCCATCCGGCCATTTTTCACCGCAGGGGATCACCAGAATGCGCGAAGCGTCGGCACAGGCACGCGCGGTGGCCGTGCGGTTACGAAAGCAACCGCTCCATGTGGTGACGCCCAGCTCAGCGGCGCGAAAGGCGATGGCCGATCCATTCGGCGAAGGCAGTACAAGCCGACTGCCCGTAGGGAGATCCGCAAGGGAACAGGGCGACAGCGATCGACCCTGACCGCTAAAGCGCCGCTCTAAGCTGGCAGCCTCGGCCCCCAGCGACGCAGCATAGTGTTGCGCAGATTCATCTTTCCACGGCCACGGATAGATCATCGCGCCTCTCTCTACCGCCAGACTGACGCAGGTGGAAAAGGAGATCGCATCCACCACAATCGCGCAGTCGATGGTTTCATGAAGCGCCTCCAGCGCATGTATTCCCCATTCGAGCCGTACCTTAAAACCGTCTTGCGTGTACCAGGTCATTTTTTCTCCTTCAGAAAAGCGAATTGCGATTCCTCCGCGCAAGCGGCGCAGTCTGTTCTACGATCAAAGGCTGAAAAATCATGATAACGAGGTTTATATGGCTACGCGCCCCGTTCTGGTGTTTGACGTCAATGAAACGCTGCTGGATTTGGAACACCTGAGCCCTTTTTTCCGCAGCACCTTTGGTCGGGATGCCGCCATGCGCGAGTGGTTTGCGCAGACCATCCTCTATTCACAGTCGCTCGCGCTGACCGGGCAATTTACGCCGTTCGGCGAGTTGGGCGTAGCGGTGCTGGATATGCAGGCAACGCTGGCAAACCTGACGCTGAATGATGAGCAACGTCAGCAGTTTACGACGCTGATGCGCACGCTGCCGCCGCATGCCGATGCGCTGGCGGCTTTACAACGCCTGCAACAGCACGGTTTTCGGCTGTTTACGCTGACCAATAACAGCACCGACGCGCAGACCGCCCAGCTGGAAAAAACGGGCCTACGCGCCTGTTTTGAACGCCTGTTCAGCATTGAAGATGCCGTGCCGCCCGCCTGCAAGCCCGCGGAGCAAACCTATCGGCAGGTGGAACAGGCGCTCACTCTTCAGGGCGCGGAACTTTGCCTGGTGGCGTGCCATACCTGGGATATCATCGGCGCCCGCGCGGCGGGCTGGCATGCAGCGATGATTTTGCGTCAGGGTAACGCCACGCTGGCAGCCGGACCGCAGCCCCATTATGTCTGTGAGGATCTGCATGCGCTCAGCGATAAACTCATCGCCGCGTATCCGCTGAATGATTTTTCTGGCCGTCTGTGAGGGATGGCCACGACTGACGCTGAATAACCGTCCGGTAGCCATCATGATCGCAGAAGGTCTGCCCGTTACGGTCCCAGTACGGATTAACGGCGGGCAGACGGCAAAATCCGGCGGCAAGCATATTTTCGCAGGTGGTGAGCCAGGCTTCTTCGTCAGGCAGATACAGCACCAGCATATCTTCCTGCGTGGGTGTTGGCCGCAATGGATGCGCATCGCACTGGGTAAATTCGAGATGCCAGGGCAGATCACGCTGGCCCAGCATGATACCGCTGAAGCCATCATGATCGGTAAAGGCGCCCAGCTGTTCAAGCCCCAACCCACGGCAATAGAGCGTGCTGCTCTGCACCAGAGAAGTGACCGGACGCGCAACGCGCAGGGTTAAAAAAAGCATGGTGTTGTCGCCGTGTTGAAAACCCAAAGCTATCACGACGACGGTGCAGTAAATTGTTGCCCGGTGCTACGTTACAGCCCACCGGCAAGATCGATAAAGCTGCCGCTGCAGTAGGAGGCGTTGTCGCTGATAAGCCAGGCGATGGCGGCCGCCACTTCTTCCGGTTGACCGCCACGCTGCAGCGGCAGCGCATGCTGCACGCGAGCAATGCGATTGGGTTCGCCGCCCTGGGCGTGAATGTCGGTATGAATCAATCCGGGACGCACCGCATTCACGCGAATGCCCTGCGAGGCCACCTCTTTTGACAGGCCAATGGTCAGCGAATCCAGCGCACCTTTTGAGGCGGCATAATCGACATATTCGCCCGGCGCGCCAAGACGCGAGGCCGCCGAAGAGACATTCACAATCGCCCCGCCTTCGCCGCCATATTTCTTCGCCATGCGCTTTACCGCTTCGCGACAGATGACAAAAGGCGCGGTCACGTTGAGGGCAAAAACCTGGTTGATACGTTCTACGGTAAGATGCTCAACCGTGGTCTGCTGATACAGCGTGCCCGCGTTGTTCACCACCGCGCCTAACCGCAGCGGCAACGCATCAATCACGGCGAACAGCGCCATGATTTGATGCTCATCGCTGAGATCGGCCTGCACCACCTGCCCGCTGCCGCCCGCGCACTGCAACTCAGCCAGCACCGCTTCCGCCTTTGCCGCGTTCACGTGATAATGCACCAGCACAAACCAGCCTTCACGCGCGAGTTGCAGCGCGGTGGCTCTGCCGATTCCTCTTGATGCACCGGTAACTAACGCTGTCTGCATAGATTGATCCTGTTGATAACGGAAAGGAATAAGTGTAATCCGGCGTGGGAAAAAAGCGCGAGGGCAATGCGTGGTGAAAACGTAACGTTCAGGGATCGACGTTTTACGCCGCCTTACCGAACGTTGAACAGGGCAAATGGCATTGTTCAATGCTATCTGCCCTGTTGCACCACGTCATAAAAGGCGGGCTGCGCAACTCACTGAAGTTGACTCAGGATTTCCATTGCGGCTTTCACCCGCTCAGGATTGGGATAGTTTTTATTGGCCAGGATGACAATACCTACCTGCTTTTGCGGGATAAAAGCGACATAAGCCCCGAATCCGCCGGTTGCCCCGGTTTTGTGCACCCAGGTTGCCTGGTGTGGTGTCACCGCATCGATTTTTACGAGCTGCTGCGGCGCGAGAGCAACGTT
Organism: Duffyella gerundensis; assembly: GCF_001517405.1. Classification (NCBI taxonomy): domain Bacteria; kingdom Pseudomonadati; phylum Pseudomonadota; class Gammaproteobacteria; order Enterobacterales; family Erwiniaceae; genus Duffyella; species Duffyella gerundensis. The sequence continues at coordinate 528,561 of NZ_LN907828.1, read as the reverse complement.
ACTGTCAGCGCCCGTCGCGATAATGGATGATTGCTCAGGCCAGTTGAGCATTTCCCATCCCAGGCCCTGATATAGCGCGTCAGTGCGATAAAAGCGCGTCTGAGCAAGCTTTATGGCCTGCTGCAGTGTGGGATCGGTTACCTGTTGCGGATTCATATTGGCCTGCATCCAGCGCGCCATGTCTTTAATGGTCGACTTCACGCCATAGGCTTCGGCATCCAGCATGCCGGGCGATACGTGAACGGCTTTGCCATCGCGGTAGCCCCAGGCGTAAACATCCTGTTTATTTTGCGGCACATTAATAAAAGTGTTTTTTAAGTTCAACGGGGTAAAAACACGCTGTTGCATGGCTTTCTCAAACGTCATGCCGCTGGGTTTTACCGCCAGCAGGCCGAACAGGCCAATGCTGCTGTTGGCATACAGCCGTTTCTCACCAGGGGCCCATTGTGGTTGCCACTGTTGGTAGAAGAGAGCCAGCTGCGCCTCACTGGTGACGTTATCAGGAACCTGTAAAGGCAAGCCGCCCGCGGTGTAAGTCGCCAGTTGCAGCAGCGTGATATGTTGCCAGTGCGGCAGAGCAAGCCGTTGCCAATATTTGCTCGCCCGATCGTTAAGCGCGATCTCGCCCTTTGCCACGGCAACGCCTCCCAGCACGCCGGTAAAGGTCTTGCTCACCGATCCCAGCTCAAACAGCGTATCCGTGGTGACCGGGCGACGTTGTGCTTTATCCGCCATGCCCCAGACGTAGTAATAAGACTGGCCTTTAACATATACCGCCACGGCCATGCCGGGAATATCCTGCTGTGCCATCAGACGCGTGATCGGTGGGCTGACGATCGCGTTGATATCGGTGGTTGCGGCCTGGCTTAATGAACACGCTGCGATCAGCGCGGTTGTGGCTAACACCTGAGAAATCACTTTCATTTTTTTCTTCCCGATTGAACATTGACGGCGATTCTGGCTGCTTTAACAATCTGCTTCAAACTGTTAATTTTATTGTCTGTTATAAGTTTTTCTTACAGGCTATACGATGGTTCGCCCCTATATTCCGCTCAATGCCCTGCGCGCGTTTGAAGCAGCCGCGCGTCATCTAAGTTTTACTAATGCCGCGATTGAACTCAACGTCACCCATGCAGCGGTCAGTCAACAGGTCAAGGCGCTGGAGCAGCGCTTAGGCTGCTCGTTGTTTATTCGAATTTCGCGTGGACTGGCGCTGACCACTGAAGGTGAAAGCCTGCTGCCAGTGTTGAACCATACGTTTGATCACATCGCCGAGACGCTGGATAACTTTTCAACCGGCAAGCTGCGTGAAAAAATCAAGGTAGGGGCGGTCGGCAGCTTTGCCACCGGTTTATTATTACCGCGCCTGCATGACTTCAACCGCCGCTATCCGCACATCGAATTGCAACTCTCCACCCACAATAACCGCGTTGATCCTGCTGCTGAAGGTCATGATTTCACGGTGCGTTTTGGCGCAGGCGGCTGGCACGGCACCGAGGCGCAATTTATTTGCCCAGCGCCCTTTTCACCGCTCTGCCATACCGATCTGGCGCGGGAATTACGCCACCCCGCTGACGTCGTAAAATACACCCTGCTGCGCTCATTCCGGCGGGATGAATGGAGCCTGTGGCTACAAAGTCTGGAGCAGCGCCCGCCTTCGCCTTCGCACCCCGTGATGATTTTTGACTCTTCGCTGACCATGATTGAAGCGGCGATGTTAGGCGCAGGCATCGCGCTGGCGCCGGTGAAGATTTTTGAGCGTCAGCTGCAAAACAAAATGCTGGTTCGGCCTTTTGCCGCGGAGATCGATCTTGGCGGCTACTGGCTGACCCGTTTGCATTCGCGGACAACCAGCCATGCTATGACGCTTTTTTCTGGCTGGATCGCCGAGCAGTTCGGCGGGTAACGCGCCTTTTCAGCAGTGTTGTTGACAGGACAGCAGGCTACGTCGTTCAACGGCGCCGCGCTCAAACCTCAGCACACGGAGTCAGTCTTGCCGGGAAGGCAGACTCTGCCGGTGAGCGACAGGGCTCTCGCTCACCGCTACCCTCTGCTGACTTCATCTCTTATTGAGCAATGTGCCGATCCAGAAAGGCCTTAATCACCGGCACGATGGTGCTGGCATGGGTTTCCAGCGCAAAGTGGCCGGTGTCGTAGAAGCGAATATCCGCCTCGGGCAGATCGCGTTTCCAGGCTTCCGCACCCGCAGGCAGGAAAAACGGATCGTGCTTGCCCCATACCGCCAGCAGCGGCGGCTGTGAGTCGCGGAAAAACTGCTGAAAGCGCGGGTACATCGCCACGTTGCTGGCGTAGTCCAACAGCAGATCGAGCTGAATCTCCGCATTGCCCGGCCGTAAAATCTGCATTCCCTCCAGTGTATAGCCGTCGGGCGACACCAGGCTCGGATCGCTCACGCCCTCAAGATATTGCCATTTGATGGAGGCAGGCGTCGGGAAATCCCGCAGTGCGTCGCGATTCTCCTGCGTTGGCTCACGCCAGTATTTCTGGATAGGTGCCCAGCCCGCGCCCAGCCCTTCCTCATAGGCATTCCCGTTCTGGGAAATGATGGCGGTGACACGCTGCGGATGGGCAAGCGCCAGCCGCCAGCCTACCGGCGCGCCGTAGTCATGCACCATCAACGCATAGCGATCCAGCTTCAGCCGTTCGGTGAACTGTCCGATGGTGTCGGCCAGCTGGCTGAAGGTCCAGACGTAATCCCCGGCGGCGGAGATATCGGTAAAGCCAAAGGCTGGCAAATCGGGGGCGATGACGTGATAACGCTCGGCGAGGGCAGGAATCAGATCGCGGAACATGAACGAAGAGGCCGCAAAGCCATGCAGCAGCAAGATGGTGGGTGACGTCGGGTTACCGGCTTCACGGTAGAAGATTGTGACGTTATCGATCTGCTGAAAGCGGTAATGCAGCTGAGTGGTGGTGCGAGCGACATCATCAGCTGAGTTAAGAGCCGTGGTCATGATAAATCCCCTTGTAACCGTTAAAATATGAATTTGAAGGTTACGAGGCTTTTTGGTAACCTGTCAAATATATTTTATCAGTTACAGGCTACCCATGACTTCTGACAGCAATCACTCCGCCACTCTCTTACTGGCGGACAATCTCGCGCTGGATTTTATCAACAGCGCGTACGGCGTGGCAGAACAGCAGCACGACTGCTTTACCGACGATCGCAGCGTGATCGCGTGGTTAACCACTGCGGGTGTGTTATCGGATGAGGTGGCACCGCCGCGCGGGCTGCTGGCGCTGGCTTGTGAGCTGCGTGAAGAGTCACGGGCGTTGGTGAAAGCCGCAATGAACGGCACGGCAAGCGATGCCACGCTGATCAACAGCGTGCTGGAAGCGGGCCGCCCGCATCAAAAACTGGCATGGCACGATGAGACGCAGCAATTCTACCTGCGGGCCTGTGCGGACCACAGCAAACCAGCAGGCCTGCTCTGGCCGATAGCGGATGCGTTAGTGACGCTGGTAACCAGCGAGAAATTCGAATTTGTCCGCCAGTGCGAAGCTCATGACTGTATTCTGCTGTTTCACGATCTGAGCAAATCTCACCGCCGCCGCTGGTGCAGCATGGCAACCTGCGGCAACCGCATGAAGGTCGCGGCGTTTCGTTCCAGAAAAAGCCAGTAACCCGAGCGGGAACGTTCCATAGTGACGAAAAACTGACGAGGAAACCGATGATTTCTAAAGAGAATGCCGAACATTACGTCTGGGGCGAGCAGTGCGACGGCTGGCATCTGGTTAAGCAGCCGGGCATGAGCGTGATTCACGAAAGCATGCCCGCCAGGACGCAGGAAGCACGGCATTATCATACCGTCGCGCGGCAGTTCTTTTTTGTGCTCAGCGGCGAGTTAACTATGGAAATGGAGGGTGAGATACAGCAGCTTAGCCGCCATCAGGGCATTGAAATTCCCCCGCTGGCGAAACATCAGGCGCGCAATGAATCGGCGCAGGCGGTTGAGTTTCTGGTGATTTCTCACCCCACCACCCGTGGCGACCGCGTGAACGTCGATTAACCCATTAATCGCAATCCAGCCGCATCAGGATTTCATCATAAAATGTCCCATTAACGTTAAGCGCGTGGCGATCGCGCGCCCATTCTTTGAAACCCAGCGAGTGGTAGAGACGAATGACGCCTGTATTGCTGGCGGTGACGCTGAGGCGCACCGATTGGCATTCCGTTTGCGCAAAGTGCAAAGCATTAAGGATGAGCGCACGGGCCAGCCCGCAACCGCGTGCCTCCGGACAAAGATAGACTCCCCACAGCGAAGCGATGTGGCGGATTTTTGCCGCCTCACTGCGCGCAACGCCCACCACTCCCTGCATGTCGCCGTTATCGTTAAATCCGGCAAAAACCGCATTATTGCGTAGCCGCTGCGCAAAAAAATCCAGAGGCTGCTGCTGCTCGCTTTCCCACGCTGCGCTAAACGCTTCGGGATGCTGTTGTAACGCGGCCAGGCGAATCTGTCGAAAAGCCGCGGCGTCGGCGGCGTCAAGGCGCCTGATAAAATGTGTCATGCTGTTGTCCTGTGATTCCGCCTGATCAATCAGGCACTGGCGCGGGTGATTAACTGCCACGGCATCATAATACGTTCTGCGGGCGAATCGGGATCGTTGATGCGCTTCAGCAGCAGCGCACACGCCTGTCGTCCCATTTCGCGCGACGGCTGGGCCAGCGTGGTCAACGGCGGCGAGACCATTTCCGCCAGCTCGGTGCCGTCAAATCCGGCCACGGCAATATCCTCCGGCACGCGCAGCCCCGCCCCGGTAATGGCGGCGATTGCGCCCGCGGCCAGCGTGTCAGAGACGGCAAACACCGCATCCGGCCGCTGCTTCTCCGCCAGCAACGCAAGCATCGCGGTTTTACCGGCATGAAAACGCAGCGCGCTGGCGTAGCCGATCGCCTGCCATGACAGCTGCCGCTCAGCCAACGCCCGTTGATAGCCCTGTTGCCGCAGTTGAGCATATTTGTAGTCGAGATCGTGATTGATCAGCGCAATACGTTGACGACCGCCGTCGGCCAGATAACCCACCAGCTGCTGCGCGGCCGCCACGTCGTTAATGCCCACACAGGAGACCGCGCCGTCATCGGCATATTCTGCGCATTGCACCCACGGACGGGCACCGATTAATGGCGCCAGCTCCGGCAGTGTGCTGAACGCATCCATGGTAATCACGCCATCGACGATTTTACCAGCCAGCAGTTGCAGGCTGGACCGCGAGCGCGCGACATCAGAAGCTGAATTACACAGCAAAATACGATAGTGATTCTGTTCCGCCTGCTCTTCAATGCCTTTCACCACTTCGGCGCAAAACGGGTTGGCGATGTCAGAGACCATCACCAGAATCATTGAGCTGCGCGCGGTACGCAGCTGACGCGCCAACAGGTTGGGCTGATAGTTGCTGTTGGCGATCGCCTGCAACACTTTTTCCCGATTGGAATCTTTGACCGAATCGCTGTTATTCAGCACCCGCGAGACGGTGGCGACCGACACACCGGCCAGGTGGGCAATTTTTTGAATCGACATGGGCATGGCGCTTCCTGCAGGGCATAAAGGGTGCGCGCGAATCAGCGCGCACCGGACAGATTATTCCAGCCCGAGCTGAGCGCGTACGCTGGCACGATCATCCTGCTGCGCGGCAAAATCATCAAAGGCGCGTTCGGCCACCGGAATGATATGGCGGCGAATAAACTCTGCCCCTTCGCGCGCGCCGCTATCGCCCTCTTTCAGGCAGCATTCCCATTCCAGCACCGCCCAGCCAGCATAATCATACTGCGCCAGCTTGCTGAAAATGCCGTTGAAATCGATCTGACCATCTCCTGGTGAGCGAAAGCGACCGGCGCGATCGATCCAGGGTTGATAGCCGCCATACACGCCGCTGCGCCCGTTTTTGACGAACTCGGCATCCTTGACGTGAAAAGCTTTGATGCGCGTGTGATAGCAATCGATGAACTGCAAATAATCGATATGTTGCAGATGCAGATGGCTGGGATCGTAGAGGATGTTGCAGCGCGGATGATCGCCAACTTTCGCGAGAAAACGCTCAAAGGTGACGCCATCGTGCAGATCTTCGCCGGGATGGATTTCGTAACAGAGGTCAACGCCGTGGCGATCGTATTCATCGAGGATCGGTCGCCAGCGACGAGCCAGTTCCGCAAAGGCTTCTTCAAACAGCGCGGCGTTGTGTGGCGGCCAGGGATAAAACCACGGCCAGGCGAGCGAACCGGAAAAGGTAGCGTGCGCGCTGAGCCCCAGTTTGGCCGATGCCGCTGCCGCCTGTTTCACCGTGGCCGTGGCCCACTCGGTACGCTTTGTGGCATTGCCCCGCACCTCAGCTGGGGCGAAATGGTCAAATGCCGCATCGTAGGCCGGATTGACCGCCACCAGCTGCCCTTCGAGATGGGTCGACAGCTCGCTGATCGCCAGGCCGTGTTCGGCCAGCAGCCCGGTAATTTCATCGCAATAAGTCTGGCTGGTTGCCGCGCGTTGCAGATCAAAAATCGCCTTATCGTGGCAGGGAATTTGCAGCGCTTTGTAACCCAACGCCGCGGCCCAGCCTGCCAGCCCGGCAAGGCTGTTGTAAGGTGGCTGTTGCCCGATAAACTGCGACAGAAATATTCCCGGTCCTTTAACTGTTTTCATCGTTACCCCTCGCTGTCAGCTCTGCTCATCGCGATAGTGAAATGAGAAGAGGAAAATTAAGGCAATGACCGCCGCGGCGATGGCCGGAATCCACCAGAACAGCGCCCAGGCCGCGGCCGTCTCCTGACCGGCAACCACCTGATTGTAAATTGCACCGGAGATCTGCGAGCCGAGCAGCATGCCGATGCCGTAGGTGAACATCACCACCATGCTCTGCGCCTGGCCTTTGACCTGATCGCCCGCGATGCGGTCGGTATAGATAAATCCCACCACGAAGAAAAAATCATAGCAGACGCCATGCAGCAGGATGCCGATGTAAATCAGCATGCGGCTTTCGTCGTTCATGCCCAGCGCAAACAGCGCATAGCGCACAAACCACGCGCACATGCCGATAAACAGCATGGTTTTCACGCCGAGGCGGCGGAACAGCAGCGGGATCACCAGCATGAAGAAAATTTCTGACATCTGGCCGAAAGACATCAGCGAGCTGACATCGCGGATACCTGCATCGGCCAGCCAGGAAGCGGTAAAGGCGTAATAGGTACCGAGCGGCACGGAGATCAGCGTGGCGCAGAGGGCAAAGATCAAAAAGTGGCGAATCTTAAGCAACGCAAAGGCGTCGGCGCACAGCAAATCACGCATTTTCACCGGCAGCCCTTTTGCCGGTGCAGGCGTATGCGGCAGCGTCAGGCTGTAAGCCGCCAGCAGCACTGAACAGACCGCGGCCACCGAGAAAATCGCCACGCTGGACGCGATACCGGTGATACCGATAAATATCCCGGCGGCAATCCAGCCGATGGTGCCGAACACGCGCACCACCGGAAAACTCTTTTCGCTGTTATTCAGCGCATAAAAGGCGATGTTGTTGGTCAGCGCCAGCGTCGGCATATAGCAGAGCGTATAGCCAAAGAGCAGACCAATCAGCAATGCGCCATTTTCCGCGATCAGCGCCTGGGGCACAAACCACAGGATCGCCGCACCGGCCAAGTGCATGATTGCCAGTACTTTCTGGGAAGGGAAAAAGCGATCCACCAGCATGCCCAGCACAAACGGCGAGAGGATCGAGGCGATCGGGCCGGCGGAAAAGGCGTCGCCAATCAACAATGACATGTTATGCCGGGTCATGACCAAACCCAGCGTGACCGACCAACTGCCCCAGATAAAGAACTGCATAAACATCATCAGTGACAGACGGGGAATAAGCAGCGGTTGACGGCTGACCGCGGCGGTTGAACGCAGGGTTTCAGTGACCATAATGATTCTCGCTGGCAAAAGTAATCGATTACAAACGGGGTGAGGTAAAAGTAATCGATTACTTGCTGCCTGTTTTTTGCACAGATCACATTCCTGAAAAATAGTGTCGTCGCGCAACCATTGCACGATGTCGTCTGCTACCAGCAGCATGCTTCCACATCAGCTTATCGCGATCGCTAACGTTATGCGTAACCGGATTAGACCAACGGCATAACGCCTAAAACTGTTGATTTGAAGGGGTAATTTACTCGCACAGAAGCGCCTGGCGGCGATCGAGACGGATTACAATTTTAAGGCCAGTGATGTAAAAAACGAGCCGAAGGGAACCTATGCTGTTGCTGTCAATGCGCTACTTTCGATAGCGGGAAGGGACATCTGAGCTGAGAAATATGGGCGGTAATGCAGATACAGGCATGATGGACCTATCTGGCCCGCAGGGCGGCGGCGTGGCATTTTCCAGAGCGCTCGGAAGGCGTAAAGAAAAATCGCGCCAGCCTGCGCGGTGTGAGCAGGGTTATGCCCGAACGTTACTTTACAGGGTTTTGAAGGAGAGGAAGGTCGGAAATATCAAGGGTTCATATAACCATGAATTACGCGCTTAACGTGGTTCTTTACATCATTGGATGTCGAACCCGGATTAAGGATAAGAATGATTTACAGATTTAACATTTTTTATTCCATGCGCTTAATTCGTTGTTTTGTTTAAATAAAAAAACAAATGAACCGCAGATGATAATGAGAACAGTTACCGTTACGCTTTATTTTTTTAATTTCAGCAACCAGACTTTTTCCTGCATTCCGACAGTTATGTTAACCAGGAGAAAATCATGTTTCATCACTCATCAAAACTTCAATATCCGGTACGCGTCGAGAAACCCGATCCGGAATTTGCCATGCTGCTACAGCAGGCAATTGGCGGTGTGGAAGGTGAAATTCGCGTGGCCATGCAGTACTTTTTCCAGGCGATGGGCGCACGCGGCGATGCGCGGATCCGCGACCTGCTGATCTCAACCGCCACCGAAGAGTTGGGTCATATCGAAATGCTGGGCTATGCGGTGGCACTTAACCTTGAAGGTGCCCCGCTCTCTTATCAGGAGGAGTCGGCGAAAGACCCGGTGATCAACGCCATTCTCGGCGGCATGAATCCGCGTCATGTGCTGTCATCGGGTCTTGCCGCCTTGCCGGTCAACGCCAACGGCGTGCCTTTCGATATGAGCCATATTTATGCGTCCGGCAACGTTGCCGCCGATATGCTGGCTAACGTCACCGCCGAAGCCACCGGTCGCGTGCTGGCGACGCGCCTGTACAATCTCACCGAAGATAAAGGCATGAAGGATTTCCTCTCGTTCCTGATCGCCCGTGACACTATGCATCAGCAGCAGTGGCTGGCCGTGATTGAAGAGATGGGTGGCCTGAACGCATCGCTGCCGATTCCGAACAGCTTCCCGCAGAGCGATGAAGCGCAGGAGCACTCCTATTATTGCCTGAACACCTCGCTGGATAAACCGCTGCCGAAAGGTCGCTGGAGCGAAGGCCCTTCTTACGATGGCAATGGCCAGTTCACCGCGAAAGAAAAGCCGGAGATTCTCGGTCAGGAACCCGATCTGGGCAGCGCACGCCCAGGTTCAGGCGCGCAAAACGAGCAGATCAGCGGTGCATCCATCCCACCCATCCCGCCGGTGAAGTAATCGGTTCACGCCCGGTGACGTGACGGGTTCTGCGGGGCGCTTTCAGTGGCGTCCCGCTGTTTATCTCTCCGCAACAGAGGCTTATCTGCAAAATACCCCTCTTTTGTATTCAGCGATCGATACCAGTAGACTGCTGCCCTGACCTTTCTTTACCAAAAGCCGAATGCATGAACAGTGAATCTTCTCAGTCTGTGAATGTTCCACAGACGCTGCCTGCCCGTAACCGCATGTTCCGTGCCCTGCTTCAGCGCGACAAAACGCCACTGGCGATCCTGCTCTGCGCAGCGCTGGTTGGTTCGCTGGTGGGATTGATGGGCGTTGCTTTTAACCGTGCAGTTCACGCGGTGCAGCACTGGCGAGCCACGCATCTTACCCCAGAATATCTTGATGGCTGGGTGCTCTGGCTCAGCGCCTTTACCGTTTCCGCACTGCTGGCGATGGCGGGCTATTTTCTGGTGCGCCGCTTTGCACCCGAAGCCTCTGGTTCCGGCATTCCTGAGATCGAAGGCGCGCTGGAAGATCTGCGGCCGGTGCGCTGGTGGCGGGTAATTCCGGTGAAGTTTTTTGGCGGCATGGGCACGCTGGGTGCCGGTATGGTGCTGGGCCGCGAAGGGCCGACGGTACAGCTTGGCGGTAACATTGGCCGCATGGTGCTGGATATTCTGCGCATGCGCGGTGAAGAAGCGCGGCATACGCTGCTGGCCACCGGCGCGGCGGCCGGGCTGGCGGCGGCTTTTAACGCACCACTGGCGGGCATCCTGTTTATTATTGAAGAGATGCGCCCGCAGTTTCGTTACAGCCTGATCTCCATTAAAGCGGTGTTTACCGGCGTCATTATGGCGAGCATCGTGTTCCGCTTGTTTAACGGCGAGCAGGCGGTGATTTCCGTCGGTAAGCTGGGTGCCGCGCCGCTCAATACGCTGTGGCTTTATCTGGTGCTCGGCATGGTGTTTGGCATGGTTGGCGTGCTGTTTAACCGACTGATTTTTCTGGCGCAGGATAGTTTTGCCCGCCTGTATGCTGGTCGACTTTGGCGTGGCGTATTTACCGGTGCGCTGCTGGGCGGCGGCTGCGGCGTACTGGCGCTGCTCTTTGCACCGGGTGCCGGTGGCGGTTTTGATCTGATACCGCAATCCTTTCACGGCCTGTTTTCGTTGCAGATGCTGCTGCTGATATTTGGCGTGCGCCTGCTGACCACGCTGCTCTGCTTCGGTTCCGGGGCGCCTGGTGGCATTTTTGCCCCGATGCTGGCGCTCGGCACCCTGCTCGGCATGGCATTTGGTCAGGCGATCGCCGATCTCTTCCCGCTCTATGATCTACAGCCAGGCACCTTTGCCATTGCCGGTATGGGCGCACTGTTTGCCGCCTCGGTACGCGCACCGCTGACCGGTATCGTGCTGGTGCTGGAGATGACCGATAACTATCAGCTGATTCTGCCGATGATCATCACCTGCCTCGGCGCAACGCTGTTGGCGCAATTCCTCGGCGGCAAACCCCTCTATTCTTCTATTCTGGCGCGCACGCTGGCACGTCAGGCAACAGAGACTCAGCCGGGCGACAGGCAAAAAAGCGACGGCATAAAAAACCCTGCCGAAGCAGGGTTAAAAGGTTAAAAATTGATTTTAATGCCGAGGTTGGCACTGCTGTCGCTGTAGCCCTTGCCGCCGAGCTGCTGACCCAGATTCCCCCACAGGCTGACCCTGTTGCCCAGCGCGGCGTTAACGCCTGCTTTGATTTCACCGATGTGCGCGGTGCCCGCCTGGGAAACGGTGACGCCATTCATGGTGCTACCAAAGGTACGACTGTTATGGATCCAGTTCGCCTCCACAAACGGCGTGAAGCTGCGCTGTTTGCCGTCGTCCAGCATGCTATGCCCTTCGCTGAACAGGCGCACGCCAAGCCGCGTCTGTAGCGTATTACTGCCGTTGCCAGCGATGCGGCTGCCGTTTTGCTCACGATGGTCGTCAGCGGTGATGCCCAGCCAGTTTGCCTGCGCCTGCGGCTGAATAAAAGTGCGCTGGCGCGGATGCGGCTGACCGATTGCAAAGGCGTAACCCGCGGCGAGCGATGCGGTCAAACCGCGGGATTTATAACGTTCTGCCGCAATATCCTCGCCCTGCACGTTGTTATCAAACCAGCTCCAGCTCGCCCAGCCATCCACCCAGCCGCCATTTTTCTGTGCTTCATGTTGCGACCAGCGACCATACAAGCCAGTGCTGTAACCGCTCACGTCGCCGGTGGAACGGTAGCCAGTTACCGTGGAATGGGTTGTGCTCTGCGCGTTGGCGTAGCCGCCCATTACGCCGAGATGAAAACGATCGCTGCCGTTGCTGCTCCACTGCGCGACGTCGCCGCCCAATTGCATAACGTAACGATTAACGCGAGTTTTGAGTTGCCCTGAGCCATCGCGGAAGCGTTGATGCCCGCCGGCGTTGCGTAGCCAGAGTGAACTGGTCTGCGGTTGACCGTTAGCATCAAGGTAAGGCGTGCCGCTACGGCGTTCATCCATCGCACTGATAAACAGAGTATTCGCGATAGCCAGGTTCGCGGCATAACTGCCCGCTTCCGGACGCACAATGTGGGTGCGTTGTTCAGGCTGCGGCTTCTCTGGCGTTACCGGATCAACCGGGTCAACCGGGTCAACCGGGTCAACCGGGTCAACCGGGTCAACCGGGTCAACCGGGTCAACTGGGTCAATCGGGTCAATCGGGTCAATCGGGTCAACTGGAACGATACTGCTTTCCAGCTGCCACTGATTGCCAACCTGTACCAAACGGTAATCATAGGCACCGGCAACAATGCGCCCGCGTTGCCGGAAAGTGCCATCAACCTCGCCATCAATCTGAATAAGCTGAATGCCCTCAATGGTCTGCGCACCGCTGCCGCCAACGTGCGTGACCAGCACATCGGTTTCGCCGCGGTAATCTCCGCTAATATGCAGGCTGTCAGTTTGCGATTGATCGCCTGCCAGTTCACCACGGAAATGCAGCGTGCCGTTATTGCTGGTCATATTCGCGACCCTAACCCGGTTAAAATCGCCGTCAGCCTGACTGAAGTTAACGTGACCTTTATCCAGTTCTAACGTATCCAGCGATGAATCGCCGGTGACGTTCCAGACGCTGTCGTTGTTCAGGCTCAGGCGATGCAGACCGTTGCCAGCACCTTGCCAGCTGGAAACATTATCAAGAGTTAATGCGCTCCGGCCGGAAGTACCTGCCTGGACGATGATATCCCCTTCAAAACGCGATCCATTATTGCCTTGCAAAATAGCGGTACTGTTAGTGCCAGCCAGCAACAGGGTGTTTGCCTTAATAGTGGATGCATTGGTATCAAGGTTTATTTCAGTTGAAGGTGAGACATTAATTGCAGTGCTGTCATTACCGTTGATCAGGCTCTCGTTGAATGAAACATTAAGCGTACCCGCTTCAACAAACACTGCGCTGCTATTATAGCCACTGGTTTCAATCAGAGATTGATTAAGGACAGCTCGTGACTGCCTGTTGCCCGTATTCATGGACAAACCGCGCGCCGCAGCACTACTGCTCTCCTCCGGGCTGCGGGCATAAATACGTACGTTATCACCAGTTAATTGCGCATCACCTCCCAGGACAATGCCTTCTCTGTTCTGTTTGGCATTAATCTCCACGTTATTGAGTTTTGCAGAGGAATGATCTCTTAAATAGATAGCGTTCTGATTTCTTGCAGTAAGATTAATTTGAACATCTTTTAGATCAATTTCGCTGTAAGCATAGCCAAAAATTGCCGACTGCCCGCCGGAGGAGTTTATAACAACATTTTCAGCGCTAAATTTAGTATTACTGGTTCCCTGAAATGTCCTGCCTGCGGTATTGATTGTTGCATTAGCAATGTTAATTACTCCACCACTGCGGGCAAAAAGCGCGTCAGCTCCAGAGAGATTATCAATGGTGCCGCCATTGAAGTTGATAACAGAATTGCTGTCAGCTTGCAGTGAATGAGTGAGTGTTGAAGTCACGTTACTGTTAATGAGTGAAATTTCACCACTATTGACGGTGTAAACGCCAGGTGCAGATCGTCCTGCAACCTTGATTGTGCTGTCTTCAATCGTGATGGTATTACCGACGCCGTTCGCCAGAGCGCCAATCCCCGCGGTGCCTGTTGTGGTGATTTGGCCATCTTTAAACGTTACATGACCACTATTCAGCGACTGTATACCGTTAGCATTATTGCCTGTTGTTACGACAGTGGTTTTAATCGCTTCAATCGTCCCGCCGTCGCCCACTATACCGCTGCCCCCGTTGCCGGATGTCGAGATGCTGCTGTTGTTAATTCTCACCATGCCGCTGCCCGATATAGCCCGAGCACCGTTTCCACCACTGCCCGTGGTGGTAATAGTTGTGTTATCAACAACAATCACCCCGCCCTCTGCACTGACCACACCGATCGCATCAGTGCCGGATGTGGTTATGGAACCGCCAGCAAAATCAATTTTTCCACCGTCGTTGATCGCGTAAATGCCATAGCCAGCACTGTTTGCCGCACTGGTAATTACCTCTTCATCCCTGTAACGGCCCTCGTCACCGTCATGAAAAATGGGTCCCACCGCCCATGCCGCGCCGCTGGCCAGAATAAGCAGCACCGCCGACGACATTGCGCCAAGCGCCAGACCAGGCCGTTTATCAGTTTTATGCGACGACGCGTTGGCAGATTTCACCTTACCTTTAGCGAATTCCGAAGCCACAACAAAGCGGCTCACCGCATGATTCCAGATAACGCGATACACTTTATTCATAATCATCATCCATAATTGGGCTATAACGAGCTTAACTATCCATAGGGTTATTAATTCGATGCGAGTGCTGATGAAAAAAGCCAAAACTCGCTGTTAATAACAAGCGACAGGCTTGGGAGTAAATTAAATGGCGGATGAGCGGGAATAATTAGCGGAAGAGTATTTTCATTGCTGGAGGAAATAGCCATTAAAGCGGAATGGTGATTTCCGCCTTAATTATTTTGCGTGTTATTTAACACACAAATACGATCGGTGAACCGGGCAACAAGTGCCTGTTTTACACTATTCCGTCATTTAACCATGCCGTTCGGCTACGCACATGGTGAAGATCAGCATGTGGTTACCGTCGTTAGCATACTGGTGGGCCGCATCGGTGCGCGCCACTGCTGACGCCCCCTGAACCACGCAAAGTTCGGTGTCCGCCACCTTCAGGGTCAGTTCGCCCTGCTCGACGTGCAGCAGTTCAGCGGTGCCTTCAGGATGACCGGCAGAGGTGAATATCTCGCCAGGGAACATCGTCCAGCGCCACAGTTCAATCATGTCCGGTCCGCGGGTTCCCGCCAGCAGCTGCGCGGAGCCGCCCTGCTCACCACGCCACAAAACCGGCATATCGTCGCTGTCGATCAAAAACGCGGCGGGTGCGCGGGTGACATTAACCAGCTCTGCCACCGACAACCCCAGCGCGGCGGCGAGTTTACACAGAATGGCGATACTGGGATTAGCCGTGCCTTTCTCCACTTCCACCAGCATGCCTTTGCTGATGCCTGCCCGCCGCGACAGCTCATCCAGCGACAGCTTTTTACTCTTGCGCCAGCTTTTAATGGTCAGCGATAAGGCGTTACTGACGCGCGCCACATCAGCGCCGCCATCGGTCGTTATATTGACTTTATTGGTCATCGGTCGCTACTATGAAATAAATTAGTCATTACAGGATTATCCAATGCTTTCTGTTTCTCCGTCAATTGCGCCTGAGATCGCTGCGCTGGCCCCCGGCTTTCGTGCGCTGAGTATTACCGTGGAAGCCGCGCCGTTACTGCATCCGCAGGTGGCCACCGACGCGCTGCAAGGAGCCTGTAAAGCGATGCTCGAGCATGACGTGCCGTGGGCCGACGCCCACCTTGCCGCCTGGAACAGGGTGTTTACAGGTTTCGGTGCTAAGCCAAAGCGCACGCCCTGCTCGGCAGACGCCTTGCGCAAACGCGTGCTGCGCGATGGCAGCATGACAGGCATCGATCCGGTGGTTGATCTCTACAACGCCATCAGCATTCGTTACGCTGTACCGGTCGGCGGTGAAAATTTTGCCGCCTACGTCGGCATGCCACAGTTGACCATCGCCAGTGGAACGGAGCCGTTTGACACCGTAAAAGCAGGTGAACCCGCCAACGAATCCCCGGAACCGGGGGAAGTGATCTGGCGCGATGATATCGGCGTGACCTGTCGTCGCTGGAACTGGCGCCAGGGCGTGCGCACGCGCCTCAGCGCAGAAAATCAGCAAATGTGGTTTATCCTTGAAAGCCTGCCGGAGATGCCGCTGGAGGCCTTGCAGCAGGCAGGCGATGCGCTGACAGACGGCCTGCAGCGTATGATGCCTGGCGCAAAAATCAGCTCGCAGTTAATCAGCCTGTAAAGAGATAATACGCCGTTTGCGGCGCACGGTTGTAGCAAACAGTCTGGCTGGCCGCCTATACTTTCGGCCAGCTTAGCCAACAGGGTGCGCCAACGTGGACGGAAATTATTCGGGCTTTCTTATCGCCATTTTGCCGGTGGCGCTGTCACCTGGGGCCAGCTTCACGCTGGCGATCAACAGTGCCCTGGCGGGCGGCATGCGCGGATTGTTCAACACGCTGTGCGGAACGGCGCTGGGCATTTACAGCCATGCCCTGTTGATTGGACTGGGCATCTCAACGCTGTTGCTCGCGTCACCCGCCTGGTTTGGCGCCCTGAAAATTGTCGGCGGTCTCTGGCTGCTATGGCTGGGTGTTCAGCTGATTCGCAGCGCCTGGCAGCCCGCAGCGGTGCCAGTCCAGGCGATAGTCAGCTGTAAAGCGGCGTGGCTGGCCAATATTCTGAATCCAAAAGCGGTGATGTTTTATTTAACAGTGGTGCCGCAGTTTGCCGGAAAAGCGGGCACGCTCAGCACCTATCTCAGCCTCGCATCGCTGCATATTCTCATCATGACGCTGTGGCTGTTAACCATCAGCGCGTTGCTGATGGGTTCGGCCCGGTTGGTCAATCTGCAAAAACTCAAATGCATCATTAACACGCTCGGCGGCGGCGTGCTGATTCTGTTCGCGCTGTTCAGTCTTAAAGGCTGAGCAATGCGTAAAACCCTGCTCAATATGTACTCTCTTACGCCACGTTAGGCACAGAAATACCCGCTTCGCCTTGTTACCCTGCCACTTTGCGTCACCCACTCGCTGTGCCGATCAATCGTGCTGTCATAAAAGGGAGAGAGATTATTCCCTGGCTATCCCTGATGGCTGACAGCGTGACAAAACCGAACGCCGCCGATAACGAGGATCCCCGATGGAAAACCGAGAAACTCACCCGTCAACGATTAGTTTTGCCTGCGGCTACAGCACGGAGGCGCTGTGTTTGCTGACCGGTTTGTCTGCCGTGCATCTGTGTCGCTGGTATCGCTATGGGTTGATTGGCCAGGCTGGCGAAGGCGGTTTGTGGAGTGAGCAGCAACTGGCGCAGATTCATCATCTTTTACAACTGACTGCCAGCGGCGCAACGCTGCCGCAACTGCTGACGGCACGACTGGATTTCATGCCGCTGCTCACGTCCGGCTGGCCAGCGCACCGGGGAAATTTGCTGTGGCAGCTGGAGTTTGGCAGCGAGCGCGCGCTTTGCCGCGATATACGCCAGCTGAGTACCACCTACCGCGTTGGCGATCTGGTTAACCATTTACTGGTGCCCCTTAATCGCTGGCTGCAGCACGATACACGGCGGGGCGCGTCTCGCCGCCTGAGTCGTTTTGACGCCTGCGTTCGCCGCCATGCCGAAGTTACGCAACGCACAACGCAGCGCCAGGGTCTGACGCCGCTGTTTCTGGAGGCGGTTAGCGTACGTGATGAAACGGAAATCTGGCTGGAAAGCCTTCGCCTGAGCGGGGAAGGATTTTGCGTTGAGACGTCGTCCGATCCAGAGATTGAACACGCCGTATTACCCAAAAAATATGCGCATCATCTTTTGTGGTGCGGCGCGGGCATCACCCAGGCCCGTTTCCGGCGTTTTTGCGCCAGCCTCGCCGCGGGTGAACCGGTTATGCTGTGCGGCCCGCAGCGTAACATCGTCAGCTGAATCACCCTTTACGTTCTTTTACCCGGGCAGCTTCCGTGCCGGAACCCGCGATCTTTTCCTGTGAAAACAAGGCTGCTCGGCAGAATATGCGATCAACTGCGCCTGTATCACGATTTTCCTGCCCGCTCATTCGCCGTCGCGCAAACTTTAATCTTCAAGTGTCATGCGCATTCTGCCGATAGATCAGGCAGACATTCATGACTGCCGGCGTAGTGCGTTGTTACCCGAGCCGTTTACTTTAGTTTTTATTACCAGGGCCCGGAACATGATCAAAACACATAAAATGAAGGTGGGCGTCATGCTCGGTATGGCGTTTCTTTGCGTCATTCTGTGCGGCGTGTTCGTCACGCTGTTTGCCAGCATCAAACTCAGCAGCGCTAACGATCAGCAAAAACTTACCGATGCCCGACTGGGCGATCTGCAAATCCTGCGTTCGATTCAGGACAACGTAACGCAACAAACTACTCTGCTGCTGGCCGTTGCCAGTGGAAGCGATGCTGGTTCACTGCAAAATGTCAGCACCGCGTTTCAGGCACGTCAAAAAGCCAGCGATGAGATCGTTGCGCACTTTCGTACGCTGGTTGACGGCGCGAAATCGATTCCCGGCATCAACCTGAAAGAAGTGGAAGAGGCATCCGATCTGCTGGGTAACATTGAACAGGCGCAGCCGCTTTTTGTCACCAAATCCCAACAGCTGCTGAAGGGCCAAAATGGCGATGCGGCAGGCATGCGCCAGTTTATCGCTGCCGAGCTGACGCCTGCACAGGAGGCGTATCGTGCCGCGGTTGATGGCATGGTTTCTTATCAGGCACGCGTAACCGCCGCCACGGCTAAAGCGTCCACCTCAAGCCTTTCGGGCGTGTTCTCCACGCTGTTTATTCTGACCGCCTTTTCGGTGGTGGTTGGCGGACTGATGAGCTGGCTAATTACTCGCAAGCTGCGTCAGCAACTGGGCGGTGAACCGGCGCAGGCGCAGGCACTGGCGGCGGCAATTGCCGACGGCAATTTAACCTCTCCGGTCTCTCTGCGTCAGGGCGACAACTCCAGCCTGCTCGCGTCGTTGGCCGTGATGCAGTCACGTCTGCGTGAACTGGTCGCCAGCGTTAAAGAGACCGCCTCTTCTGTTGCTACGGCATCAGAGGATATTGCGCGTGGCAACACCGAACTCTCTTCGCGTACCGAACAGCAGGCCGCTGCGCTGCAGCAAACTGCCGCCAGCATGGAAGAACTCACCGCCACGGTAAAAAGCAATGCCGCAGGCGCTGCGATGACCGCCGGTTCTGCACGTGAAGCGGCAACGCGCGCGCGAAACGGCGGTGAAAGCGTCGGCAAAATGACCCAAACCATGGCCGGTATTTCGGTCAGCGCGGCGAAAGTCCGTGATATCACCAGCGTGATTGAAGGCATCGCCTTCCAGACCAATATCCTGGCACTGAACGCGGCGGTGGAAGCAGCTCGCGCCGGTGAACAAGGCCGTGGCTTTGCGGTGGTTGCCGGTGAAGTGCGCAACCTTGCGCAGCGCAGCGCCGTGGCGGCACGTGAGATTAAAGAAGTGATGGCCGAAACCTCCACACTGGTGGCGGAAGGCGTTGCGGTCACCGACAGCACCGCAACCAGCATCATTAGCGTGGTGGATTTGGTCGGCGAACTGGCGGATGCCATGGATGAGATCGCGCTGGCCTCGGGCGAACAGATGCAGGGCATTTCGCAGGTGCATATCGCTGTGAGCGAGATGGATGGCGTAACCCAACAAAATGCCACGTTGGTGCAGGCTTCTGCGGTGGCGACCGGTTTACTGGAAGAGCAGGTGCATGCGCTGACCTCGACCATCAGCCGTTTCCGTATTGCGGAAGAGTTCGCCCGTCCTGCGCCCTCATCGCTGAAAACCCCTGCCCGCGCGCTGAAGCCGAAAACCGCCGGCGCCTCGGCGGATGAATGGGTCTCTTTCTGAGTTAGCGTTATTTTTACGAATAACCGCGGCTGCCGCGAGGATTGTGGCAGCACTGCAAAATCGATTTGTTGTAATAGCTGACGCGCTGCCCTCTAAACCGGCGCGCGTCTTTTCATTAACAGGAGAGATAATGCGTATCGAACAAGGAACATCATCAGTAGTGGATTTCGCCGTGCGGACCACCGCAGGCAGCGTCGGTGTGGATGAGATCACTGGCAAATCCGTGGCTGCCAGTAGCAGCGTAATGCTTTCAGCTGAAGCGCTGAGCCGCCTCCAGCAGGAAACTCACGACAGCGGCTCGCCAACAACCAGCGAGGCAAAACAGGGCACGCTCGCCACGCAGGTTAACCGGCTGGCACTGTTACAGCCGCAGGCGTTGCCCGATCTTGGCTCGCCTCTTTATAACGATCCTTACACCGCTGACGACGCCACTGCCCTGAACAGCCTGCTGTTTATGACCGACGGCAACAGCCAGAAAACACTCGACGACTTTAGTACCGCCATGCATCAGGTATTGCGTGACGGCGTGGTCGGTCTCAATCGTTATGACAGTTCAGATACCGCCGAGGCGATGTCGCTCTCCTTAACCGAGGCAAAGTTGTACAAGCTGGTAGAGAAATATATTCCGGCCGATCGGCAACAACAGGCGAGCGGATACGTAGATGCGTTGATCGGTAGTAAGATCGCGTTCCGCGAAGCAGTGCATTTACAGCTGGCTCAGGGCACGCTGGAAACTGCGCAGCAACATGGCACGGCGGCTTATATTGCCGATGCGCAGCGTTATCTTGATGAACTGCATCAGGGCAACGCACGACCGCAAAAAGAACTGAATATCATGCGCGATGCTACGCAGCATGCCGACAATATGGACAACGCGTTTCAGACTTTCACTACGGTGATCAACGCTACGCCGCACGCGGATCAGGCGCAGGAATCGATCAAGGCAGCATTGGCACAGCTCGAGGTTTATCGAAATCAGTGGCAGGCGTTTACCCAGTCGCTGAGTTGAGTCCGGCAAGAAGCAGGAAAAATAAAAAGCCGCTGATCACCTCAGCGGCTTTTTTACAGGTTGACGATCTTACCGTGAGAGAAGCGTGCCCGGAGCGAACCACTCTCCAGCCGGGCAACGCAATGCAAATCAGAAGGTTTGCCAGTTGGCGTCGTTGATCGAAACCGCTGGCGCTGCGCTTCGGGCCGCAGGTCGAATCAGCTTCGCCGCAGGCGCGGGGCTGCGATCCTGCCCGATGCGGAACTCAGCCACCATCTGCGTCAGCGCCGCTGCCTGCTCCTGCAGAGACTGAGAAGCCGCCGACGCTTCCTCAACCAGCGAGGCGTTCTGCTGTGTCACGTTATCCATCTGATCCACTGCCTGATGCACCTGGGCAATGCCCTTGCTCTGCTCAGTGGCCGCTACCGCGATGTCGTTGACCAGATCGCTGACCTGCTGAATTGCCGCTTTCATCGCCGACATATTCTGTCCGACTTCCGTGGCCTGGCTGGCACCGGTTTGCGTAAGCTGCCACGACTCATCAATCAGGGTTTTAATTTCGCGGGCGGCAGTGGTGGAACGTTGTGACAGATTACGCACTTCGCCTGCCACCACGGCAAAACCTTTACCGTGTTCGCCCGCACGCGCTGCTTCTACCGCAGCGTTGAGTGCCAAAATATTGGTCTGGAAAGCGATACCTTCAATCAGCGTTACGATATCGGCCACGCGCCGTGAACTGTTCTGAATATTGCTCATTGTCACCAGCATGGTGTCCAGTGAGGCGGCACTTTTTTCTGACAGATGATTCGCGCTACCAGCCAGCTGGCTCGCCTGCTGGGTATTGTCCGCGGTCTGGCGCACGGTTTCACTCAGTTGCGTCATGCTGGCGGCGGTTTGCTCAAGGGATGCTGCCTGCTGCTCAGTGCGCGATGAGAGATCTTCATTGCCGGCAGCAATTTGCGCCGACGCGCTGCTGACCGACAGCGCCGTGCTGCTGACCGATCCCAGTGCGGCGGAAACCCGCTGAATCAGGCCATTATAGGCGCGCGCCATGGTGCCAATTTCATCATTACGGCTTTCATCAGCACTGACGGTGAGATCAAGGTTAGCGCTGGAGAAGGCCATGATGGCGCCAATATCCTGCAGACTTTTGCGAATGCGCATCACGGTTAAACCGGCAAACAGCGCAAAAATCACCACGGTAGCAACCACGCCAACAATGGTGCCCCACAGCACGGTAGTAAAGGTACGATGGTTAGTGGCGCGCAGCTCATCGCCAATCACAATGTTCAACGCCAACTGTTTTTTATATCCGGCCACCAGCTGACGAATCGCATCACCAATGCCGTTTTCTTGCTCCAGCAGGAGCATGCTTTGATCGTTCTGATGCGCTCGCGAAGCGGCAAAAAACGCGGGCAGACGCTGTTCGACCGACTGGATGTTTTCCAGTGCGGCTGTGGTCAGCTGTTTATCGTCTGCGCTGGAAATATCGTTCTCCATATAGTGCGTGGTTAACGATGTCAGCGCGGCAAGCTGTTGATGAATAATATCTTCAAGCGCTGGCAGCTTTGCGTTATCGCTCTGGCCCTGATGCTTGTAAAGCGTCAGAGCGAGCTCATTGCTTTGATCGGTCAGTTCACCCAATGTCTTTATAGAAGGCAGCGTATTGGACTGAACATATTCAAAGCGGTCCTGGAAGCCAGAGATCAGCGTCATGGCGAGAATAGCCTGAGTAATCAGACCAGCAAATAACAGCCCAAACGTCATTAACAGACGTTGTGTAATATTCATGTAAGCCCCTGAAGTTTAACTTTATCGCCTGCTAAGGAAGGCAACGATTCACAGAGGTTATCGGCAGCAAGCCTGAGAGGTTTATCAAAAGTAACCTTTTAATGAGTAAGGTTTAGCGGATTTGTGATCAACCGGTAAATTTACTGAAATGAGGTACCAAAAAAGAGCGCAATGATTGGGTAATCATCAATGGCAGAAGCGATTTTCTAAAGTTAAATTACATGAACACGTAACGTGTTTTAATCTAAATCGAACTTGTCTGAGAGCGGATAAAAAAGATTACGCAAACGCTTAACCGGATTTGAGACCGTTCTTGTTTATCATCTGCATCATTTTCAATTATCTTAAGGTATATCGGAAATGCATTATTCCGATGAGCAAAAACATCGCCTGTTTTTACCTGAAATGTTGCTTAATGTTTCAATCGAAGCGTAAAATTTGCCTTAAGGCCGGGGTTTATCCTCGTAGTCGTGGGTTGTGATAAAAAACGTAGTTTATTAACGAGTTATGCTAGCAATCTGCTTAATAAATTATTCGCCATTCAGTTTGATAGCCAAAAGTAATGAAAATAGTCCTGAAATTATCGATATTTTTTATATAATAAAGATGCAGGACAAAATTATTTCCGCAAAAAACGTTGGAGGTTGGCATGTATATTTCTGATGAAGAAAAAGGCAACAGGCTCATTGGCCAGGCAGCGATGCACCTGATCTTCGGCAGACAAGATGTCACCGTGAGCTCGTTGTTGGCCGAACTAAAGTTAATGGCGGAAAATGAGTCTGATGATGATGTGTTAATGCAGATGCACGAAACACGTCGCTGGTTGGCAGGATATCGCTGCCTTAGCAGCCTTTCACCGGAGCGCGCTGGCTGGCTTGATGACAAAATCAGCGCCAGTTTTGGCCTCGCCATGCAGAGCGATGAGTAATCTGCTCTGATGTTACTGCCCGCTGATGCGGGCAGTTTCGATCCTGCCTTTTATGCATATAGCGAATACCCTCCGTTGACATTCCTCTCATTTTTACTCTTCCTTAACCCATATCGCACTTTTTGCCACAAACCCGCCCCGTCAAAGATGGAAAAATCTGTACAACGTAAGCAGAGTTGTATAACTTTGCCGCCAGCTATCAGGCTACAGTTTTCACCAAGCAAAGGAACATCCTCATGCGTCAGGACGGATACAGCACATTACCTAACAGCGATATTGCCCGTTATTTCAGCAGCGCCTCTCTGCCTTCCCAGCAGGAAACGTTGGGTCAGGTAGTAGTTGAAATTCTGCGCTCGGGTAAAATCCTTAACCGTAAAACTTTGTGTACCCGGCTGCTTTGTCGTATGGAAGCGGCGGTGAGCGTGGAAGAAGAGCAGCACTATCAGGAATTGGTTCGTCTGCTGTTTAAAAACAACGCCTGAGTCTGTCCACTGAAGCCCACGTTGGTTTGACACCTGTCCCCTTTTTGTTGTTTTAGCCGCTTTCGCAGTGACTTTTAGCACGAATTCAAAGACATAATTTTTCTGACTGACTTGGCTCATAACTTGGTCGTCGCTAGAATAGCGCTTTACTCGCGATGTTCCGGGCAAGCTACTGACCCAGAGAAACCACTATGAAGAGACGTGACGACGATAAACTAACCGACATTATGATGGGTGAAGCGGTGCTCACCCTGCTGCAAGGCGGCGATGCGATCTCTGCCACGGCGGTGATTGAACGCCTGCAACAACTTGCGGCTAATGAGAAGAACGACATGCGGCAACTCGCCTGTGAACGGGCCATCGCTGAAGTGCGCAGCAGCCTCGATATCGCCCGCGACCGTACCACTCTTCAGGTTTGTGACGGTGAAAATGTGCAGCACATTTTTACCAATGACGGTCCACCCGACGACACTAAAAAACATTAATCCCGCAGCGATTGATTACAATCGCTTTGGCAACTCGACGAGGATGCGCTGATGTACCGAGAGTTGCCGGAGAACGAGAGAAACGATTTGGCTGCCGTGATCCTTTATAGCAGCGCCACTGAAGCACTGGGCATGATGATCAGAGCGATGGTGGCCAGCAAAGAAGTGTTGTCGAACAAGGTGTTAATTCAGCGTCTGATTGCGCAACTGGAAACCGCTACCTTGCCTGCTCAACAGGCGATCCTGAGCCAGACGCTGGCGCTTGTAGTTGGCCAAACGCCGGATGACCCCGGCATCTGATCTGCCCTTCCCTGTTCATCCTGTCTAAAAAAATAATGACACGCCGTGTCACCAGCAAAGCGCTGCGTGTCCGGTAATGCTATTGCATATCAGAAAAATTAGAAAAGAGGGAATAGCGAAGTAGCGGCCGTGGCGACTCAGTTCATTTTGTCTGCAATCAGACGAATGGCGTGCAGAAGATGGTTTTTAAGCGACTCATCGGAAGCCTGCTCCGCGTGCTGTTGCAACAGCGCGGTGATCTCATGCATGTGTATGGGTTTGCCGGCTTCGAGGAGCAGTGAAACGGCATAACCTACCGCCGCCTGTATCTCTTCCGGAATATTGGTTTTTCTGTAACTCAAATTAGTTCTCCCTACATACCGCCTGGGTATCCATACAGCTTACCATTTTGCCACTTAAAGTGACAGCCGGGCGACTGACGCGGGCACAAAGTGGGTGGATTCGGTCCGGCGGCTGATGAATAAACTGCCTGTACCAGCCCAACGTCATGACCGCTCTTCCCAGCTCTGGCGGGATATAATGGACTTTTCTCTGATGATTGCGCTCATGCTAACGCCTCGCCGCAACGATTTAACACAATGCCTTAATCCGGCCATGTGAAACAGTGGTTTTACAGTTATTATCATGCCTCTCAGGCAAGTCTTACACGCCGGGCTTGCCCTTAGCCAGTGAATAATCGTTTACAGCCAGGTGACACCGCATGCAGACCAAGCGAGTACTGATTATTGAAGATGATGCCGACGCTGCTGATGTGCTCAAGGCCTATCTAAAGCGAGAAAACTATGATGTCACTATTGCTGGCGATGGTCTCAGCGGTCTGGAAACGGCTCGCCGCTGGGAGCCCGATCTTATCCTGCTGGATATTATGCTGCCCGGCATGAGTGGCACCGAGGTGCTAACCGCGCTGCGACGCCGGGGTGATACGCCGGTGATCATGGTTACCGCCATGGGCGATGCGCCGGACAGAATTGGTGCACTGCGCTATGGCGCCGACGACTATGTCGTTAAACCTTACGATCCCGGCGAAGTGGTAGCACGCGTGCAGGCAGTGTTGCGCAGAAGTTTTTCGGGCGCGGCACTGCCGGAGAAACTGCGTTGGGCGGCGCTTGAGGTCGATGCTGACGCGCTGACAGCAGTGATTAATCAAACCGATGGACCGCCCTATCGCCTGGAACTCACGCCAACCGAATTTTCCATTCTGGTAACGCTGATGCGTGCACCGGTGCGTCCCTTTACCCGCCAGTTCCTGCTGGAAAACTGCCTGCCCGAAAGCGACGCGCTGGAGCGAGTCGTCGACACACACGTCTACAACCTGCGGCGAAAACTTGAAGCAGCCGGCCTGCACGACATCCTGCCTGCGGTGCGCGGCGTTGGTTATCGGTTTCGTCAGCCATGAGTCGCGCTCCGTACTCTTCTTTATGGCGCTGGATCTGCATGCGCGTGATCGCGCTGGCGCTGGGCAGCGTAGTGCTGATTGCCATCTGTATGTGGCTGAGATTTGCCCTGAAGAATCTGTGGGTCTATCTGCATATGCCGCCGGCACTGCGCGAGGAATTTGCCCAGTTACGCCAGCATCCCGCGCTTGACCTTGCGCGTTATCACCAAATTATTGATAACTGGTGGGGCATCTACTATTCCGATCCGTCCATCGCCTCCAATGACTGGCTGACGGTGGGCGTGCTGGTGATCATGGCGATTCCTTTTATTGTGATGATTGGCTTGCGCGTTGCGCGCCCGCTCTCTGCCCAGTTCAGCAGACTGGCAACAGCGGCGCGTGCGGTTGCCGAGGGTCAGTTCGGCACAACCGCCGATCTGGTAGAAAATGCGCCACAAGAGCTGGTGCAGTTTACCGAAGATTTTAATTTGATGACGCAGCAGCTGGCGCGCTATGAGCGTGAACTGCGGGCTTCGCACGTTGCGATGGCGCATGAGCTTCGTTCACCTTTGACCGCGGCCATTGGCCGCTTGCAGGGCATGATCGATGGCGTATTTGATCCCGATCCGCAGCAATTGAGCATGGTCATGAAGCAGCTTCGCCAGCTGAGTCGCCTGACAGACGAATTACATCTGCTTTCGCTGGCGGATGCCGGACAGCTCAGCCTTGAGCGCAGCAGAATTCATTTGGTTGAACTGCTGCGAGAACGCGCAGCCTGGCTGGCACCGCAGGCGGAAGCGGCAGGTATGGCGATAGTAATAGAGGCAAAGCATCACGCACGCTGTTCGGGCGATGTGTTTCGGCTGGGCCAGGTGTTTACTATTTTAATGGAGAATGCGCTGCGTTACGCACCAGAAGGCAAGAGCCTGACCATCACGGTCACCCAGCATGCGACGCAGGTGAGCATCCTGTTCCGCGATTACGGATCCGGCGTCGATCCGCAATTTCTGCCCATCCTCTTTGATCGCTTCACTCGCGCGGAATCTTCACGGGCACGGCACTCTGGCGGAAGCGGGCTGGGATTATCCATCGCCAGAGCCATTGTGGTTGCGCACGGCGGTGAAGTGTCAGCCAGCTTACCTGCCGACGGCGGCATGGAGATCGCGCTGACGTTGCCTTTATAGCGTGAGTCGTCAATCAGCGGTGCAATAAAAGCGGGAAATTCTCTCAGCCTCTCTATAATTACCGCCCTGGGTTTACGTAAGGAGAACGCAATATGCCCGCTTGGCTATCTTATCTGGCACTGCTGGTTGCCATTATCGTTGAAGTGATCGGCACGACGCTGCTGGGCAAATCGGCCCACTTCACTAAGCTTCTGCCCTCTCTGGGCGCTGCAGTCTGTTATTCGCTCTCTATTTATCTGCTTGCTCAGGCTTTGCGCGCCGTGCCGCTGGCCATCGCTTACGCTTCCTGGGGTGGCCTGGGCATTATTCTCACCACGGTAGTCAGCATTGTGATTTTCAAACAGCATCCTGACACTGCGGCGCTTATTGGTATCGCCCTAATAGTGATAGGCGTAATTATCGTCAATGGCTTTTCAAAAATGAGCGCGCATTAAACAACGTCACTCTCTGGCTTTAACTTTGAGTGATGCAACGCAGCCGCCCACAGCCGCTGCGTTGCCCATGCTAGCGAGGCCACACAACGACCGCGTTGATAGCTTGCTAGCTTCAGATTTTTTTGACAATTGAACAGTGAAATTGTCCGGCAGGAAATAATGCGTTGTGGATGAAAAAGATTATTTAACTGTAAAACAAAGCACAGGAAAAGCGCAGCGTTTTTATATCACCACTGGCAATAAAAACATGCGTTTAAAAACAGTGTTGACACCGCGAAAAAAAAGCTTAGATTGGTACTCAACGGCAGCGGAAAGTTTGTTGCCGGGTAAGCAGAAAGTGTATCAGAAGTTTGTTTCAGAAATAATTTGCGATAAAGGCCACGTAACATTGTTGTATGTGATATCGATAATTGAGGAATAGCTTCACCCTCTGTCGATCAGTGTTAAGGCCACGTAGTGAGATTCACCAATCGCAACCTGGGGACAACAACGCGATGATGTAACGCCATGTTTCAACTACAATTGCTTGCGATAAGGTTTTGTTTTCTGAGTATCGCAACGAAAGTAAGGCAACGCATCAAAGAGTTTATATCGCGAGGGGAGATGTACTGGATTAAGATGCCACGCTTTAAGAAAGTGATGAAGCTGGCGATGTGTTAATCGGTAAATATATGGGGGTTTTTAATTATCTATCTAGTACCCAATATTATCTGTTCTTAACGTGTACATTTAACGCAGTACCAATAGCAGTAAGTATCAACAAAGCGTATTAATGTTAAATCCTAAGTGTGCAGTACCCTAAAAGCCCTGACCTAAACCGTCGGGGCTTTTTATTTTTACAGAATACGCTTACTGGTGGCGCTGCATTTTTAATCGACTATACTCTTAAAGCAGAAAAGGTGGGTTCGTTGCAAAACTAACCATCTAAAATTAAATAATATTAACGCTTGCGTAACACCGCTCTCCCGGTCTAGTATACGTCATCGGTTTGAAACACAGACCTTATGAAAGCAGTTTTAGTAAAGCAGTCCTCAGTTCAAGCGTTATCCATAGATACCCTTCTGCGAGAGCCTCCTCCTAAGTGCCCAGTAAGTAAACTCTGCAAACAGGCCATGTTCGTCACGTTAAGTGGCTCAAAAAATCTAAAGGAAATATCTATGTCTAACAAAATGACTGGTTTAGTAAAATGGTTTAACGCTGATAAAGGTTTCGGCTTCATTACTCCTGAAGACGGCAGCAAAGATGTATTCGTACACTTCTCTGCAATCCAGAGCAATGATTTCAAAACCCTGGATGAAGGCCAGAAAGTTGAGTTCTCAATCGAGAACGGCGCTAAAGGCCCATCAGCTGTAAACGTTGTTCCGCTTTAAGTAGCGAACAATCGCACAGGAATCTACGATAGCGATGACGGCAATAGCCTGAGCAGTGAGTTTCCCGTGATAAAAAACCCGCCTTGTGCGGGTTTTTTGCATTCTACGGCTGCCATTGCCTGCCGCCTGTGCCCTTCCTTCCCTGCTCTCCTCAGTATATCCGCCATCAGCACCATAGAAGTGCCTGGCGCACCAGCGTGTTGCATATTCAGACCAGTTAGTCCGTTTTGACCGGATGGTAAAACTTATCGCACTGATTTTATTGCTATAAATTATTGGCACAGATATTGATAGTGTTCTGGCTATCACGATCGGTATCGCCCGAAGACTTTTCTGGCCTTCACGTTTTGTTAAGGAGACATGCATGAGCAATAAAATAGCCGAAGAGGGATTAGATACGCTGTTTCTCAGCGCGCGAACGCAAAATGGCTGGCAGGATAAGCCGGTGCCAGCAGAACTGCTGCGCGAGCTCTATCAGCTGGTGCGTATGGGGCCAACCTCTGCCAACTGTTCACCCGCACGCTTTGTGTTTATTACCACTGAAGCCGGGCGAGCGCGACTGGCACCCGCGCTGTCAAAAGGCAACGTGGAAAAAACCATGACCGCGCCGGTTAATGTCATCGTGGCGTGGGATACAAAATTTTATGACGCATTGCCAGTGCTATTTCCTCACGGCGATGCGCGCAGTTGGTTCACCTCCAGCGAAAGCTTTGCCCGCGAAACGGCGCTGCGCAACAGTTCGATGCAGGCGGCCTACCTGATCATGGCGGCGCGTGCGCTGGGTCTGGATACCGGGCCGATGTCAGGGTTTGATGCCAAAGCGGTCGACGCCGCATTTTTTGCGGACACCAGCTGGACCGTGAACCAGATCATTAATCTTGGCTATGGCGATGCCAAAAAAGTTTACGATCGTCTTTATCGTTTCGATTTTGAGGAGGCCTGCATTTATGTCTGATACCACACTGCTTGCTGTTGAGGAGACCCAAGTGGTCTCAACAATTTTTTCTGATACTGATGACCAGGGCCGCCAAACATTCAAGGATGCGATGGCGAATCTTGGCTCAGCGGTCAACATTGTCACAACCTTGAGTGAAGAAAGTGCCACTGGATTTACCGCCACTGCCGTTTGTAGCGTCACAGATTCCCCGCCTTCGCTGTTAGTCTGCCTGAATCACAGCGCTTCGGTGTTTGCCGCATTTGCCGATGCCGAACACCTTTGCGTCAACACGCTGGCTGCCGATCAGGAAGCACTGTCCGGGATATTTGGCGGGAAACTGGCCCAGCAGGATCGCTTTGCGGCGGTAGAATGGGACACCTTTATCACCGGCTCGCCGCTGCTGTCAGCCAGCGCAGTTGCCTTTGACTGTAAAATTCAGTCACGCGTCACCGTCGGCACGCACGACATCATGATCTGCGAAATAGTGGGCATCAAACGCCAGCAGTTGGCGTCAAACCTGGTGTGGTTTAATCGGCGCTATCACCATCTGCGATGATGATTGAGATGTTAGATAAAAAGCTGAATTCAGCGCCGACCATCGAAGTCGGCGCTGGGTGCCCGGCGAGAAACGCCGGGCGACAGGTTACATATTCGGGAAGGTAATGTTGCTACCCGGCGCTTCACGATGAAGATGGATGAAGTTCAGGTGACGTTCATACTGATCGAGAATATCAATAATTACCTGCTCTTTGCTGTAATCCATTAAATCGTTGCCCTGGCTGCCCTCCAGCAGGAAGGTTTCCAGACGGTAATAGGTCGATTTACCGCTGCGGGCGCGATAGGTAAAGCCTGGCACCGAATACTGCTGCGGCCAAACCTGGTAAACAAAGTTCTGTTCTTCACCCAGGTTCACACGCAGATCCAGATAGCCCAATGGGTTCTCCTCATCGGCTGGCACTGCTTCCAGCGCAACTTTACCTCCGCGCAGCTCCAACTCTTTCGCCACATCCTGCATTGCCGGGAACACCACGGTTTCCATCATATGCTGGGTATAACGCGAGCCAGGATAGTTCATCAGGCGTGACAGCCGTTTTTTCCAGCTCAGACGATCGTTCGCTGCGGCCAGGTAAGGCGCGGTATCACGCGTGGCGCTGGCACGTCGATAATCCTCAATCTTCAGCGATTTATAAAGCCCCGCCATCACAAAGAAGATCACAAAGCTGAACGGCAGACCCATGATCACCGTGGCGTTTTGCAGTGCCGAGATGCCGTTGGTCATCAGCATGCTCAACGTCAGCACACCAATCGCCACTGACCAGAAGATACGTAGCCAGTTTGGCGCATCGCTGTTGATATCTTTCAGCTTCGAGGTGAAGTTACCCAGCACCAGCGAACCGGAATCCGCCGAGGTGACATAAAACAGCATGCCGGTGATGGTCGCGACCGACGCACTCAGCTTAAACGCCGGATACTGTGCCAGCAGGCTGTAGAAGCCGCGTTCTGCATGGTTCATCACTTCCTGCGCAAATCCTGCGTTGCCGTGAATAATTTCATACAGCGCAGCGTTACCAAATACCGACAGCCAAAGCAGCGTAAAGGTAAACGGAATGATCAGCGTGCCGAGTACGAACTCACGAATAGTACGTCCACGCGAAATACGCGCCAGGAACAGGCCAACAAACGGCGACCAGGCAACCCACCAGGCCCAGAAAAAGAGCGTCCAGCTATTCATCCACTGAGTTGGGCGATCGAAGGCGAAGGTGTTCAGCGTCATGCCCATAAAGCGATTAATGTAATCACCCACGTTAAGCACCAGCGCGTTCAGCAGAAACTCAGTATTGCCGCAGAACAGCACAAACAGAATCAGGCCAACCGCTAGCGCTACGTTGAGTTCAGACAGAATACGAATGCCTTTATCTACGCCAGATGTCACCGAAATGGTCGCGATAATCACCGATAAGACG
Source organism: Duffyella gerundensis (assembly GCF_001517405.1). Lineage (NCBI taxonomy): Bacteria > Pseudomonadati > Pseudomonadota > Gammaproteobacteria > Enterobacterales > Erwiniaceae > Duffyella > Duffyella gerundensis. The sequence continues at coordinate 496,694 of NZ_LN907828.1, read as the reverse complement.
ATTAAGCCAGCCTGCGCTGCCAGTCCTTCAGGAATATCGAACAGCACCTTTAGCCCATAATTGAGCTGCACGACGCCAATACCCAGCGTGGTGGCGATACCAAAAATGGTGCCGACGACCGCCGCGATATCCACGGTATGACCAATCGGTCCGTTGATGCGCTTGCCAAAGATAGGGTACAGCGCCGAGCGAATGGTCAACGGCAGGTTATAGCGATAGCTGAAGTAGCCAAGCGCGATGCCCATCAGTGCGTACATCGACCAGCCAGTCAGGCCGTAGTGGAACAGCGTCCAGACCATCGCCTGACGCGCCGCCTCCATGGTTTGCCCGGCGCCTTCCGGCGGCTGCATATATTGCGTTACCGGCTCGGCCACGGAGAAGAACATCAGGTCGATGCCGATGCCCGCCGCGAACAGCATGGCTGACCAACTGAGTATACTGAACTCCGGTTTTGACTGCTCCGGCCCCAGCTTAATGTCACCAAAGCGCGAGCACGCCATATAGAGCACAAAGACGATATAGAGCGTCGCCGCCAGCATGTAATACCAGCCGAAGGTGGCAGAAACCCAGTTAACTGCGGTCAGGATCCAGCCTGCCGCCTGGCCACTGAAAAGAATGGTCAACAGTGAAAACGTCAGAATCAGTCCAGCTGAAGTGTAAAACACAACAGGATTGATTCTGTCTTTTTCACCGGATGGTGGATTCATCATCAATAAAAGCCTCTGGTTAAATGTCTAATTATTCAATCGATTAATTCACCGTATCGGTCAATAACTGACCGCTATTTTCCCTGTTAAGTACCCTGCTAAACCATCACGGTGAACAACCGCTGACGATTGTAGTCCACTGCTACGCTTATGTAACAATCGAAGCGCAACATCCTAACAAGTTTTCTTTTTATATTGAACGTGCAATCAAAAAAAGTTTTAATAGGGGTACGAAATGAGCACGGAGCAGGAAAAATGCCAAAGGTGGGGATGCAGCCGATACGACGTCGGCAACTGATTGATGCGACCCTGAGTACGATTAATGAAGTGGGCCTGAATGATGCCACTATCGCCCAGATTGCCCGCCGCGCGGGTGTATCAACCGGCATCATCAGTCATTACTTTAAAGATAAAAACGGCCTGCTTGAGGCCACCATGCGCGATGTCACGCGCCAGCTACGCGATGCCGTTGCTGCCCGGCTCAAGCCACTGGCCGATGCCTCCACCGAAGCGCGGCTTCATGCCATCGTTGAAGGCAACTTCGATGAAACACAGGTGCATAAGGCAGCGATGAAAGCCTGGCTGGATTTCTGGTCCAGCAGCATGCACCAACCGCAGCTGAATCGCCTTGAGCGGGTCAGCAGCAGCCGGCTTTTTTCCTCGCTGGCGGCAGAATTTCGACGTGAAATGCCGCGCGATAAAGCCCGCCTGGCCGCACACGGTCTGGCGGCACTGATAGATGGGCTTTGGTTGCGCGCCGCACTGAGCCGCAAACCTTTTGATCCCGAGGTCGCCCGAACACTGACCACACAATTCATTCATCAGCAGTTGGCTGACGATCAGAATAGATAAGGAAGAGATAATGTCCCGATTTAACGAGCAACACCTCTACATTGATGGCGCCTACGTTCCTTCTGCGGAAGGAAAAACTTTTCAGACCATCAATCCGGCGAACGGCGAAGTGCTGGCCGAGGTGCACGAAGCGGGCCCGCAGGACGTTGAGCGGGCGGTAAACGCGGCTAAAAAAGGACAAAAAGTCTGGGCAGCGATGACCGCCATGGAGCGTTCGCGCATCCTGCGCCGGGCGGTCGATATCCTGCGCGAGCGCAACGATGCGCTGGCTGAACTGGAAACGCTGGATACCGGCAAACCGCTGAGCGAAACCGCCAGCGTGGATATCGTTACCGGTGCTGACGTGCTGGAATATTACGCAGGCCTGATCCCGACGCTGGAAGGCCAGCAGATCCCATTGCGCGATACCGCCTTTGTCTATACCCGTCGCGAACCGCTGGGCGTGGTGGCCGGTATCGGCGCATGGAACTATCCGATTCAGATCGCACTGTGGAAATCAGCCCCTGCCCTTGCGGCAGGCAACGCCATGATCTTCAAGCCAAGCGAAGTGACTCCGCTCACCGCGCTGAAGCTGGCAGAAATCTATACCGAGGCGGGCGTCCCCAACGGCGTATTCAACGTGCTGCCTGGCACCGGCCCGGTCACCGGCCAGCTGCTGACTGAGCATGACGGCATCGATAAAGTCTCCTTCACCGGTGGCGTTGCCAGCGGCAAGAAAGTGATGGCAAACGCCGCAGGCTCAACGCTGAAAGATGTCACCATGGAACTGGGTGGCAAATCGCCGCTGATCGTCTTTGATGACGCCGATCTCGATCTGGCAGCCGATATCGCGATGATGGCGAATTTTTACAGCTCCGGTCAGGTCTGCACCAACGGCACGCGCGTATTTGTGCCCGCTGCCCTGCAACCGGCGTTTGAGCAGAAAATTGCCGAGCGCGTGGCGCGCATCCGCCCCGGCTCGCTCACCGACGCCGACACCAACTTTGGCCCGCTGGTTAGCTTTGCCCATCGCGACAACGTGATGCGTTACATCGAGTCAGGTATTGCCGAAGGCGCACGTCTGTTGTGTGGCGGCACGCGTCTGACCGGTGCAGGCTTTGATGAAGGCGCATGGGTTGCACCGACGGTGTTTACCGACTGCCGCGATGAGATGAAGATCGTTCGCGAAGAGATCTTTGGTCCAGTGATGTCAATCCTGACCTATGAAAGCGAAGAAGAAGTGGTACGCCGCGCGAATGCCACCGAGTTTGGTCTCGCCGCCGGTGTGGTCACCAACGATCTGAACCGCGCGCACCGCGTGATTCATCAGATCGAAGCCGGCATTTGCTGGATCAACACCTGGGGCGAGTCGGCGGCGGAAATGCCGGTCGGCGGTTACAAGCACTCTGGTGTCGGTCGCGAAAACGGGTTGATGACCCTGCAAAATTACACTCAGGTCAAATCAATCCAGGTTGAGATGACGCGTTTTCAGTCCGTATTTTAATATTTGATCCTGAGGAGTAACCGATGGAATTTGATTATATTGTTATTGGCGCCGGTTCCGCAGGCAACGTGCTGGCGACGCGCCTGACCGAAGACAGCAGCGTCAACGTCCTGCTGCTGGAAGCGGGCGGCCCCGATTACCGTGCGGACTTCCGTACGCAGATGCCTGCCGCGCTGGCATTCCCTCTGCAAGGCCGTCGTTACAACTGGGCGTATGAAACCGACCCAGAGCCTTACATGAATAACCGTCGCATGGAATGCGGTCGCGGCAAGGGCCTTGGTGGCTCGTCGCTGATCAACGGCATGTGCTATATCCGCGCTAACGCTCTGGATCTCGACGGCTGGGCGAAAGAACCCGGTCTGGAATCCTGGAGCTACCTGGATTGCCTGCCCTACTACCGCAAAGCGGAAACCCGCGATATCGGCCCGAACGACTATCACGGCGGCGACGGCCCGGTGAGCGTCGCCACGCCAAAAGCGGGCAACAACGTGCTGTTCGAAGCGATGATTGAAGCCGGTGTGCAGGCAGGTTATCCGCGTACTGACGATCTCAACGGCTACCAGCAGGAAGGTTTTGGCCCAATGGATCGCACGGTCACGCCGAAAGGTCGTCGAGCCAGTACCGCGCGCGGCTATCTGGATCAGGCCAAAAGCCGTCCAAACCTGAAAATTGTCACCCATGCCACCACCGATCGCATCTTGTTTGACGGCAAGCGCGCCGTCGGCGTGGCCTATATGCTCGGCGACAGCAATGAAGTGCACGAAGCGCGTGCGCGCCGTGAAGTGCTGCTCAGCGCGGGCGCTATCGCTTCGCCGCAGATTCTGCAGCGATCCGGCGTTGGCCCGGCCGCTCTGCTGAAACAGTTCGATATTCCAGTGGTGCACGATCTGCCTGGCGTCGGCGAAAACCTGCAGGACCACCTTGAAATGTACCTGCAGTATGAGTGTAAAGAGCCGGTGTCGATTTATCCGGCCCTGAAATGGTGGAACCAGCCGAAAATCGGTGCGGAATGGATGTTTAACGGCACCGGTATTGGCGCCAGCAACCAGTTTGAAGCGGGCGGCTTTATTCGCAGCCGTGAAGAGTTCGCCTGGCCGAACATTCAGTACCACTTCCTGCCGGTGGCGATTAACTACAACGGCTCGAACGCGGTCAATGCGCACGGCTTCCAGTGTCATGTGGGTTCGATGCGTTCCCCAAGCCGCGGTCACGTGCGACTGAAATCACGCGATCCGCGCCAGCACCCGTCGATTCTGTTTAATTACATGGCATCCGAGCAGGACTGGCATGAATTCCGCGATGCCATTCGCATCACGCGCCAAATCATCAATCAGCCGGCGCTGGATAAATACCGTGGCCGCGAAATCAGTCCCGGCCTCGACTGCCAGACGGACGAGCAGCTGGACGAGTTTGTGCGTAATCACGGCGAAACAGCCTACCATCCTTGCGGTACCTGCAAAATGGGTAACGATGAAATGTCAGTGGTTGACGGCGATGGCCGTGTGCACGGCGTTGAAGCGCTACGCGTGGTCGATGCATCCATCATGCCGCTGATCATCACCGGTAACCTGAATGCCACCACCATTATGATTGGCGAAAAAATCGCCGACCGTATTCGTGGCAAGGCACCGTTACCACGCAGCACCGCCAGCTACTTTGTCGCCGGTGAGAAACCGGTGCGCGGCGAGCCACAGCGCCCGTAAATTGTTGCGGCAATCAGCGCCATCAACGTTAACGCGTTGATGGCGTTTTTTTTGCCTGTCTGCGGCGCATGCTCACGTAAACTCGTTACTCACCGTCATCACCTGCGTTATTTTGTGATCCTTTCCGTTACTGGCTGTCCAGTTGCCCAAAAAGCAACGTTCATGCCCACTTATCCTTAGGCTTTCGCCTGATGCCGCACCGCGGCTGCATTCCTATACTCGCTAATGATTTGAACAGGTTACCGTTATCCCGGCTGGCTGGGATACCCTTATGCGAGGTATCACTTTGGAAATATCATCAATTGAGGTTATGCGCATTGCGATTCCTTTTCATGCGCATCGCCGCCCGCCGCAGCGTGAAGAAACCACCTTTAATGCCGCGTCACCTTCCTTACGCAAAATGGAAACGCTGCTGGTGAAAGTGGAAACCACCAGCGGCCTGTGTGGCTGGGGTGAAGCCTTTGGTCACCTGGCAAACCCGGTGACTGAACAGGCGCTGCGCTCGCTGGTGGCACCGTTCTTTTTGCAACGTTCGATGCCTGAAAATAGCGGACAAATAGAAGCGTTAATGCAGCAGGCAGAACAGGCGCTGCATGCCTTCGGACGCAGCGGGCCGGTACGTTTTGCGCTTTCGGCGCTGGATGTCGCGCTGTGGGATCTGCTCGGCCAGCATCTGCAACAGCCACTGTGGCAACTGCTGGGCGCGCAACGACAACACATCGAACGCTACGCCAGCCTCGTCAGTTATGACAACGATCCCGAAGCGGTCGCTAAGCAGGTGGTGCAGGCACAGCAGCAGGGTTTTACCACGCTAAAGCTGCATGAAACGGAAGTTGCCGCCATCACGGCGGCCCGCCGCGCACTGCCTGAAACCGTTGAATTAATGGTTGACGTTAACTGTCCGTGGACGCCGGAGCAGGCGGTGCAGCAAGCGCATGCCCTGCGCTCGCTTAATCTGGTCTGGCTGGAAGAGCCGATCTGGCCGCCGGATGACTATGCAGCGTTGTCGGCGCTGCGCGAAATTGGCGTGCCGATTGCGGCGGGCGAAAACGCCGATGGCGACCACGGTTTTGCTCACTTAATGGCGTTAAATGCCGTGGATATTGTGCAGCCAAGTGTGGCAAAAGTCGGCGGCATTAGCGCGGCACTGCGCGTGTTCGCTCTTGCCCGACAACACAAGGTCACCGTGGTGCCGCACTGCTTCTATTATGGCGCTGGCATGCTGGCGACCGCGCATCTGGTTGCCACTCTGCCGCCTGCGATCAAAATGGAAGTGCCGTGGATCACCTTTGAGGCGGCGCTCTATCCCGAGCTGCCAACCGCGGTGAACTTTACCCTTTCGTCTGCGCCCGGACTCGGCTATCAACCCGATCCCGCCGTGCTCCAGCGCTACCGTATTTCACACCATCGAATTGCTGCCACAGAGGGAAGCCACCATGTTTAAACGCTACCGGGTGGTCATCGCCCTGCTGCTCTTTTTTGCCGGCATGCTTAACTATCTCGACCGCGCCGCGCTGTCAGTGATGGCACCGCTGGTCAAACAGGATCTGCACATTAATGACGCGCAGATGGGCATTCTGTTTAGCTGCTTTTTCATCGGCTACTGCGCATTCTGTTTTATTGGCGGCTGGTGTGCCGATCGCTTCGGTCCACGCCGCGTCTACGCCTGGGCGGCCACCATCTGGTCGTTGTTCTGTGGCGCAACCGCGTTGGTCACCGGCTTTGCACATCTGCTGATTGTGCGCATGCTGTTTGGCGTGGGTGAAGGTCCGATGGGCACCACCACCAACAAGTCGATCGCCAACTGGTTCCCCAAACAGGAAGTGGGTCGGGCGGTAGGATTCACCAACGCTGGCCAGCCGCTGGGCGCCGCCATCGCCGCGCCCATTGTAGGGCTGGTCGGCTGGCACTTCGGCTGGCGCATCGCCTTTGTGGTCATCGCGCTGCTGGGGTTTATCTGGGTAGGCTGCTGGCTGCTGCTGTTTCGCGATAAGCCGGAGCAGCATCCGCGCGTCAGTCAGGAAGAGAGTGACTACATCGCACGAAATCGTCCGGCAAGCCTGAAAAGCGCAGCCTCGCCGCAGCAGGACCCGCATTCATTGTGGCGTTACGTTTTTTCCCTGCCGGTGCTCGGCGTCGCCAGTGCCTTCTTCTGCTTTAACTATATCCAGTTCTTTTTTCTCTCCTGGCTGCCCAGCTATCTCACGGACTTTCAGCATCTGGATATTAAAAGCATGAGCATTATCGGCGTGCTGCCCTGGTTGGGTGCGACGGTGGGCTTTCTGGGCGGAGGCATGGTATCGGATATGCTCTATCGGCGGACGCACAACTTTCTGCTGTCGCGCAAGCTGGTGATCTTTGTGGGTCTGGCGGTGGCAGCGGTCTGTGTAATGCTTACCGCCTGGAGCAGCAACGTAGTCAGCGCGGTGACGCTAATTACCCTCGCCAGCGTCTTCGCCTACATGACGCCGCAGGCGTGCTGGTCGCTGCTGCAGGACATTGTGCCGCCCGGCCGCATCGGCACCGCTGGCGGGTTTGTGCATCTGCTGGCCAATCTGGCGGGAATTCTGTCGCCGGGGATTACCGGCTTCCTTATCCAGTACGGCGGCGGTTATCACACTGCCTTTGTACTGGCGAGCCTGCTCGCGTTAGCCGGAATGCTGTTGCTGGCGGTGCTGGTGCGTGAAAAAGGCGTGGCATCGCTGCGTGCGTTGGCGACGGAGTAAGGCCTGAAACAGAGGCCGAAACGGCCTCTGTTTTTACGTGTTTTTCTGTAACATGCCGTGTTGCCACAGCCGATCGCGAGCGATGTTTTTCATTTTGACCTCACACATGATGTCAAAATCTGCAAACGACAGCGCCCAGTTATTCAACGTGTCATTGAAATAGAAGTCGGAATGCGCCCGCAGCTTCGACTTCCCGATGCCCAGCGTAAGCTGATCGGGAAAGCCGGTTTCCGGGATCAGCCCTTCCTGCGAGATCGAGTAGTGCAACACCGGTCTGACGCCTCGCCACGATGCTTTGATGCGTTCAATACGCGCATCGTCAGGCGTAATAAATTCGTTCTCTTTTACCCAGTGGTGATGAATATCGAGCACCACCGGGCACAACTCTGCCGCCTGCAGGACATCATCCAGCGAACAGGAGATTTCATCGTTTTCGACCGTCAGCATGCGCCGCGCTTCCTCGCTGAGTTTGCCGAACGCCGCCTGAAAACCGGCAAAACCCTGTTTGCCGTTCATATGAATATTAATTTTGAAGTCCTGAAACGCACGACCATAGCCAAGCATCACCGCGCAAAGCGCGTGGTATTCCACATCTTCCAGCGCGCGTTCCACTACCAGCGGATTATCGGACGCCAGCACCGAATATTGTCCCGGATGAAACGAGAGGCGAATATTATTGGCCTTTGCCACTTCACCGCAGGCGGTAAACAAAGGTGCCAGATCGGGCAGCAGTTCCTGATAAAGACGGCTGGCTTCGGGCACGGTAAATAATGGCAGCAGATCGCTGCCGATACGCATCATTCTTAGTGCGTCGGGCTGGGTCGCCAGCGCGTTAAAGGTTGCCAGCAGATGATTAAGATTATTGGTAGCAAGCTGATACAGCAGCGCAGACTGCTCTTCTTGTTTCAGGCTTAAAAAACGCGTGCGGGTGGTGGCCTTAAAAGGGAATGGCTGTTTAAAATCCGCATCAAGATATTTACACGCAAAGCCTAATTTCATAATAACCTCAGTTTGTTCAGGTGCTACAAGTGTAACAACAAATCCCGCTTTCGCTGGCGACCCACACCAGCTGCGGCCTGACTGCGTTATTAATAAGCAACTCATAATCTGCTGCCTTTTACCGGCAGGTTATGATGCCGCGTTATAAGTTATATCGCGGCGGAAGTGTGCAGTTTCCGTGACTTATATTACTATCCAGCACTTAACTTTTCTGAAGGGATACGTTCATGTTTAAAGGTTTGCTTACGGCGTTACTCGCCAGCTCCGTTTTACTGTTATCCGCCTGTTCACCCGATAACGACAATAAAGTCAAAGTTGCCATCAATACCGGACCGGATCAGGCAATCTGGGAAGAAGTACAGAAAGTCGCCAAAGATAAATACAAGCTGGATGTCGAAGTGGTCTCCTTCAACGATTATGTGCTGCCGAATGAAGCGCTGAGCGGCAAAGATGTCGATGCCAACGCCTTCCAGAGTCTGCCTTATCTTGAAGATCAAACCAAAGCGCGCGGTTATAAATTTGCCGTAGTCGGAAAAACCTTTGTTTTCCCAATTGCCGCCTATTCCCACAAAATTAAAAACATCAATGAACTGCCGGATGGCGCAACCATTACCATTTCCAATGAAGCGACCACGCTGGGCCGCAGCCTGCTGCTGATGCAGGCACAGGGCTTAATCAAGCTCAAGGACGGCGTGGGTTATCTTCCGACTACGCTCGACATCGTTGCCAATCCGAAACATCTGAAGCTGGCCGAAGTGGATACCCCGCAGCTGACCCGTACGCTTGACGATCCAAATGTCACGCTGTCGATTATTAACACCAACTTCTCTGCGCAGGCGGGATTATCTTCAACCCGTGATGGCCTGTTCCGCGAGGGCGCGGCTTCGCCGTACGTTAACGCACTGGTTTCGCGTGAAGAAGACAAAGACAGCGATAAAATTCAGAAGCTGAAAGCGGCGTTACAGTCGCCGGAAGTCGCAGCCAAAGCGAAAGAAGTCTACAAAGGCGACGCGATTCAGGGCTGGTAATGCCACGGATTGCCTCCTGATGGTTGCAACGGCCTGCGCTAAGCAGGCCGTTTTCTTTTTTAACGCTCGCCGGTAAACAGGCCACGATGGTTTTCCAGCCAGTGATGGAAACGTTGTGGCTCACGGCCGGTTAACTGTTTGAAGTCGGTGGTCACCGCCGCGACGCGCCCGGCGGCGGTATTGGCATCAAACGAGGCGAAAATACGTGCCAGCGGCTCCGGCAGGCCCGCCGCCATCATACCCTGCACCAGCGATTCCAGCGGGACTTGCACCACCGTAATCGGCTTATTCACCACTCCGGCGATGGCCGCGGCAATCTGCTGTTTGGTCAGTGATTCGGGGCCGGAAAGGGTCCAGGTCTTTTTACCGGTTTCTGTTCCTGCAAGCGCCACGGCGGCGGCCAACGCCAGATCGTCACGCGCGATATCGGCGCTGCCCTGCCCTTCGTCTGCGCTGTACCACTGGCCTGAGGCGATGGCAGCCGGAATCGACATCGCAAGATTTTCGAAATACCAGTGATTGCGCAGCACCGTCCAGCCCGGCAGTTCGCTGGCTGCCAGCGCCTCTTCGGTGCCCAGGTGGTCGGGGGCGATCAGCAGCGGTGCACCCTCAGGATGAGGTGCGGAGGTGTAGACCACATGCTGAACACCGGCCGTTGCAAAACCAGTAACAGCATTCTGATGCTGCTGCAGGCGCTGGCCTGGCCGGTCGAGGGTATCGGTGCTGATCAATAACGCCCGCTCAATGCCTGATAGTGCCGCCGCAAAGCTGGCCGGTTTTTCAAAATCGAGTTCGCGCACCTGCACGCCTTTGGCGGCCCAGCTGGCAAGTCGCTCCGGCTGGCGACTGGCGGCGACGATGCGATTAGCCGGGATATCCAGCGTGCTGGTCAGATGCTGTAACACTGCCTGGCCAAGCTGGCCCGATGCGCCGGTAACGAGAAGTAATGATTCCACAGTGAAACTCCGCTATTGCTGTTAAGTGAGAGAAACCATAAACTCATACCGCACTTAAAAGAAGTACGTACAAAAATGTTAGTAAGGAAAAAATATGAAAGAGGCAGAAAAACCGGCGTCCGGATTGACCGCTGCGCTGCGCCGCGGCGAGTTGACCAGCGTTGACTGTCCTTCGCGCGAGGTGTTTAAACACGTCACCAGCCTGTGGGGCGTGCTGTGCCTGATTGCATTACGCGACGGCACGCTGCGCTTCAGCGAACTGAGACGAAAAGCCACCGGCGTGAGCGAACGTATGCTGGCGCTAACCCTGCAACGGCTGGAAGAAGATGGTTTTGTCAGACGAACCGCTTATCCGGTTATTCCGCCGCGCGTGGAGTACGATCTCACGCCGAGCGGTGAACAGGTTGCAGCACACGTTGCCATGCTGGCTGACTGGATTGAGGAGAATACCGGAGACGTGATGCAACAGCGGCAGGCGCGCGGCTAAGCACGGCGCCTGCCATCAAACCACCTGCACAGCACTGTGCAGGCAGCTGACGCATCAGTTTTTTTCAGGCCAGGAGACCGCGGGAATACCGTTGCGTTTCGGCGTGGCGAACAGCGAGCCCTGGAAGTGAAAAATACCGGCTGCTTCGAGCCACATCCACTCTTCCGGCTTTTCAACGCCTTCCGCCGTCACGGCAATCTCCAGCGATGAACAGCATTTCAGAATCGCCTGCACGATCGCCTGCTTCGGACCGCTTTTGTGCACGTCGCTGATGATATTGCGGTCGATTTTGATCTTGTCGGGCTGGAAACGCGTTAACAGCAGCAGTCCGGCAGAACCGGCGCCAAAATCATCAATGGCCACGCTGATACCGGCAGACTTCAGCTTTTTGATCGCGCTTTCAAACTCATCAAGTCGGGAAATCACTTCATTTTCAGTGACTTCCACTACAACCTGCTCTGGCACCAGATCGCTGGCTTTCATCGCCTCAATCAGCTTTTCAACCGCGTCTGGCACCACCACCAGTGACATCGGCAGCAGGTTAACCGACAGCGTCAGGCCTTCGATGCCGAGCTTTTTCGCCAGCGCAAAGGCCGTGGCTTTCGACTCAAGATCCAGCGCATAGATCGCGTCCTGCGTCAGTTCCGCTGCGTTCTCATCCGGACAGAACACCGCCTCAAGCGATACAATCTGACGAGCGAAGGGATCGATAATCGGCTGGAAGGCGAAATGATGGTTGCCTGTACCCGACGCATCCGCGGCATCTACCGAAGCCAGCACATCATCGGTAATGAAATCCCAGTAGTCCGCCGGTGGGACCTCAAAATAGTTCTCTTTTTCACGTGCCTCGACAAAAGTACGCAGAAATTGCAGTGCCCGATCATCATAGGTCAGGCGATATTTTGAGGTGCCTTTATCCAGCACCGCCTGCAATACCGATTCTTTGTCGTACTGACGCAGATCGAACAGCTCCATACCGGCGTTACCGAAACGACGCGCAGGACCGTGATCGCGCATTAATTCAACAACATTGTGATGGCGGGTATCGCTTAAGATACGGCCATAAATGTCGAGAACTGCCTCTTCCGGGCCTTCCAGCACCTGGAAAAAGTGGGTGCCATTGAACAGAAGAATCCCGGTCACGTTAAATAAACTATTCAGTTTATTCGCTTTTTCCGCCAGGTACTCCAGAGATTTAATCGGAACGTCATCGGCAAGATGACTGCGATAGATAATTGTCGACAACATTACGTATTCCAGACTCCTTGCGTGTGTTCGGCTACTTTACCAGAAGTTCACGCCGTGTTGTGCAGATCTCTGCAACATTGCGTTATCGTATTATGAGCAGCGTTGACAGAATAACAAAACGTAACGCACGGTTATTTATCCTTTATGGAGGATATTATTTTTTCTGCCCCCGCGTACGAACTGACGTCAGATGCGCTTTTAACGGATATACCTGGCGGCAACGATGACACGGTGAATGACGAGCACACCTGCGTCAGAAAAAGCCGCCTCTGTGTTGATTCGCTGGCTCGTACCGCTCGCCAGCCAGCGCGCACATTCATCAACAGGCGGCGGTGGGCAATACGAAGTAAAACACGCTGCCTGCGGACGCACGCGGTTCAGCGCGTAAGCTGCCGTGATGTCGCTCGATAATGCCGTGGCTGATGGTTAATCCCATCCCCATCCCTTCTGCTTTGGTGGTGTAAAACGAGTCGAACACCCGGGCAATCACCGCCGGTTCAATGCCGCTGCCGGTATCCGCTACGTCAATGCGCAGCTGGTTAGGTGATGGATTGCTGCTGGTCAGGGTCAGCACGCGTGGGCGATCGTTAATTGCCGCCATCGCCTCAATGGCGTTCACTACCAGATTCAGCAGAACCTGCTGCATTTGAATGCTGTCGCCAATAATCCCATCGTTGCTGGCCCACAGCTGATAATCAACGCTGATGGCGCAGCGCTCCAGCTCGCTGCGCGACAGGGTAATAATGTGATGCACCGTCTCGTGCAGGCTGAGCCGACAGGCGCTGGAAGCCTGATTGCGGGTCAGCGCCTGTAGCCCGCGAATGATATTTCCGGCACGCTCGCCCTCGACAATGATCTCTTCCAGCCCGATACGCGCGTTTTCCAGCTCAGCGGGCGCGCGCCTTAACCAGCGCAGGCTGGCGCCCGCGTTAGCGACAATCGACATCAGCGGCTGATTAATCTCGTGAGCGATTGAGGCAGTCAGTTGACCCACGGTGCTGGCGCGCGACACGCGGGCCAGATCGGCCTGCGCCACGCGCACCGCATCCTCGGCCTGCCGTTGCGCAGTGATATCGGTAATGATGCCAAAATATTCCTTCACGCCATCTTCACCGTCTACCGGATCGCCGATGCCCAGCAGATAGCGGCATTCGCCATCCATACGAATAATACGAAACTCGGCGCGCATTGAGGCGCACTGATGCACGCTTTCCACGACCAGTTTGCTGATGCGCGCATAATCCTCCGGGTGCACCAGCGTGAGAAAATCGGCCATCGATAAGGTTTTTTGCCCCGCTGGCAGGCCGAGAATACGCACGTACTCATCGGAAATGGCCATCACATCCTGCTCAAGCTCCCAGCGCCAGCTGCCGGTATGGCTAATCTGCTCGCCGAGCATCAACGACGTCTGGCTGGCACGCAGATCCTTCTCTACCCGGCTGCGCTGAATGTTTTCCGCCAGCAGCTCGGCATAGAGCCGCGCGGTTTCCAGCGATACCGCCGCCTGAGCCGCCAGCGTCTGCACCACGTGGGAATGCTCGGCGGTGAAGACGTCGGGCATCAGGCAGTTTTCCAGATACAGCACGCCGACCAGCCGCGCCTGCTTAAACATCGGCACGCACATCACCGCCGCGCCGGAAGTGACCAGATAAGGGTCCTGACTGAAGGGGCTGAAGCTGCCAGGACGGCCAGTGCGAATCGCCTGGCCGGTGCGAATCACGGCTGACAGTACCGACAGCGGCAAATCGCTGGCCAGCGGCGTTTCATTCACCATGCGTACATAAATGCCGTCAGGGGTGGTTTTTGCCCAGGCTTCGGTTTCGGCAATATCACCGTCACGGATGCGCAGCAGCAGGCAGCGCTGTGCGCCCGCGCGTTCCAGCAGCATGGTTAACAGAATTTTGATCAGTCGGTCGAGGTTGATCTCTTCGGTCAGTGCACGCGCAGCGGTGGCAACGCTCTCCAGATCGCGTATCGCCTCGCTTTGGGCAAAGGCGATGGTATCAAACGGCGTCTGCGGCGCCGCGTTAACCAGATGCGGATGACGCTTTTCCAGCTGCTGTACTTTAGCGTTTGCGCCCCAGCGCGCCCAGGCGGCGATCTCGCCGCGCAGGTAGGCATCTGCGGCAACGGCTAACCCTGTGCGGGTGGCAAGCCGCGCGGCCAGTTCACAAGCCAGCCCGTTCACCTGCACAAAGCCGCCCTCATGCGACAGCACAATCGCCTTTTCATACTGCATCATCGCCTGGCCGACATCGCCTGTCAGGCGCGCCAGCTCCGCCTCAATCAGCGCGGCTTTATCAGCGAAGGTGCCGGGATTGACCTCTGCCCAGCAGCGCAACTTATCCACATGCGGTTGCAGACGCTGGGTGCGATCCTCAGAACTTTCCTGCGCGTCTTCCGCCAGCGTCAGCGCCAGCGCGCTGTAAAAATGGTAATCGAGCAACGGCACGTGGCCCGGCACGGCGGCCACCAGCGGCGCGGCGCGGGTAAAACAGCGGTCCGCCTCGGGATATTCTCCGGCAGCAAAATGCGCCAATCCGCGATAGAGCCAGCGCCAGAAATGCAGCAGCGGCGTATTGCCCTCTGCTCCCCCTTTCAACGGCGCATCGGCGAGCAGACGAGCACCGCTGAAGTGCGTGTCAAACGGCTCACGCAGATGCTGCACATAGTGCCGCTGAATCAGCAATACGTTTTCAACCTCGGCAAAATCGGTTTTGCGCACAAAGGCGAGCCCGCGATCGAGGGTGGTCAATACGCTGTCAAGGTGATCGCCGCGCATCAGGTAGTTCATGATCTGATGACGAATAGCAAAACAGGCGGCGGTTAAATCGCCCTGCGCCACCGCGGCGGTAAAGCAGGTTTTCGCGCAGTCAACGGCATACGAGAGCGGCTGGATCCAGATGCTGACCTGATCCAGCGGCAGCAGCGTGCGCCCTTTGAAGTGCGTGAAATCGTGCTGTATCACCAGCTCACGTGCCAGCGAGCCGCTTTTGAAACCCAGCGGATACTCCTGATAATAGTGACCAATCAGCACGCCGTACCACGCCAGGGCGAAAGTGGAAGCGCCGCTGATGCCGTGATCGAGCGTGAGATGCAGCATGCGGCAGAGCACCAGAAAGTGCAGCCGTGGGCAGACAAAGGCGGCAAAAATAGTCGCGCTGGCCATCAGTTCCAGCATGGCTTCAATTTCAGGATTGTCCATGACCGGCAGCGGCATAAACGCATGATAAGGATCGCTGCCAACGCGGGCGCGTAGCTGCTGGCGGGCGGCATCGCACTCCTCGGCCTTGGGCTGGCGGCTGAAACGCACGCCAAATACTGCCAGCCACGCCAGCGTGGTTTCCAGCGCCCGCTGGTTATCTGACTGACGCATATGCACTTCGGCCAGCAAACAGGCCGCCGAGGCTTTCTCTGCCAGCCCGCCGCGCGTCCGCATCAGCGTATCGCACAGGCTCAGCGCCGCGGGAAGATCGCCCTGCAAAAAGTGACATTTCGCCGCTTCAAGATTCAGCATCAGCGTCTGTTCATCGTTGTCCGGCTGTTTCAGCACCTGCGCCACGTGCAAATAGCGCAGCGCTGACGCGTAATCTGCGCTGTTTTTTGCCTGGCGGGCGGCCTGCACGGTAATGGCATAACAGGCATCGCGGTGCGGCGAGCGAGCCAGTACGCGGCTAACCGCAGCGATATGATGCACCGCCTGAAACAGCGCGCGGCTGCCGTCGACCTGCCCCGCCTGATCACTCAGTAAAATGGCCGCGTTGAGATGCAACTGCTGCCGATCGTCGTCGCCAATGAGCGCAAAAGAGGCGGCGTGCACGCGATCGTGCGTAAAGGCGTAATCATCACCGGTGAGCGTGACCAGCTGGGCGATGATGGCCGGATAGAGCCGCTCGCGCAGCGCGTGCACCGCGCTTTGCTGCATCTGGGCCAGTGCACGCAGATCGCCAGAGGCGCCGAGACAGGCGAGCCAGCCGAGCAGTTCGCGGGTGGGTAACGGCATGGTTGTCAGCTCTTGCAGCACCCGGCTGGCGACGTTATCGGTGTAGTGGCGCGCGCGCAACGCCGTGCCGTCAACGTGCCATTTCCCGTGCTCGGGATGATGGACGATCAGCCCATCCTCCTGCGCCTGGCGAAAGAAGGTATGCGTGTAGAGCGGATTGCCGCCGGTCTTGCTGTGAATCAGCGCGGCCAGCCCCAGCGTTGAGGCGATGCGCGACTGAAAATGGGTAGCTAGCCAGCGGGCGATCGCTTTGACGGTTAACGGCGCAGGCTGAATATCGATCAGCCGGGTAGCCGCACCACGTAACTGCGTCAGCCGCAGGGCAAACTGTGGCAGCGGCAGTGACTCTTCCTCACGGTGCGCCACCACCAGCATCAGCGGCAGCGCGTCGCTGTCAGCGATCAGGTGCTGCAACAGTTGCAGGCTGGCGTCATCGGCCCAGTGCAGATCGTCGATCAGCACGATCAGCGGGCAACCCGGCATTGCCAGCGCGCTGACCAGCGACTGCATCATCTGTCGGAAGCGGGTATGCGCATGCAGCGCCAGCCGATCGTCCGGCACTGCGGGGCGGCGATCGATCAGCAAACCCAATTCCGGCACCAGGCTAACCGCCAGCCCGGCATCGTCGCCCAGCCGGTTAAGCAGCCGCGCCTTCCAGCGCACCATCTCTTCAGCGGGTCGCCCCAGCAGCCACAGCGTCAGCGATCGGAACGCCTCATTAAGCACCGCATAAGGCACATCCGGCGAATATTGTTCAGCTTTACCCACCGCGAACAGGGCAGGTTCATGCTGTAAGTGAACCAGCGCAGAGGCGATCAGCGATGATTTGCCGATGCCCTGCGCACCGCGAATCACCACCAGCTGGCTGCTGCGCGTCTGTTTCATCTTATTAAATACTGCCACCAGCTCACGCGCCTGCGGGTGCGTGGTGCACAGCGTGTCGGCGAGATAGCGGCCGGGCACGCTGTCTTGCAAGCCCGGTGTAAAGCTGGCGATATCACCACCAACGGTCAGCGTCGCCTGACAGCGGCGCAGATCGGCCAGCAGCCCGGCGACGGTTTGGTAACGATGCTCCGGCGATTTTGCCAGTAACCGCAAAACAATTGCCGCCAGCATCGGCGGTACTTCGGCACGCAGCAGCGGCGTTAAGCGCGGCGGGGAAGCGATGTGATGATGGATCCATTCCGCCTGGCCATCATCCGGCGCGCCAAAAGGCAGGTCGCCGGTGAGCAGCTCGTAAAACACAATGCCAAGGCTGTAAAGATCGCTGAGCGCATTGACCGGATGGGGCGTGCGCGAACTGTGCTCCGGCGACATATAGGCCAGCGTGCCGCCGATCATCGGCAGCGAGGCCGCAGAGGGGATGCCAACAGAGGCCGACGCCAGCCCAAAACCGCCCAGCAGAAAGCGGCCGTCGGCGGCGATAAAAATGTTGCCGGGTTTGATATCACCGTGCGTAATGCGCTGTTTGTGCAACCCCTGCAAAGGTTCACACAGGGCGATCGCCCGATCGAGAAAGTCGGCCATTTTCGGCGTGGCGCGCGGCGGCAAGGTGGCCAGCGTAATAAACGGAAATGGCGCGTAGATCAGCGCATAGCGCCCATGCCAGATGGTGCAGGCATCGGGCCGAATTGCCCAGCGTGCGGAAAGGTGCTGACGCAGCGCAAACTCATTTTTCAGCAGCTGGCGGGCCTGTCCGCTGGCTTGTTCATGCACGGCGGTGACCAGCACGCCTTCATCGCCTGAGGGCTGGCGATAGCGCAGCCACACCAATACGCCCTCCTGCGCCAGCGGCGTAAATTCCGCGTCGTCGTCCAGCGTGATGCAGACGTTTTCAGGCGGCGTGTCGCGAACAGAAAGGGATGATACGCGGGCGTCGGGCATGCAGATGTCCTGAGTCAGGCTAAAGACTGACGGATACAGTCGAGTAATGTATCAATATGAATAGGCTTGCGCATAAATGCCAGCGCGCCGGTGCCCATGGCATACCAGTGCATGTTTTCATCGCCGTGGCCGGAGATGTAAATCACCGGCGGCAGCGCCGCGTGCTGTGCCAGTTTTTCCACCAGCGCGAAGCCGCTGATGCCCTGCAATTTAATATCGATAATTAACAGCGCCGAGGTGTCCAGCGTCTCTGGCACCGCCAGCAGCGCTTCTGCAGAATCAAAGGTCTCGGTCAGGTAGCCTTCTGACTGCAGTAAATTGCTCAGCCCGCTGCGCACCGACCGTTCATCATCCACAATGACAATCCGCTGTGATCGCATCCTGTCGCTCTCCTCACCGTCGGTGTGCGCTTCAGGGGCGCGGACCCTCGACCGGCGGCGGTGTGCCGCTGATTTTTGGCACGCATTCGTGACGAAACCACGCCAGCGTTAGCGGCTCACCGCGGCGCAGACGTTGCACTAACGACACCAGCTGTTCGCCCACCAACATGCCAAACAACCCCGCCAGCGCGGCTACCGGCGGTGCCGGTGAACGCAGGCTGATTATGCTGTAAATCACGCCAACCAGCAGGCCCATTGCCAGCGAAAAAACAAAAGATTTCAGCATAGTCATTCCGTTGCAGAAGTGCTTTGTGGCGCGGCATGCGCAGCAGGCAGCAGATGGTTGGCGATCTGCTCGCCGCAGAGCATACCTAATAAGCCGATCAGCGCGATCGCCGGAGGTGCTGGCGACCGTACCCTGAACAGCGCGTACAGCAAGCCGATGCCCACGCCTGCGGTGAGGGAGATAAGAACAGTGTTCATAGCAGCTCCGGGTGCGGATCGGGCAGCACAGCCCGATCCGCCACGTCTTATTTGTTAGCCGGCACTGGCGCCAGCGTATTGTGGCGGCCCTGTTCGCGGGAAGGCGACTTGTGCACCATGGTATAAGCGTAATCCACGCCCATGCCGTAGGCGCCGGAGTGCTCTTTCACGATATCCATCACCGCGTTGTAAGTCTCTTTACGCGCCCAGTCACGCTGCCACTCCAGCATCACCTGCTGCCAGGTCACCGGAATCACGCCAGCCTGAATCATGCGCTGCATGGCGAAGTCGTGCGCTTCTTTGGTGGTGCCACCAGAAGCATCTGCCACCATATAAATCTCGTAGTCCCCTTCCAGCATGGCGCACAGCGAGAAGCTGTTGTTGCACACTTCGGTCCACAGGCCCGATACCACGATTTTTTTCTTGCCGTTTTTGGCCAGCGCGTCACGCACCTTCTGGTCATCCCAGGAGTTCATTGAAGTGCGTTCCAGAATGTCGTGCTCAGGGAAGACGTCAAGAAGCTCAGGATAGGTGTGGCCTGAGAAGCTTTCGGTTTCTACCGTGGTGATGATGGTAGGAATGTTAAACACCTTCGCCGCTTTAGCCAGCGCCACGGTGTTGTTCTTCAGCACCTGACGATCGATAGACTGTACGCCGAAGGCCATTTGCGGTTGCTGATCGATAAAAATCATCTGGCAGTTGGTAGGGGTCAGGACTTCAAGTTTGGAGTCGGTCATAAGGTATCCATTGAGCAGAGGAGGCAGAGCTTCCGCAAAAATCAGTAAGCGGAAACAAGCGAGACAGTGCGCCAGGCGGCGTCATGCTGTCAGGGCTGATACTAGGCGCGTGCTCTCCGATCGGATATTACCAATAGGTATAATATACCTTGGTATAACTAGACGCTGCTTTCGCCTGCTGACCATAATCGCCGCAGTTATCGCCTCCCAGAGGACGTCGCACCGGCTTGCTGTTCCGACGTTCCCTTCCGGACATCTTATGCAGGAGTGAATATGGTCAACCTTGATAAAGCCGATCTGATCTTAACCAACGGTCAGTTTCATACCGTCGATCGGGAAAAACCGTTAGCGGAAGCGGTCGCTATCCGCGGCGGCACATTCCTTGCGGTGGGCAGCCAGGCCGAGGTGATGCAGCACTGCGCCGACAGCACCAAAGTGGTGGATCTGCAGGGCCAAACCGTGATTCCCGGCCTGAACGATTCGCACCTGCATCTGATTCGCGGCGGCCTCAATTACAACCTTGAGCTGCGCTGGGAAGGCGTGCCGTCGCTGGCCGACGCGCTGCGCATGTTAAAAGAACAGGCCCAGCGCACGCCTTCACCACAATGGGTGCGCGTGGTCGGCGGCTGGACCGAGTTTCAGTTTGCCGAACGCCGTATGCCCACGCTGGATGAGATCAACGCGGCGGCGCCTGACACGCCGGTGTTTATTCTGCATCTATACGATCGCGCCCTGCTGAACCGCGCCGCGCTGCGCGTGGTCGGTTATACCCGTGATACGCCCAATCCACCGGGTGGCGAAATTCAGCGCGACAGCAACGGCAACCCGACCGGCATGTTGATTGCCCGCCCGAATGCGATGATTCTCTACGCCACGCTGGCTAAAGGCCCGAAACTGCCGCTTGAACAGCAGATCAACTCCACCCGCCAGTTTATGCGCGAGCTGAACCGTCTTGGCCTGACCAGCGCCATCGATGCCGGTGGCGGCTTCCAGAACTACCCCGAAGATTATCAAATCATCAGCGAGCTGCATGAGAAGAAGCAGATGACGCTGCGCATCGCCTATAACCTGTTTACCCAACGTCCCGGACACGAGCTGGAGGACTTTGAAAAATGGACCGACATGCTGGCGCCGGGCCAGGGAAGCGATTTCCTCCGGCACAATGGCGCCGGCGAAATGCTGGTATTTTCCGCCGCCGACTTCGAAGACTTCCTCGAACCGCGCCCGGATCTGGCGCCTGGCATGGAAGATGAGCTGGAACGCGTGGTGCGTCATCTGGTGGAACATCGCTGGCCTTTTCGCCTGCATGCCACTTATAACGAATCGATCGGCCGTATGCTGGACGTGTTTGAAAGGGTTAATCGCGATATACCGTTCGACGGCCTGCACTGGTTTTTCGACCATGCCGAAACCATTACCCAGGCGAACATCGACCGCGTCAAGGCGCTGGGCGGCGGCCTGGCCGTGCAGCACCGCATGGCCTTTCAGGGTGAATATTTCGCCGAGCGTTACGGGATTGAGGCGACTAAACAGACGCCGCCGGTCAGACGCATGCTTGATACCGGCGTGCCGGTCGGGTTAGGCACCGACGCCACGCGCGTTGCCAGCTACAACCCGTGGACGGCGCTCTACTGGCTGGTTTCCGGCCGCACCGTCGGCGGCATGCAGATGTATGACGTCAATGCGCGCCTCGATCGCGACACCGCGCTGATGCTCTGGACGCAGGGCAGCGCGTGGTTCTCCAGTGAACAGGGCAAAAAGGGGCAGATCCGCGTCGGCCAGTTGGCTGACCTGGCGGTGCTGAGCAAAGATTACTTCCGCGTGCCGGAAGAGGAGATCAAAGGCATCGAGTCGGTGCTGACGGTGGTCAACGGCGATATCGTCTACGCCGCAGGTCAGTTTGGCCCACTGGCTCCGCCCGCCATTCCGGTGCTGCCGGAGTGGTCGCCAGTGGTCACCGTGCCCGGTCATTATCGCAGTGCGCCGCCGCAGGCGGGTTTGCTGCCGATGGCTCACCATTGCAGCGGGCCGTGCGGCGTGCACAGTCATGCGCACAATGCTGCCCGTCACGCTGGCGTACCGGTTTCCGATGACAACGCATTCTGGGGAGCGCTGGGCTGTAGCTGCTTTGCGTTTTGAGTCCGCTGATGTCCGGCATTCAGGTCAATTGTCGCCCAATCGATAACAAGGAATCGCGATGAGTCATATCAGTGAAACGGTGTCGGCGGATCATACCGCTGCGCCGCTGGCAAATCCGCCTTCCTCATGGCAGCCGCTGCAGCAGCCGGTTTTCCGTATGCTGTGGATCGCTACCGTGGTCTCCAATATCGGCTCATGGATGAGCGATGTGGGCATTAACTGGACCATGCTGTCACTGAGCGCCGATCCGCTGGCCATTGCGCTGGTGCAGGCGGCCAGCAGCCTGCCGATGTTTCTGTTTGCTCTGCCCTCGGGCGTGATGGCCGACATCGTCGACCGGCGGCGTTATTTGATCTTCTCGCAAATCTGGATGTTTATTGCGGCGGCGGGCTTAACCCTGCTATCGCTGTTTGGCCTGGTGACACCGATGATTCTGTTGGCCGCCACCTTTATGCTCAGCACCGGCGCGGCAATGAGCTCACCACCGTTTCAGGCGATTGTGCCCGACCTGGTCAGCAAAGCGGAGCTAAGCCCGGCCATCGCGCTGAATTCGCTGGGCATCAACATCAGCCGGGCGATTGGCCCGGCGCTGGGCGGGCTGATTCTCTCGTTTGCCGGTCCGTGGATGGTGTTTGCGCTGAATGCCCTGTCGGTGCTCGGCGTTATGTGGGTGCTGTGGCGCTGGAAACCAGCGGCGAGCGTACAACGGTTGCCGCCGGAGCATTTTTTCTCGGCGGTACGGGCAGGATTGCGTTACGTTCATGCGGCACCGGTGCTGCGTAACGTGCTGATCCGCACCATCGCCTTTTTTCTGTTCGCCAGCGCGGGCTGGGCGTTGCTGCCGCTGGTGGCGCGCCGTGAACTCGGCCTTGGTCCCGGCGGCTATGGCCTGATGCTCGCCTGCATAGGGCTGGGCGCGATTTGCGGTGCCGTGCTGCTGCCAAAACTGCGTGCGCGGCTCAATCCCGATCGGCTGATGGTGGCCGCCAGCCTGCTGTTCGCCATGACGCTGCTGGCGCTGGCGTTTGTGCGTCATGTCTGGTGGCTGAATGCAGCGGAATTCTTTATGGGATTTGCGTGGATTGCCGTGCTGTCAACGCTGAACGTCGGTGCACAACGCAGCGCCGCCCGCTGGGTCAAGGCACGGGCGCTGGCGGTCTATCTGACGGTGTTTTTTGGCGCTATGACGTTGGGCAGTGCCATTTGGGGGCAGCTCGCCTCGCAGTTTGGCATCAGCCAGTCGCTCATGGTGGCCACCGTCGGCTTAGTGCTGGCCAGTGCCACTGCCCTGCGCTGGCGGCTGGATCAGGATCCCGATCTTAACCTTGATCTCAGCGGCCAGACCGACGCCAGCGGGCTAAAGATTGCTCATGGCCGCGGTCCCGTAATGGTCAGCTATGAATACGCCATTGATCCTGCCACCGGCTATGATTTTATGGTGGCCATTCAGGAGATGCGCCGGGTGCGACGACGCGGCGGCGCTATCAGCTGGTCGGTTTATGAAGATGTGCAGCAGCCGGGCATTTTCGTCGAAACCTTTGTCATCGGCTCATGGATGGAGCATCTGCGTGAAGCCGATCGCCACACCATGAATGATTTAAAAATTCAGCGTCGCGTTCATGCTTTTCTCGCTGACAACGCCCGCCCAACGGTGCGCTATCTGGTAGCACCGGAATAACAGACTCGATAAGTGACTTCACCCCCTTGAGGAGAACACCATGAGCACCATCAAAACGCAGGACGGCACGCAGCTTTACTACAAGGACTGGGGCAGCGGTAAGCCGGTGCTGTTCAGTCACGGCTGGCCGCTGGATGCCGATATGTGGGACAACCAGCTTAACTTTCTCGCGGAACGTGGCTGGCGCGCTATCGCCTTCGATCGCCGTGGTTTTGGTCGCTCCGATCAGCCCTGGGTCGGTCACGACTACGACACCTTCGCCTCGGACATCAATGACCTGATCACCGCGCTGGATCTGCAGGACGTTACGCTGGTTGGTTTTTCCATGGGCGGCGGCGATGTGACGCGCTATATCGGCCGTTATGGCAGCGATCGCGTGGCGGGTCTGGTGCTGCTCGGCGCGGTGACGCCGATTTTCGGCAAAACCGACGATCATCCGCAAGGTGTTGAGCACAGCGTATTTGCCGGTATTCAGTCGGGCCTGCTGGCCGATCGCCCGCAGTTTCTTCATGATTTCTGGACGCCGTTTTACGGCCTTAACGCCGGACAAACGGTTTCAGAGGGCATACTGACGCAAAGCTCATCGATTGCGCTGCTGGCGTCGCTGAAAGGCACGCTGGATTGCGTCACGGCGTTTGCTGAAACGGATTTCCGTCCTGACGTGGCGAAAGTAGATGTGCCAACGCTGGTGATTCACGGTAGCAACGATCAGATCGTGCCGTTTGAAGCGACCGGTAAACTCTCAGCCGAGATGATTGCCGGTGCGGAACTGAAGATCTATGACAATGCGCCGCATGGCTTCGCCGTCACGCATCAGGACCAGCTTAACAACGATCTGCTGGCTTTCCTGGAAAGCCATTAAGTTAACGACCCTGCGCCTCGCGCGCAGGGTCGTTTCCCTTCTCTGTTTCTACGCCTCCGGGCGCATATCGAACAGCAAGACTTCCGCCTGCTCGCCATCGCTGAAGGTGAGCATGCTTTCATTGCGTATCCGCGCGCCATCACCCGCATTAAATCGGATGCCGTTAACGGTGATTGCGCCACGCGCCAGATGAATCCAGGCCCAGCGATCCGCCGCCAGACTGAACGTCTGCTGCTCCGCGTCATCAAACAGCCCGCTCCAGATACACATATCCTGGCGAATACGCAGCACCCCGGCACCGCCTTCCGGCGAAACGATCAGCCGAAGGGCACCACGCTTTTCCGCGTCGGCAACCGTCACCTGCTGATAGGCAGGCGGCGTCTCTTTTTCCGCAGGCACCACCCAGATTTGCAGAAAATGCACCTCGTCCGCCCCGGAGTGATTAAATTCACTGTGGGTGACGCCCGATCCGGCGCTCATCAGCTGCACATCGCCAGGCCGAATCACCGAGCCGGTGCCCATGGAATCTTTATGTTCCAGCGCCCCTTCCAGCACATACGAGATGATTTCCATATTGCGATGTGGATGCGCACCAAAACCGCGTGACGGCGCAACGCGATCGTCGTTGATCACCAGCAGATCGGAGAATCCCGCCTGCTCAGGATCCCAGTAGTTGGCAAATGAAAACGTATGGCGGGAATGCAGCCAGCCATGGTCGCCGCGTCCGCGTTGTGCTGACAATCGTTGCTCAATCATGATCCGCTCCTGAAGTCGTTGAGTGAGTGGGGGAAAGCGCGCTCGCCCTTCCGGTAGAAAGAGAGTACCGGTAAACTAATTCACTCATCAACGGGGTGAAACGGCAATCAGTGTCCTGATTTAGTGGACAATAAGCCAGCGGATATGTTTACTCTGCGCGCAGTTCCTCATAAGAGATCATCACATGCTGGCGAAAGGCGGGCCGCTGGCAAAGCCGGGCATAATACGCCGCCACCGCAGGTAACACGGCATGTGCCAGCGGCAGATCGAAATAGCGATAAAGCACATGACCAAACTGGATATCAGCCAGCGAAAAATCAGTGCCGGTGAGAAAAGGTGCCTTTTCCAGCTGCCTGTCTGCAATGGTGAGAAAATGATGTAGCCTGGCGAGGGAATGCGCGATGGCCGTTGCATCGCGTTCGGCAGCAGGCGTGCGCACCAGCGGCCAAAACAGCGGCGCAGTGAAATTTAGCGCGACGTTCAGCTTTGCCCATTCTGCCCATTGATCGACTCCTGCCCGGGCTGTGACATCAGCTGGCCAGAATGAATCCGGCGCATAGCGGGCGGCGAGATAACGCAATATCGCGCCGGTTTCCCACATCGGCGTGTTCTCCTCATCCTGCAGCACCGGCACCGTGCCGTTGGGGTTCATGGCAAGAAATGGCGGCGTGTTGTTGCCGCCATAACGGTGGCCAATATCAATGCGCTGATAATCGAGATCCAGCTCTGCAACGCACCACATCAACGCCTGCACGTTTGAAGAGGTTTTCCTACCCCATAGAGTTAACATCTGCTGCCCTCTGTGTTGTTATGACGGTTGCTCAAAGCGTCTTTTCCCCTTGCGAAGCGGAATCCTTCAATGAACATAACGTATTTAACCAACCATCTGCCACAGCTGCGCCAAACCGCGCGTTTGATGTCAGCCGAATGGTCCGCGCTACCCTTGTGGGCGTCGGAAACAGAGATTGTTGCCCGCCTGCAGGCGCGGCTGGCAGCGCAGGATCATCAGTTCACGCTGATCGCGATTGATGAGCAGGAACGGGTCATCGCTACCGGGAGTATTATTCGTTATGAGCTGGAAGATGTTGAACAGCGCCGCTGGTGGTTGGGCGAAGTGGTGACCGATGCGGCCTGTCGCGGTAAAGGCATCGCCAGCGCGCTGATCGGTCAGTGTCTGGCGCACTGTCAGGCGAAAGGCATTGCCACACTCTGGCTCTATACGCCGGATCAGCAGGCATTTTATCGTAAATCGGGATGGCAGGAGATTGAGCAACGCGAGGTATATGGTGAGCGGGTGTCGGTAATGAGCCTGTCATTGTCACCGCAGGAACGCGCACCGGGCGTAATAGCGGATGAATAACCGCCAGGTTGAAAGAAGGCCGCCGCGGCGGCCTCAGCAGGACTATTTGGCGATAATGAAACGTTTGTCGTCGTCGATATAGGTTTTCTCACCGGCGGGCGCGTTGATCGCACCAAAGTTCATCTGACCGCGCAGCTTCCAGCTGGCAGGTACATTCCACGTGCGTTGAACGTCTTC
Source organism: Duffyella gerundensis (assembly GCF_001517405.1). Lineage (NCBI taxonomy): Bacteria > Pseudomonadati > Pseudomonadota > Gammaproteobacteria > Enterobacterales > Erwiniaceae > Duffyella > Duffyella gerundensis. Next base: position 470,046 of record NZ_LN907828.1, on the reverse strand, counting down.
GTCAATCAGCGGATTGTAGTGCTGCAGGTTAGCGCCAATCCCCTGCTCGGCCAGAGCAACCCAGACGGCATATTGCGCAATGCCGGTGCTGTGTTCAGACCATGCCGGGAAATGCTCCGCATAAGCGGCAAACTGCGCCTGTAGCGTTTTCACCACTTCCTGATCTTCAAAAAACAGTACCGAGCCAGCGGCCGCGGCGAAGCCGTCAATCTTGTCGGAGGTCGCCTGGAAGTTCTCAGCGGGCACCCGCTTTCTGAGCTGTTCACGGGTCAGTTCCCACAGTTTATTGTGTTCTTCACCGAGCAGAATCAGAATGCGTGAGCTTTGGGAGTTGAAGGCTGATGGCGCCTGTTTTACCGCTTCTTTGATCAGGTTGATCACCTGGTCTTCAGCAATCGGCAAGGTCTTTCCGAGGGCATAAATCGTTCTGCGTTGTTTCGCGAGCGACAGAAAATCTTCTGACATAACTCCTCCTGTAGGGATCACATTTCAAAGGCGTGTGGAAAACGTTCACTTCCGGCCCTGGAATCGGGACAACACTGTGTTCACTATAGCGATGATTGATCGGCCTTTTAAGATTTATTTGCGCTTTGCTTAATCACGCCGGTCAATAAGAAAAGGGTATTTCCTGTCGCTGGGCGTCACGCGTAAGCTGCATAAAAAAACAAGGATCTTAAAGCATGGACATTATTCCTGCGGAAGCAAAACACCTTCCCGCTATCCAGCAGATTTACGCCTGGCACGTGCTGCACGGCACCGGCAGCTTTGAAAGTGAGCCGCCAACCGAAGCAGAAATGGCTGGCCGCCTGAAGAAAATTCAGCAGGCGGGATTGATCTGGCTGGTGGCGGTTGAGGGAGTTGACGTCAAAGGTTACTGCTATCTGATGCCGTATCGGCCCCGCTTTGCCTACCGCTTCACGCTGGAAAATGCGGTCTATGTCGATCCGACCTTTCAACAGCGTGGCGCAGGTCGCGCCCTGCTCGATCGGGCGATCGCCTGGGCGACAGAACATGGCTATCGCCAGCTAATCGCCAACGTCGGCGACAGTGAAAATCGTGGCTCACTGGGTCTGCATCAGGCCGCCGGATTCAGCGTAATGGGCACATTACATGCGGTGGGTTTTAAGCACGGACGCTGGCTGGATACGGTATTAATGCAGCGCCCGCTTGGCGAGAATAGCGAGACGCTGCCCGCGATCAACTCAGCGCCTTCATCATAAACACGCTAAGCGGATCGGCCTGATAAGGAAAAAATGGCGCGCAGAAGCCGTAGCCACAGCGTTGATAGAGCTGAATCGCCGCGGGTTGATGAATGCCGGTTTCCAGCCGCAGCAGCGTGCAATCCGCATCCCGCGCCAGCGTCTCCAGCGCCGCCACCACTTTTTCGCCGAGCCGTTGCCCACGGCAGTCAGGATCGAGATAAACACGCTTGATCTCACCGGCCTGTTTATCGTCGAATACGACCGCACCGCAACCCATGGCGCGCCCGTTTTCGTCGCGCACCAGAATGCAGCGCAGCCGATCTTCCGCCAGCGCATGCAGGGCAACGCTGTGCTGACTGGCGGGCGGATAGAGCGCGTTTTGATACGCATCCAGCGCGGCAATCAGCGGCACCAGCTCTGACGAGCGGGCTGAAATTTCGGTCAGGCTATACATCGTTGCGCCCTCTTTTTAGCTGTACAGCGTCGTGGACACGGCGCGAGGGATAAACCGCGCACCACTGAAGGCCGCGATCAGCTGTTCGCCCGCGGGCCAGTCGCCAAAGCCCGCCGCCGAATGAAGGTGCCCGCCCCCGGCAATCACTTTTAGCTCGCTGCCCCACCAGGCGGCGAGTTGCTGAGCACGCGGTAAGGTCAGGTGCTCATCATTATCACTGCATATCAGCAGCGTCGGCAGAGGCAGCCGCGTGCCGGGCAGCGGGCGCTGCGGTTGAATGGCGTCCAGCGCGCATGGCGCATCGACGTCAGCGGGCGCCACCAGAACAGCGGCTTTCACCCGCTCGTGAGCATTAACAGCCAGCCACTGGGCCGTCGCCACCGCACCGCAGCTATGAGCCACCAGCACCACGTCGCCGGGCGTGGCGGCCACGGTTTCGCCCACACGACGCGACCAGCGCTCACGATCGGGTTTTTGCCAGTCATCCTGTTGCACCCGCCGCGTGTTGACGTATTTGTTTTCGATGCAGGTTTGCCAGTGTTGCGGGCCAGAGTTGGTAAAGCCCGGCACTACGATAAATGTCACATTCATAAGCTACGCTGTTCCTTATTAAGCCGTAAGGATGTTATTCCACAAAACCCCCAGCAGGTTATCAAATCTTGATGCGAACTTTTGATTCGGCCATAAAAATGAGCCTGATGAACAGCTTATTGCCAGCACGGGCAAAAAGCGGCCACGTGAAAAAATGGATTAGCGCATTGTGCGATCCGGCTTAATTTTCTGCTTTTTATTTCGCTTAAGATTACTCATTACACCGTGCAGACATGGCCGGTGAAGTCATACGCCTGCTTGTTTATTAGCGTCGCGTTTTTACGGGGGTTTTATGCCGGTTATAAAATCAGCAATACGTTGATTATTATGACAAAATTTATAAATAAATGTTAACAAAATAAATCATTGAGCTGGGAAGAAAAAAACCCTATATTGGCCGCGCTTTTATACAGCCCCACACCTTAAACATAATTATTCAACTGCGGCTTATACGACAGCCCCGGTTGTAGGAGAGATATGATGACGGATAAAGTCCGTATTGATAATTTAGATGCCAATTCATCACACGCAAACAATGAAGCCTATTTAGCGCGTCAGGCGGAATTTGAATCAAATGTTAGGAGTTATCCACGTAAGCTGCCGTTAGCCATCGCGCAAGCGCAGGGAGTATGGATTACGGACGTTGAGAAAAATCAATATCTTGATTGCCTTGCGGGCGCGGGAACGCTGGCGCTTGGGCACAATCATCCTGACATTTTGCAGAGCATTCAAAATGTCATTACCAGCGGCTTGCCGTTACATACCTTAGATCTGACGACTCCGTTAAAAGATCGCTTCTCGGAATACCTGCTCTCTCTGCTGCCAGGCCAGGGCAAAGAATATTGCCTGCAGTTCTGTGGCCCGTCGGGTGCAGATGCGGTAGAAGCCGCGCTGAAGCTGGCGAAAAAGCACACCGGTCGCACCGGCGTGATCAGCTTCTCTGGCGGTTATCACGGCATGACGCACGGCGCGCTGGCAGTGACCGGTAACCTGTCACCGAAAGAAGCGATTAACGGCATGATGCCAGAAGTGCAGTTCATGCCCTATCCGCACCAGTATCGCTGCCCGCTCGGCATCGGCGGTGACGCGGGCGTGAAAGCGCTGACCTACTATTTTGATAATCTGATCAACGACGTGGAAAGCGGCGTGCGCAAACCGGCAGCGGTGATCCTGGAAGCGGTTCAGGGCGAAGGCGGGGTTAACCCGGCACCGGCTGAATGGCTGCAGCGCATCCGTAAAGTGACTAAAGAGCACGGCATCCTGCTGATCCTTGATGAAGTGCAGGCGGGCTTTGCTCGTACTGGCAAGTTCTTCGCCTTTGAGCACGCGGGCATTGAGCCAGACATCATCGTGATGTCCAAAGCCGTAGGCGGCGGTCTGCCACTGGCGGTGCTGGGCATTAAAAAAGAGTTTGATGCCTGGGAACCGGGTCACCATACCGGCACGTTCCGCGGCAACCAGCTGGCGATGGCGACCGGCCTGACCACGCTGCAGCACCTGAAAGACAACAACATTGCGGATAAAGTGGCAGAGCAAGGCGAGTGGCTGAAAGGCAAACTGGCTGAGATGCAACAGCGCTATCCGGTTATCGGTCATGTTCGCGGCCTCGGCCTGATGATCGGCATTGAGATCGTGAAAGCCGACGCCGAGCCGGATCACATGGGCAGCTACCCTGCGGATGGCGCACTCTCTGCGCTGCTGCAGAAGAAATGCTTTGAAAATGGCCTGATTCTGGAGCGCGGTGGCCGTCATGGCAGCGTGCTGCGTCTGCTGCCGTCGCTGCTGATCAGCAACGATGAGCTGAACATTTTCCTCGATAAGTTTGAGCACGCGCTGTTATCTGCTGGCGTGAAACCGGTTTGAGTGGAGTAAATACGATGTCCCGGGAAAACCCGATTCTGGCCGCGGCGGCGCACAGCACCGACGCGTACCAGCAGGCGATCGCCCAGAGCAGTCAGGCGGTGGTGCAGTGGCTGCAACAGCCTGAAATGTATCAGGGTAAAACCGTTGCTGAACTGCGCGAGCGCATTACCCTGGATTTCAATCCGCAGGGATTGGGCAATCAAGTGGCGATTGAACGTGCCATTGAATACTTTCTGAAAGACAGCCTGTCGGTGCACCATCCGCAGTGCGTGGCGCATCTGCATTGTCCAAGCCTGGTGGTAAGCCAGGCGGCCGAAGTGCTGATCAACGCCACCAATCAGAGCATGGATTCATGGGATCAGGCGCCGTCTGCCACGATCATCGAGCTTAAGCTGATTGAATGGCTGCGCGAGCAGGTCGGCTATCAGGCAGGCGATGCCGGTGTGTTCACCAGCGGCGGCACGCAGAGTAACCTGATGGGCTTGATGCTGGCGCGTGACGCCTTCTTCGCTCGCCAGGGTCACTCCATTCAGCAGCACGGTTTAACCGGCAATCTGAAGAAGATCAAGGTGCTGTGCTCGGAGAATGCGCACTTCTCGGTGCAGAAAAACATGGCGCTGCTTGGCCTCGGCTATCAGTCAGTCACGCTGGTGAAAACCGATCGCTTTGCGCGTATGGACATGAACGATCTGCGGGCGAAACTGGCGCAGGCGGAAGCTAACGATGAGCAGATTCTGGCTATCGTGGCAACCGCCGGTACCACCGATGCCGGTGCGATCGATCCGCTGCGTGAGATCGCGGCGCTGGCGGCCGAACGTCAGATCTGGGTGCACGTTGATGCAGCCTGGGGCGGCGCACTGCTGCTTTCCGAGAAATACCGCAACTATCTCGACGGCATTGAACTGGTGGATTCCATCACTCTGGACTTCCACAAGCAGTTCTTCCAGACTATCAGCTGCGGCGCGTTCCTGTTAAAAGAGGCGCGTCACTATGAGCTGATGCGTTATCAGGCGGCTTACCTGAACTCTGAGTTCGATGAGGCGCAGGGCGTGCCGAATCTGGTCTCCAAATCGCTGCAAACCACCCGCCGTTTTGATGCGTTGAAACTGTGGATGGGCCTCGAAGCGCTGGGACAGAAACAGTACGCCGAGATCATCGATCACGGCGTAACGCTGGCGCAGCAGGTGGCGCAGTATGTGGCTGAGCAGCCGCGGCTGGAGCTGGTAATGGAGCCACAGCTGGCCAGCGTGCTGTTCCGCTATCGTGCGCCTGAACTGCCGGAAGCTGACGTGGCACTGTTCAATCAGCGCATCGGTGACGCGCTGCTCGAGTCGGGCCGCGCCAACGTCGGCGTCACGGAGTTTGACGGTGTGACCTGCCTGAAAATGACGCTGCTAAACCCAACGGTGACGCTGGAGGATATTAAAGTCTTGCTCGCACTGGTGGAAAGCACTGCCGCCGGCTTGATGTCCGCCTGATAGCGAACGTCACGCAATAAAAAGCCGCTAACGTTGACCGTTAGCGGCTTTTTTTTATCGTTTTTTTTGCTTATGTCGACTGGCGCGAAACATGCTGCGCCGCGGCGTCATTTGCCAGCATCACGGCTTCCGTAAGGGAGCGTTGCCCGGCCAGTGCGGTGCACAGCACGCCGGTAAAACAGTCTCCGGCGCCGTGCGTGCTCACCAGCGTAATCTTCTTCGCGGCCAGCGCCTGGCTGCCCTGCCCCTGCTCGCACCATGCCACGCCATGTTCACCGGCGGTGACCACCACCTGCGAAAAGCGCTGCGTCAGCTGTTCGGCCGCCGTCTGGGCCGAGGCAAGATCGCTCACCGTGATGCCGGACATATCACGCGCTTCAATAGCGTTAACGATCAGCACATCAATAATCGCTTCCAGCGCAGCGCTTAACGGACGCGCAGGCGCCGCGTTGAGACTTACCGTAACGCCTCGTTCGTGAGCGGCTATAGCGGCCTGTTGATTAATCGCTTCCGGCACTTCGTTCTGCAAAATGAGCAGGCTGACATCCTGCCAGAACGCGGGCTGAGCAAAGGTTTCTGGCGAAATATGCTGGTTAGCGTTGGACACCACCACCGCGCCGTAATCACCTTCGCTGTCGGTGATCGCCACGCTCATGCCGCTGGGCATGCCCGCGACGATCTGCACCGCTGACGTATCGACGTCTGCGCCCTGCAGGCGGTTAAGCAGAAACCGACCCTGCTCGTCGTCGCCTACCGCACCGGCAAACCGCACGCTGGCACCGGCCAGCGCCGCGGCTATCGCCTGATTGCCGCCTTTGCCACCAAACTTATAGCTACACGCCGTGCCCATCACCGTTTCGCCCTTTTCCGGGCGGTGATGCGCGTCCAGCATAATGTCGTAATGCAGGCTGCCGGTTACTGCGATTTTACTCATGGCTAGAATTCCCGAAGGTCCTGAACCGCATGCTGGGTTTTCATCAGGTTCTTTTCCGCCCGCTTCAGATCTTTCTTGGCGATGGCCACAAACAGTGCGTCCAGAATATTTAGCTGGGCAATGCGTGAGGCGGCGTTTTCCCCGAGCAGATGCGATCCCTGAGAGGTTGAATTGAGTACCACATGCGCACTGTGCGCAATCGGCGATTCGGCATAGTTGGTAATGACAATCACTTTGGCGCCGTTACGCACCGCCAGCTTCACCGGATCGTGCACCGCCCGCGTGGCGCCTGAATGAGAAATGGCAATCACCACGTCATCATCAGAGAGCACCGCCGCCGACATCAACATAATGTGCGCGTCATCATAGGCCGTGGATTTAATGCCAATCTTCAGCATCTTGTGCGATAAATCGCGGGCCACGGTGGCGGAACCGCCCACCGCATATAAATCGATATGACGCGCTTTAAATATAATGTCGGCCGCACGGTTAAATTCAGACACATCAAGAATTGACAGTGTTTCTTCAATTGCCTGAATCGAGGTTCTGAATACTTTTGAAAGCAGCTGTTCCGATGAATCATCGGGCTCAATTTCCGCATGCAAACCCGCAACTTCAGACTGGTTGTAATAAACCAGGTTGCTTCTGAAATGGCGGTAACCGGTAAAGTTTAATTTCTTGGTAATTTTAACGATCATCGCCTCGGAGACATTATTTTCCTGCGCAATCTCTTTTAACGAGGTTTGCTCGGTCATGTCGGTGCGGGCGGTAATGGCATCGATTACCTTGCGTTCTAACGGCGTCAGTTGTGGCAAACGCATGCGAATCTGAGCACCAATGGCTCGCGGATCTTGCTTCATTACTTGCCTCGGGTCGCTCGGTCAATCAACATCGCTATGATAATAATAAGGCCGGTAGCGAGCAATTGGTAAAAGGCCTGAATATTTAGCAGCGTCAATCCGTTACGTAATGCGCCGAGAATAATGACGCCGATAATGGTGCCAAACACGCTGCCTTTACCGCCCATCAGCGAAGCACCGCCGATCGCCGCCGCGGCAATCGCGTCCAGCTCCCACAGGTTGCCGATGGTCGGCTCCGCCGCGCCAAGGCGACCAATCAGAATCAGCGACGCCAGCGATGCCAGCGTACCGGAGATCACATAGACCGTGACCTTGGTGCGCTTCACTGGCACTCCCGCCACGCGCGCCGCTTCTTCATTCCCGCCAATCGCCAGAATATATTCGCCCAGCGGCGTTTTGTTCATTACTGTCCACAGCACTAGCGCAATCACCGCCACGATAATGATCGGCGTGGGTACGCCAAACAGCGTGCTGTTGATGATGCTGCGAAATTCCATTGGGATACCAAATATCGGATTGCCGCCGGTGTAGATCAGCGCGATGGCGCGAAACAGTGAGAGTCCGCCAAGCGTAACGATAAACGGCTGCAGGCCAGCATAGGCGATCAGCGAACCGCTGAAGACGCCGCAGGCTGCGCCCACGCCCAGCGTTGCCAGCACCGCAATCGGCACCGGCACGCCAGAAACCATCAGCGTGGCGCCGAGCACCGCCGAGAGCGCGGCTGTGGGGCCGACCGACAAATCGATACCGCCGGAAATAATCACCAGCGTCATGCCGAGAGCAATCAGCGCATTAATTGAGGATTGTTGCAGTACGTTCAACAAATTTGGCAGGGTAAAAAATACCGGTGACAAAAATGAGAAGGTCACAATAATAATTAATAATCCAATGAGTGTTCCCGCATCGCGCACATTGAATTTAAATGCCGACGAAGCGTGCAATCCTGAACGGACCGGAGTTTGAGTCATCATTATGTTGGCCTTTACATAAAAGCAGGTGAACAGGTTAGGCAGTCTCGACATCTTTAATGGCGAAACGGGCGATATTTTCTTCAGTGATGGCGCTGCCGCTCAGCTCTTTGGTAATTTTCCCTTCCCGCATCACCAACACGCGATCGGAAATACGCATGATTTCGGTCATTTCGGAAGAGACCACCACTATCGCTTTGCCCGCCTGCGCTAATTTCTCTATCAGGTTATAAATTTCCGACTTGGCGCCAATATCAATTCCCCGGGTCGGCTCATCAAATAAAAACACCTGCGCATCAGCGGCGACCCAGCGACCAATAATCACCTTTTGCTGATTACCGCCGCTCAACGTGCCGATGGTTTTTTCGATATCCAGCGGACGCAGCTTTAATTCGCTCATCACCTCATGCGCCACACGATTAAGCTTCTCTTTACGCAGCAGCCCGCCAAGGGTGAAATTGCGCATCGACGGCAGCGCCATGTTCATTTTCACCGCGCGCTCTTTGATGATGCCCTCTTTCTTGCGGTCTTCCGGCACCAGACCAATGCCAGCACGGATCGCTGCGCTGACGTTGTGATTACGCACCGCCGTCCCATTCACCAGCACGGTGCCGCTGCTGCGCTTGTCGATCCCGGCAATCAGCTTCAGCAGTTCCGTACGTCCGGCGCCTACCAGTCCGGCGATGCCGAGCACTTCCCCTGCCCGCACGCTAAAACTGGCGGGCAACACGTCGCTACCGCGCGCCAGATTTTCCACCCGCAGCACCTCACGATCGGTGGCCCAGGAGTTGTGGTCGAGCTTGTCGATCTTACGGCCGACCATTTTGGCGACGATGCTCTCTTCATCTTCGTCGGCAATATTCACCACGCCAACCTGCCGGCCATCACGCATGATGGTCGCCCGGTCGCACACCCGAAATATTTCATTCATTTTGTGCGACACGTAAATCAGCGACACGCCCATCGATTTCAAATCACCAATCAGCTCAGCCAGGCGATCAAACTCGCGCGGCGTCAGGCTGGAAGTCGGCTCATCCATAGCGATGATTTTCGCGTCATCAAGCAGCGCGCGTGCAATCTCCACGATCTGCTGCTGCGACACCTTGAGATTTTTAATCGGCTCATTGGGATCGATGCTGGGATCGAGCTGCTTGAGGAGCAGCCTGGCGCGCTCCAGTTGCGCCCGCTTATCCACCCACATTCCGCGGGCCTTCGTTAGCGGGCGGCCTAGAAACATATTTTGCGCCACGGAGAGCTCAGGAACATGCTGCAACTCCTGATGAATCATCGCGATACCCGCGTGACGGGCACTGAGCGGATTTTTCATCTGCACCAGCACGCCGTTAACGCTGATCTCGCCGCCATCGGCTGGCCGCACGCCGGACAGAATATTCAGCAGCGTCGATTTTCCGGCGCCGTTCTCACCGATTAGCGCGTGAACTTCACCGGGCTTCACGAAAAAATCAACATCCTGTAAAGCAGCGGCGCTGCCGTAGGTTTTACTGATGCCGCGCATCATCAGACGATACTGTTCCATACGCTCTCCGCCGAACTTATTGTTGAGCCAGAAGCTGACGCAATTTGGCATTGTCTTTGGTTGAGAAGGCGTCGGCGTTCTCTTTGGTGATCAGCGCCTGCGGCGTGGAGATCACGCGTGACAGCTTTTGGCCGTTGATCAGGCGAATCATCACATCCATCGCCACTTCACCGGTCAGCACCGGGAAGCTGTCGACCGTACCGGTCAGCTCGCCGCGCTTGATTGACGCGTATGCATCGGAAATACCGTCGGTGCCAAATACCGCGGTCTGGGCCGATTTGTTCTGTGCGCGCACCGCTTCCACTACGCCGAGCGCCATGGTGTCGTTGTTGGCATAAAAACCGATCAGGTCAGGGTGCTGCTGCAAAATGGTTGAGGCGGCATTAAACGCCTGCTCGCGACTCCAGTTAGCCGGCACGCTGGCAACAATGGCGAACTTGCCGTTGGCCTGCAGCGTCTCTTTAAAGCCGCTGGTACGTTGACCCGCAGCGTAAACGCCCGGCTGGCCTTCGATTACCGCCACTTTACCGCCCTGCGGATGGTGCTGAATAAACCACTTCGCCACGCGCACGCCGTTGTCTTTCTGCACGTTGCCGACGTAGTACTGCGCGTTCGGCATGACCGCATCATTGACGTTCACCACCGGGATTTTTTTGCTGTTGGCACTTTCCAGCGCCGGTTCAAGGTTGATGTCGGTTTGCGGCGAGACCAGCAGGCCGTTGAAGCCCTGAGAAATCATGGTTTCGGCAATCGACAATTGGCCCAGCTGATCGTCTTCGTTAGCCGCTGCCTGATAGGCCACGCTAAACCCGTATTTTTTGGCGACGTTTTGATAACCTTCGCCCAGTGAACGCCAGTATTCATTGGTCAGGGTTTTAGACACGCCGCCAATTTTTAGCTTGCTGTCCGCTTTCGGCAGCGGGCCATATTTGCTGTCGAGCTGGGTCCAGTCGGTGCGATCCGGTTCGGTATCAGATTTCAGTGGTGCGAGTTCCGCGGCGTAAACGCTGGTGCAAAGCAGGGATGATGCGAGTACAGAGAGAAGCAATTTTTTCATTTTATTCGCCTTTTATTCTCGTCTTGTGAGGTCATTTTTATCGGGTTTTTGCAACCGCTGTTGTTATCTGGCCAGCATAATATCGTTGACGATCTGCTGAGAACTTACCGCATCCTGACGACTAATCGCGTCGGTCAGCTCAGCGTTACCTTCCAGTTGATCACAGAGCTTCAGCAGACGTTTCACGGTGATGATATTCAGCTCCGCTTCGCGAACCGGATCGAGGCCGCTGGCATCCGGGAAGGTGTCAAAGTAGTACGCGCCCTGATAACCATCACGCTGCATCTGCCAGAGGAATTCCAGCGTGGCGCGCGGGTTCACTGAACCGACCATCAGGCCATCGTCACGTTTACCCCAGCCGTCGTTTAAATCGAGGCCCATCAGCCGTGAGCGACGCGCGACCATTGCGGCGGCAAAGGCCGGGATTTCGTTGGCAAACAATACATGGGCAAAGTCGAGGGTAATGCCGAGGTTAGGGCTGCCCGCCTCTTCGACCGCCAGCAGGCAGGTGGTGACGTTAGGGAAAATGCTGTAGGCGCGCGGCTCGTTGGGTTTGTATTCAATGCTGATGTCCACATCGGGCGCATACTCAGCGATTTCCCGTACCGCGCTGACCGCGTCTTCCCAGATTTTTTTGTAGTCGGCCTGGAAGCAGTAATCAAAACCATCCTGGCCCATCCACAGCGTCATCAGACGGGAATCAAACTCGCGCCCTGCATCGATGCCGCGCTTGGTCAGCTCAATTGCTTCACGGCGGATCTTCGCATCGGGATGGGTAAAGGCGCCGATTTTGAACTGCGGCGCATCCCAGCGCATCTGCATACCGTTGACCGCAAGGCCTGCATCAGCAATCGCCTGCCGCATGGTAGGGATGTCGCTGACCATGTGCTGCGGATAGTTGAGATCAAGATGGGTCAGGCCGTTAACCGTTCCGGCGCGGGCGATCATCTGCAACACCGAGGGCTTGCCCTGGAGTTCAGGCCAGTAGAGGTTTGCCCCCGAGGCAAAGGAATTCAGACGCGTAGCAAATTTCAGTTCCGACATGAGGCAAGCCCTTATCTGTAAGTTGTGATGTACTTTTCTTGTTCACGATTTATTGTGAAGTTGTGTAATTTATACGCCCACAAAAATAATAAACAAGGGGTATTAATGGCAATTGATCGATTTTGAGACGCGGTTCACGGATGTGAAAAGGGATAAGCAGGCGTGTTTGGTTGCAGTTTGAGGAGAGTTTTAACAGGTGCGCGGGGGTGGTAGCCGATGCGTTTGTGCTGCGAGCGAGGAGCAGAAATTTCGCTAATAATCACTGATTATTACCTTCACCTTCAACATAACAATGCGTTCACGAAGCACACTTACTTACATGCCATGTTATGGTTAAAATGCTTTTAAAACATGAGGATATAGAGATTACTGTCACAGCATGGCACGGATGTGTACCGTTCAGGCATGCAGAGGGCTTTGCAAACCATCGGCAAAAACCGGCGTTGAACATGCAGAGGCGACACCCGGGAACCTGGGGGCATATGTACGCCGTGAGACGCAGGGTGAATGGGAACATTTCTTCCTGGCAACTTACTGGAACGATCTCGAGGCAGTGAAAGCATTCGCAGGCGAACAGTACCAGATTGCAGTCACCTATCCGGACGACGAGCAATTTGAGTTGCTATCGATCCGTATGTCTTCCAGCACAACGTGCAGGCAGTTTCCCCTTTGTCGTTATTTGCTGGCCGCTGACGCTTTACTATTGAGAGGCACACTCGATTTAGCAGATTGCTTCAGCTGGAAACCGCTCAATGATGAGAAGATGGGTTTACGCGGCAGGTGGCAACGTCAGTCGGGTTGCACGCAGCAGCCCGACTGACCAGGCTTTCCCCTAAAGGCATGTGGGGCAGGCATCCAGCCTTACAGGCGGTTACCGGCCTCAACCAATTCGTTATAGGATTTTAAAACGCGCATCGGTGAACCCGATACCATCCAGCCCGAATTGCCGCTTCCCTTAAGCAGACTCTGCTCACCCGTGCTGTAAGGTGTTTTATCGCGAATCCGACGCATGCGATCCTTGCAGTCTTTCAGGAAGGTTCCGGCATTATCCTGGAAGATGGACCAGGTTAATGGCTTGCCCGCTTCGCTGGCCGTTGCCTTTTCTGCCTCATCCAGCAACGCACTGTAAGCATCGAGGGCTTTTGTCATGCCGGCCACCTCGGGCGCGGGGGAAGTAAACAGGGTCGCCAGCGGTTTGGCCTGAGTGACTAAAGCCAGACGATAATAGCGACTATGGCGGCCTTCAGACTTCTCAATCTCAATGAGTTGCGCAGCCACAACCGCATTATTTTCTTTTTCCACTTCGGCACCAAACTGGTCGCTGGATTTCATAAAGCGGTTAAACGCCTTCATAAGGGGCTGATGCATCTGCTTGCCTTTCGCGAAGCCGTCATCCTTGTAATCTTCCTGACTGTAATAACGGCTTGCCTGAGAAACCAGCGGCTGCAGCGTCGTTAAATCCGCCAGATACTGTGTGGCTGCGGCATCCAGCGCCGGCAATTTTGGACTGGCCTTTGATGCCTCATTAATGGCCTTGGTGCAGGTTTCCAGTTCGTAAGGAGTGACATCGCCCAGCACATTGACGTTGCGCTCCTTGCCGGTTGGGCCCTTTTCCGCATTCGCCATCCAGCTCACATAGCGCAGAGCACTGTTGCGAACAGAGTCATCGGCAGTGTTGAAGCATCCCACATAGGCGTTTAATTTTGAGGTGAGTTGCGCAGCGCTATCCTCTGCAACGGCCTGGGGTTGACTCTGCGCGGCAGGTTTTGCATCTGCTTTGTCACTGTTGTCGCATGCTGCCAGTGGCAGGACAAGGGCGCTCACCAGCATCCCGGGTAACAAGGTCCTGCTTGCTCTTTTAAACACAATCGCTCCTTCGTTTAGGTTTTTTAAATACAGAGTGGGAATGAATGTCCGCGTCGCCTCCCTCATCACCGGAGATAAGTGAGGCAATAAGTTGCGGGTTACAGGCTCTGCGCCGCCGCGGATTCTTTCGGCAGTAACGCCCGGACGGTTTGATGACGATGCCAGTACAGGCCAGGGGTATTTTTTAAAGGCTTCGATCTCTTTCTTCAGCCCCGGCAGATGAATCTCACTGCGCTTTTCCCCTGCGGGTTCGACAGCACATGCTGCACGTAGAGCTTATCCTGGCCGAATTTACGAATAAGATTGATGTTTTTATCGTTATTCCCCTCCAGCACCTCGCCATTTCTCGGCGACACAATGAACTCTGCTGGCGAAAATTATGATTCGGGGAAATCCTCAGCAGCCGGAGTTTACCGGATGTTCGGACGGCACGGGTGCAGAACAACAACCTCTCATTGATGTTAATCCGCCTGCCCGGCAGTTTGCATAGACACAAGATGTAGCGTTATCCACAGAAACGGTGGATAAGTGGGCCAATCCGGCAGAATTGGTGCTTTACCGAATCCCCGGGGAAGGACGTAAAAAAACCGCCTGGCACATGCCCGGACTCTCTGTATTAGCGGTCCAGGAAAGCAAGCATCACTGGTGTAGCAGGGAAACCGGCGCGTTATGCCCTGGTGTTGGCCGTCCGGTTCCCCTTCATCACTCTATGTGGTATCGGCAGCGCATCAGCGAAGCGCAATATAGAGTGTTTCCAGGTGTAACAGCAGGGCCGGAGGCGCCATCAGACTGACCAAACGTTTTACCGAAGGCATGGCGAAAAACGCAAAAAAACCGCCTGGCGACGGCCCGTCGGCTTTTACCAACCAATAGCTTCCTGCAGCGCAGGATGTCAGTTTCGCCTGCAGCATCGCTTTTCATAACAAGTGATGTCACAGGAAGCATGCTGCGTGAACGTTCCAGCCTCTCTTCATTACGCCCCGTAATAGCTGTAATAGCTACGTAACTACCTCCAGTGACAATACGCTGAGCGCCTGCCAGCCCTATTCCACTTGTACCACCCGTGATCAATATACGTTTACCCTGAAACCTGCCCCTGCTTACTCCCTTTATTTGGCTTTGGACTCAGCATTACCTTGCGTAAAAAAACACTATCCGTTCTCGGTTTCATTACACAACCATGACATTGCTGCTTGAGTGTCCGTTATGAGCGAAAAGCGGACATTAATAACATCTCTTTATCGTCAGTTATCACTCAGCAAACTGTTTGCGTCCCAGGCCTTCATCGCAAAGGATACCGAGGCATTAAGTTCTTTGCCTGTTACGCCATCACGCGCTTCAGTTGACAGGCCTATCTCAAAGCAATGCAAATACATGGCCAGCGCTCGCGCATCGGTGTCTGCGGCCAGTTCGCCCGAATCAATGGCTCTAAGGACGCACTTAAGGAATCCTTCGCGGGTACGGGTGCGTCGTGATTCAAGAATCTGTCTAATATGCTCGTGCCCGGGCGAACAGGTAATAATGGATAACGCGATAAGACAGCCGCTTGGATGCCCCTGTTCTGTCTGCATTTTTGCTGAACGGCGTAACGCCAGTTCAGTAGCCTCACGCGGGTTGAGACTATCGTCCCAGAGGCAATCGTTAACCTGACCATAAGTTGACGAATAGCAATCAACGACTTCTTCAAACAGTGCCTCTTTCGAGCCAAATGCCGCATAAAAGCTCGGTGCCGTTATGCCGTTACCGAGATTTGCTTTGAGCAAGGCAAGCGAAGTGGACTCATAGCCATACTGCCAAAAAAGGTACATTGCCTGACGAATTGCTTCGTCGCGGTCGAATGTGCGTGGACGTCCCATCTTAGCCATATCCTCTCCTCCTCTGGCAAATCATACATATATACTAATCGATACATATATGCTTGACAACCCTCAGGGTGATCTATAGTTTTTAATATACATACCAATTAGTACATATGTGTTTGCAAAATGATTTTGTGAATTTTTCAGCTATTTCAGTAACATTAAAAAGGGTTCATCGTGCACGCTAATACAGAATTTCCGACCGCCATAACATCACGCAGGTTGCCTCTGGCGCCCTTGCTGGCGTTTGCCATGACTGGCTTTATCGCCATCTTGACCGAGACGCTTCCGGCGGGCCTGCTTCCGGCCATCGGCGAGGGGCTTGGCGTTTCACAGGTCATGGCAGGTCAACTGGTGAGCATCTATGCGCTGGGATCGCTGCTTGCAGCGATTCCGCTAACGGTGCTTACCAGTGGATGCCCGCGTAAAAAGGTGTTGTTGCTGGCGGTGGGAACCTTTGTGGTTTTCAATACGATTACGACCATTTCGACCAGTTACTCGCTGACGCTTGCGGCTCGCTTTATGTCCGGCGTGGCGGCTGGCTTGGCATGGGGGATACTGGCTGGCTATGCGCGGCGCCTCGTTCCGGCTGATTTACAGGGCCGCGCACTTGCAATTGCTATGGTCGGCATTCCGGTTGCTCTGTCACTGGGCACTCCGGCAGGAGCATGGCTGGGCGGCATAATGGGGTGGCGAGTGTCGTTTGGTCTGATGGCAGCCTTGGCGGTTATTTTGTTTATCTGGACGTTAGTGGTGGTTCCTGATCTGCCGGGACAACAGGCTGAGCGGCGCTTGCCCGTGTGGAATGTTTTTATGATGCCCGGCGTACGTCCAGTTCTGGCGGTCATCTTTTTATGGATGACTGCCCACAACATCCTTTATACGTTTATAGGGCCGTTCCTGGCGTTGTCAGGCCTGACACCGCGCGTCGGCTTCATCCTGCTTGTTTTCGGCCTTACCGCACTTGTCGGCATCTGGATTACCGGAACGCTGGTTGATCGTCACTTGCGTAAACTCGTTCTGTTCAGCCTCGCGGCGATGGCTGCTGTTGCAGTGGTGCTGGCTGCGGGCATGCAAGAGCAGAGCATTGTCATACTGGCAGTTATCGTGTGGGGATGGTCATTTGGTGGTGCGTCAACCCAGATGCAGACAGCCGCCGCTGATGCGGCCGGCAATCATGTCGATGTTGTTCAGGCGATGGTAACGACCGCATGGAATCTGGCTATCGCCAGCGGCGGCGTTGTCGGGGGCGTGCTGCTCAATAATGCCGGTGCGGCATCCTTTCCATGGGCACTGATGGTCTTTATGGCGATCGCCTTTCTCATTGCTTACATCGGGAAAACGTATGCTTTCAGGCCTGGTGCCAGAAATAAATAAACGAATCAATGGGCTGGATACCCGTAATCATTTCCGGCCTTAATACAGCGGGGGGACTGTAATTTATGACGGGTACTTCCGCTTTTCGCTCACAGCGGACATTTTCCAACTTAGTGGGCAGCTTAGTGCCAATAGCGGACATTACGAACCCGGAATGTTAGCCTGCAATCTGAAACTCAGTGTAGGAGGTGTATTAATCGGATTGTACTTAAGGCTCGATACATATGATTGGCAGAATTTATCCATGCACTAAGGATGAGTCTTAACTCATACCCTTAGAGCGTTTAAAATCAACTTGAATGCAGGAAGAGCCTGCCTTCTACTTGGATAATAAAGATGGTAACCAGGAAATGTGGGTGACCAGTCCTCAAGTACAGGTATTAATTTTCCCTCTCTGATATATTTTTGCACCACATCCTCAGGAGCATACGCCAGCCCGTATCCTGCAAGCGCCGCCGATAACAGTTGAGGCGAAGTATTGAATATCATCTGGCCGGATACCTGAACTTTCAACTCCTGCCCGTCTTTCTCAAACTCCCAGGCGAACAGGCCTCCGTGTGTGGAAAGCCGCAAATTTGCGCAGTTGTGTGAAGTCAGATCTTGTGGCGTTTCTGGCTTAGGATGTCTGGAAAAGTAATCAGGAGAGCCAACAACGATCATGCGAAAATCAGGAGAGATACGCATGGCAATCATATCTTTGGCAATCTGATCCCCGACACGGACTCCCGCATCGAAACGACCGGTCACAATGTCGATCAATCCATAGTCTATGTTGATTTCAAGCGTGATATCCGGGTACTCCCTCAATAACGTTGAAAGCTTTGGCCAGAGTATAGTGGTTGCCGCATGGTCATGAGCGGTGATGCGTATCATGCCTCCTGGCTTCTCGCGCAGCTCTCCCAAAGAGGTAAGCTCGGTCTCAATCCCATCATAGTAGGGAGCAAGATTGGCAAGCAGTCGTTCTCCCGCCTCTGTTGGCACTGCCCCCCGGGTTGTCCGGGTCAGAAGACGTATCCCCAGCCTTTCCTCCAGACCTCGAATGCTATGACTGATTGCTGATTGTGAAACGCCCAGGTGCGCCGCGGCCCGCGTGAAGCTTTTTTCACGCGCTACCGTAATGAAAACAGCAAGATGATTGAAATCCGTATGATTCATTATTAGTTCCACTCATGTCAGTTATCTGATTATGCCACTTCAGTAATGATCAGTCATTCCTTAGAGTAGATGAACACCACCTAATCAAGCCGTGCTTGTGAGGTGTTCAATCCATAAACAGGAGACTCATTATGCAAAAGCGACAATTAGGTAACAGTGGCCTTGAAGTATCGGCAATTGGTCTGGGATGTATGGGACTGACCTTTGGCTACGGGCCTGCTACAGACAAAGCTGAAGCCATCAAACTTATCCGTGCAGCTTATGAGCGCGGCGTAACGCTGTTCGACACTGCAGAAGCGTATGGTCAGATCAATGAAGAAATGGTCGGGGAAGCTGTGGCACCGTTCCGTGACCAGATCGTTATCGCTACAAAATTCGGTTTCAAAGAGGGTAATGCAGCGGCGGGACTCGACAGTCGTCCTGAGCGTATTCGTACTGTCGTTGAACAGTCCCTTAAGCGGCTGAAAACGGATTACATCGATCTCTTTTACCAGCATCGTGTGGATCCAAACGTGCCAATGGAAGATGTCGCCGGAGCTGTACGCGACCTGATTCAAGAAGGAAAGGTGAAATATTTTGGGATGTGTGAGGCGGGCGTAAAAGCTATTCGTGACGCACATGCTGTTCAGCCGCTGTCCGCACTGCAGAGTGAATACTCTTTGTTCACCCGTGAACCTGAAGACGTCATTATCCCGACGCTGGAAGAGCTGGGTATCGGCTTCATTCCTTTTAGCCCGCTGGGTAAAGGCTTTCTTACAGGAAAGATTGATGGTGCAACCACCTTTGCTGAAGGAGATGTCCGAAATAATCTGCCGCGTTTTGCTGACGAAGCCCGTCAGGCCAACCATAACCTTGTCGCCCTGATCGGTAAAGTTGCTGAGCGTAAACAAGCAACCCCGGCACAGATTGCTTTAGCCTGGTTGCTGGCTCAAAAACCATGGATTGCTCCGATCCCCGGCACCACAAAACTTCACCGTCTCGAAGAAAATGTAGGCGGGGCTGCAGTTGAACTCACGGCCGCAGACCTACAGGAAATTGCAGATGTGCTGGCAAAAGTTCCCGTCCAGGGCGAGCGTTATAACGCTGCAATGATGAAGTCCATTAACCGCTGAGCCTTGCTTCATTAACCGGCGACGCCATGTCGCCGGTATCCTCCCCCGTATTCATTCTCAGAGGACATCATCATGACGACCCAATCTCTTAAAGGCCGTATCGCACTGGTCACCGGCGGAACAACCGGCCTGGGTTTCGGTGCAGCGAAGCGATTGATTGAACACGGCGCAACAGTCTATATCACTGGCCGCCGACAGAACGTGCTGGACGAGGCAGTAACCAAACTGGGCAACTCAGCCAGAGCTATATGTGCGGATGTCTCAAGTAAAGAAGACATGCTGCGTGCGGCTGCCACCATTAAAGTCGAACAGGGGCATCTGGATATTTTGTTCGCTAATGCGGGTGGTGGCCACGCCACGCCACTCGAAGAACTGACCGAAGATCAGATCGACAGCGAACTGAGCATAAATGTTAAAGGTGTTGTACTCACTATGCAGAGCATGCTGGACGTGCTTCGTGACGGTTCCTCCGTAGTGCTGAATGCGTCGATTACTGCAGATATGGGGTTACCTGGATTTGCTGTTTATGCCGCGACCAAAGCGGCAGTGCGTTCACTGGCTCGCAGCTGGACCACGGATCTAAAAGGGCGAGATATCCGGGTCAATACCATAAGTCCCGGTGTAGTCCCGACCGAGGGTTACAGCAACGAACAGAAAATGAGTGACAACGATATTGCCTCATATGCTGAGCGAGTTTCCGCAGAAATACCGGCCGGGCGCGTGGGCACCGCGGCAGATATCGCGGATGCGTTGATTTTTCTGGTATCAGACTCGAGTACTTACATCCGTGGCATTGACCTGATAGTCGATGGCGGTATGACCCGTGTTTATGCCGGTAAGAACTGAGGAAATGACGATGCAGAAAATAAAATCGGAAGAACGCCACATCATCTGTGAACTGCGATGTGAACCTGAAAATCGTGAGCGCGTTAAAGAGCTGGTCCTGAAATTTGTTGAGCCTGCACGCCTTGAAGCCGGTTGCCTTTATTACGATTTTTATCAAAAAATCGATGAACCCGACACGTTTTATATTATTGACGGCTGGGTAAACCAGGATGCAGTAACCAGCCATGCGGAAAACCCGCATGTTGCAGAAGTTATGTCATACCTGCAACCGCTGCTGACATTCGGACCTTCTGTCAGTCTCATTACCCGTGTCAGTGACTGATAAGGGTAACCCCTCGCTTTATTATTCATGGCATCACGTATGCTTCCTCTAAGCCACAACGCTAAAAAGGGACTCAAATGAATGGTATAAATCCTTATATTACGTTGAATAATGGTGTGAAAATGCCCGCTCTGGGATTGGGTGTTTATCAGGCCAAACCTGAAGAAACTACCGAGGCGGTGAAGAAGGCACTGGAAACCGGATATCGGCTTATCGATACCGCTGCGGCCTATTTTAATGAACGTGAAGTCGGCGCCGGGATCCGTCGGTCGGACGTAGACCGCGACGATATCTTTATTGAAACTAAATTGTGGATTTCCGACTATGGCTACGATTCTGCTCTTCGCGCCTTTGATGTCAGTCTGAATAAATTAGGCATTGAGCAACTGGACCTCTGGCTGCTTCATCAGCCTCTGGCATCAGAATTTGAAAAGACCATTCAGGCCTATAAGGCGGCTGAAAAGCTGCTGGCCGAGGGGCGCGTGCGTGCCATTGGTGTATCCAACCTCACGCCCACTGAACTCGACAGATTGATTACAGAGACCAGTGTTGTTCCTGCGGTGAATCAGATCCAGGTTCATCCATATTATTCACAGGCGGAATGGCGTGCGGCTAACGACCACTATGGCATTATCACACAATGCTGGTCACCACTGGGTGGGTCTTATACCTACAACAATGCGGAGAAAAATCCTTTCGAAGATAAGGTAATCACTGGCATTGCCAGAAAATATTCGAAGACGCCGGCACAGGTTATTCTTCGATGGCATCTGGATCACGGATATTCCGCCATTCCTAAATCTGTAAAACCCCACCGAATTGTCGAAAACTTCGACGTGTTTGATTTCAGGCTCACGGCTAATGAAATTAAAGTTATTGATGCGCTTGAAACAGGCGTTCGTGGCGGCCCGGATCCCGACTCACTGGATCTGGCAACCTATGGTTTCCAGATCCCTGACTGATGATTTTCCAGTGTAATGACAAAGGTGCGTAAATGCGCCTTTGTCATGGTAGTGGGTGAGCGCTAAACCGCTGCGATGCAGGCGACCATCACACATTAACTTAGCTGATTAAAGGCCGGAAAACTGCTCCGCCTCAAAGGGATCATTCTATGAAAGTTACAGAGCTGACGAGTCGCCAGCAGGCGATCGCTCCAATTTCTGCATTCACTGCGTTGGGCGATAATCATAAACTGAGAGCCGCACTGGAAGCAGGCCTACATGCTGGCCTGACTATTAACGACATAAAAGAAATACTGGTACAGCTTTATGCTTACCTTGGTTTTCCACGTGCGCTTAACGCACTTGGAACCTTTATGACCCTTGTGAATGAACGAAAAGAACAGGGTATAAATGATATTGCAGGTTCCGAAGCCAGCCCGCTGCCTGCTGGCCGATCCCTCCTTGAACTGGGCACATCTGTGCAGACATACCTGATAGGTGTGCCAGCCAAAGGGCCTGTATTCGATTTTGCTCCTGCTATTGATACGTACCTGAAAGAACATCTGTTTGGTGACATTTTTGGACGGGACAACCTCAGTTATGAAGATCGTGAGATTGCCACCCTTGGCGCACTTGCAGGCCTGGAAGGCGTTGAGCCGCAGCTAATGTCCCATTTCAACATTTCTTTAAACATTGGTTTGACTGAAACGCAATTATGGGGGGTGATCGTCGCCCTTGAAAATTCGGCCTGTCCGGTCGTCGCTCAACGTGCAACGTCAGCCCTTGAGAAGGTGCTGGCAGCCAGTAAGTAAAATCTATGCAGCTTCTCTCTGTAGCGCAAAAGCTGCGTAATGGCATGATTATTAAAAAACAGGGAGGCCGATTTGATGGCTTTCGCGACGTGATGTCGTAAGCCCTGACCTAAAGGAATATGGCAATAATCTGGAATGCGGGGCCCATGCCTTTAATGACTTAAAAATAAAGGCATGTCCTGACAAAGTCAGCAGGGCTTTCGATGCAATGTCCGCTTTTGGCACAAAGCGGACATCTGCATAAGGCAATGTCCGCTATGAGCGAAAAGCGGACATTCACAGTTATTCTGCCGAGATGGAGTTTTTGCTAACGTGGTCGCATATTAATTAACAGTGAGCACATCAGCCAGAACGTAAGGCGTCAGGACGGGAGCAAAAAGGGATGCAACTTGACTGCAGAAAGATACAAATAGAGTGCAAAAAAGCGGCGAAAAGGTTATAAAAACACCGGCATAAGGCCGGTGCCAGCTCAACTCACCCCCTAAAAATTTATAATGAAACTCACCTACCTGTTTCATCTGTCAGCTTTTATTACATTTGAGTAACAACCAAATTTGGGGATTTTTTCATAATTCCGAAACGGCTCGAAACTTGATTTGGTCTCTTCAATCTTATAAGGGTTAAATTTTTCTCGCCTAATAAAAAGGCCGCCTTCCTCATTGAAAATGTAGAACTCTCCACCTATGACCTCATCCTTATCTCCGTCAAACTCACGATGAGTCGCCATAGTCAAAAATAAGTTATCCGCATCTGTTACTAGAAATTGATATGTCAGATACTCACGACATTTTTTATCTAAAAATCCGACACCAACCATTCCTTTATCTATGAAGAACTCGACAAAGCAAGATGGCATAGAGTCCGACCCAATAAGAGCTGTATACGACTCACCCGAGAGATGCCTGGAATGTGCCAACGATTGATCCATAAGCTCTATCGCAACCTTTTTCATCCGAAACCAAGACTTACAATAAAAAATAGGTAGCCCCATCAATATACCTTCACATTAGTATCTCTAATTAAAACCCCTGCTTTACTGGCAGCGTCCAAGATGGCTTTTGGAATTATCCCATTCTGCGGAGGAACTTCAAGAATAACAGTGCCCTGCAATACCTTACCGCCCAAAGTTCCACTGGATGGAACTTTCGCAATAGTCGTGCCAGAAGGGTATCTCGTTACAGCCTCACTTATGTAGCTCTTTACTGTCGCCTCTGAAACCTCAGATTACAGCGGCGAGAAGATGGCGCTTTTAAAGGATTCATCACAGGGTCTAGATTAGATCCTCACCATTTAAAAGCGCGATGAC
Source organism: Duffyella gerundensis (assembly GCF_001517405.1). NCBI lineage: Bacteria > Pseudomonadati > Pseudomonadota > Gammaproteobacteria > Enterobacterales > Erwiniaceae > Duffyella > Duffyella gerundensis. Next base: position 446,462 of record NZ_LN907828.1, on the reverse strand, counting down.
GTTATCTGCCCCTAGAGCTTCTCTAACCATATCAGCCATTTCGTCTGTCGATATATCTAACGCTTTGTTATTCACAGTGATAACGAAGTAAGAGCAGGGCACCAACCCACAATAACTTGCAACCTCTCGCTGAATTGGATGAGGTATAAATCCACTTGATAAATAATATTGAGCAGGGAATACACAAGGATATTTTGCTGCAAAAAAATTCAATTTCTCCTGCAATTCAGAGATGTTATATGTTGTATAACATGATATATGTATGGACATAACTCCCTCACTTAATCCTTATAGTATTGCCTGATTTATCAATGATAACAACCTTCTCAAGACCCATAATTGGCCACTTAGTAAGCTGTTGCTGCAATGCAGGGACGGACACTTTTGTGTCACTCATATTAATAACAAAATTTGTTGTTTGCCCAGAGCCAATTTTTTCTTTAACGCCAGACAATATATTCCTAACATTGCTAGAACTAGGAGCGTAGTTATCAAAAACCTCACCTTTTATCCGATAATCAGGATCGTAACGGCCAGAAGAGCAAGTATTCAGGACTCAGATACAAGAACCTCCGTCAACTGGCCGGGGAATATTACTGTTCATTAATCGGGAATGCTGTAACAGGACAAATACCAAGGCGAGTCGAAATCACATACGACTCAAGCCCGTTACATTCAGGAAAAATTCTCAATAATTTCTTCCCCTCAAACTCTAAAACAAGCTCCCCCCCTTCTTCAAGCAAAGCACTTGTTACCTGATTATTTAAATAATCAAAAAGCAGTTCACTGGTGTACACATCCTCACCGTGCCCCTGTTGTTTCTGTCCTTGGAGCTCCCTTATAAAAGGACACTGCACTAGCACTGTTGAACCGTTTCCGAATATCAAAATTTGCGAGCCAATGCCAACAGTTACACCTGTAAGTAATGTTGACTCCAGCTCTGCCAAATCTGCTTCATTAATCATGAATAACCTCTCACCGCTTAGGTGGCATAGTATTTGGCGGCAATGGCACATGTGTTCCCCCTTGTGCCAGTGCCACCGGTTGCTGGATTTATCGGCTGTCCATTTTTTTCAGAAATCCAATAGCCATATTCTAAACCAGGAACAGGAGTCGAACCTGGAGGCATCAGTCGGATAAAGGTGCTCCCGAAAACGCTTGGATCAGTGCCAGGGGGATAATAAATGATGCTTCCAGGAATCCTGCCTGGACGGCTTATCCAGCCCGATAGAATTACTGGCCCTTGAGGCGGATATAAGATCCCGGAGTAAGATGCATTGTGTGAATGATCGGGAGAACATCCGCTTATGGCACAAAACGGACTGACATCAAGCCGATGTCCGCTATGAGCGAGAGGCGGACATTTTGTATATAACTCATAGACACTATGAGTAGCACAGCTTTTATTAATCATTTAAAAATTGTGACTAAAAACTGAAGGTAAGCACATTTTTCGTAATGATAAATATCATCACCGAGCTTTAACGATAGCCATGACGAAACCATCCCATCCTTTTTCACCAACAGTCTGTACTGCTGTTGCTTCAAGGCGCTCATCCTCAGAAATCATGTCGACAAATTCTCGCAGACCTTTAACGTTCGGATCTTCACTACTGGGGTCGATTACACTGCCACCGCGCACAGTGTTATCTCCTACGATAACAGTGCCTTGTTTCGACAGTTTGATAGCCCAGTCAAGATAGTGGGGGTTATTCACTTTATCGGCATCGATAAAAATCAGATCAAAGGGAGCATGAAGCGTGGGTAAGACATCAAGTGCAGCTCCCCTATGCAACGTGACGCGCTCAGCCAGCCCCGCTTTGTTTATATTTTGGCTTGCAACCTCTGCATGATGCTCGCTGAATTCAATTGTCGTTATGCTTCCATGTGGTGGGAGAGCCCTGGCCATCCATATGGTGCTATAACCCCCAAGCGTGCCTATTTCAAGAACACGGACGGCACGCGACATTTGAATGAAAATCGCCAGCATTTTTCCCTGTAAAGCAGAGACATCGTGTGTGGGCAATCCCTGTTCTGTGTTATTGGCAAGAGCGTATTTTAAATCTGCATCTTCAGGGGCGAGCTTTTCAGAAAACCAGGCATCTACCTGGGACCATTTATCAGAATCGCGTGAAGGATAATCTGGAATGCGCATATGAAACTTATTCTCCTTAAAAACCCTATGAAAGTTTAATCGTAATTTGTTACATGGCTCGCCTATACCGATCTTGTTTGAAATTTAAGATTAGCAACATCTGCTCCTGGGACAAAGCGAACCTAACCACGGGGGACGTCTGCTATGATCGAAAAGCGGAAATTTTGACATGAGCTATCCACTTACCTTATAAAATTGTTTTCACAACAAAGGGATGTTGAATTGAAGATCTATACCTACCCCAAAAGCCGATCATTAAGGGTTCTCTGGGCTCTTGAAGAAATGGGAATGAATTACGAGTCCATCAGAGTCGATCTTTTGAACCCTGCTTCTGAGGTTAAATCACCCCATCCACTGGGAAAAGTTCCTTTTTTGACCGATGGTGACGTGTCAATCAGTGAAACCTTAGCAATCTGTATTTACCTGTGTGAACAACATAACAACATCTCTATTTATCCCGCAACCGCCGAAGAAAAATCCTCTGTTAATTCGTGGTTAAGCTTCACGCTATCCGATCTGGAAGCCCCCGTCTGGAGTCTGCTCAAACATATTGTCTTCATTCCCGAAAATCAACGTTCCACGGATTTAATGAATTACCTCAGTAAGGAGGCAGATAAAGTTATCTCTCAGATTCGCTTTAACCCAACTCAAACATGGATTGCGAGTAACAACTTTACACTGGCCGATATTTTTCTTTCTCATACGTTGTTATGGGCAAAGCTGTGCGGATTGGAAATCACCGAAGAGATTGATAGCTACATATTAAGAGCAACGAGTCGCCCCGCTTTCTTAAAGGCTCAGGAAGTAAATAATCGTTAATCAGGTATTGTCATCTCTTAAAGGTGCATTGATGTCCGTTTCTGGCACCAGGCAGACTGACGACAGGCTAACGTCCGCTATGAGCGGAAAGCAGACATGCGCAATTATTATGCAGCAGTTGGAAGTTTGGTTAACGTAGACGCGAATTAATTAACAGGGGCAGGTCATTGCCTGCATATTTATAAGTCACCTATTTTTTTGGGGCGAAGCAGCCCCTGATTGATCCGTTTTTGGAGTGCTGATTGTGACGGGTTCAAAAAATATACCTTGTTCATCGATAGCAACATTGAGTGCTAAAAAATCCAGCTAACAGTGGGCGGGATTTCATGTCAGAATTGATAAACTATGTTGTAGTTGATACCGAGTTCTTCTTGCAACTTTATTGCTAGTTTCCTACCATCTTCAATGAAAATACTTTCCAATATTTTATTGTGAAATCCAGATGAGGCTGGATCGTCCATTTTAAGAGTCAAATCATATCTCGTAGCCCAATCATGCAAGCTTTTCTTTAATTCTAAAGAAATTGGTAGGTCATCAGGAGATATGTCACCAAAATCACCTGGTTGTACTCCCCACAATGGATGACATTGATAGTCAGCCATTATTTTTATTTCTTTCATTTCACTGTACCTCTAAGGTTCGCACCGCTATACATCCATTATTACAATATAATATTTATTACCATTGATTGTCTTTTCATATATTGCCCGACTGACCTGCCCCCAGTTGCTCCACACAAACTGTTGTTAGCTACGTCCGCTTCTGGCACAAAACGGACTGATGTCAGGCTAACGTCCGCTATGAGCGGAAAGCGGACGTTTAAAAACTGATATTTGATAGATTGATTATAGGGAACTAAATGATTAGCATCTGCTCTTTCGGGCAAAGAAAATGACTGTTAACGATTCTCTCTTCGCATTCTCTCTCGCTGCGCTGTTACTTACCCTGACTCCCGGCCTCGATACGGCACTTATTCTGCGCACTGCTTGCGCTGAGGGCGGCAAAAAGGCTTTTCACGTTGCGCTTGGCATTGATGCCGGCTGTTTTATATGGGGTGCGCTGGTCGCGTTAGGTCTTGGTGCTCTTCTGGCGGTTTCAGAGATGGCTTACACTGTGCTCAAAGTTTGTGGTGCGGTCTACCTGAGCTGGCTGGGCTTACAACTACTGATACGTCCCCGATCATCTTTCAGTGATGGTGATGACAACAACGTTTCTCAGGGGAGCTGGTTTATCAGAGGAATACTGGGGAATGTGCTTAATCCCAAAATGGGCATTTTCTATGTCTCTTTTTTGCCGCAGTTCATACCTACCGGTCACTCACCTTTAATATGGACTTTTATCCTTGTCAGCATCCACGTGGCGATTGGGACTATATGGTCAGTCACACTCATTTTATCCACGCATTTTGCGTCAGCCATATTGAAGAAAAGTCGCGTTGTCCGGATTATGGATAGAGCAACAGGGGGCTTATTTTTATGCTTCGCGGCTAAACTTGCTATGAGCACAAGATAGTCTTGGGCTGACTGTAAACGTCCGCTTCTGGCACAAAGCGGACAATGGTGCAGGCCAATGTCTGCTATATGTGAAAAGCGGGCAGACACGTTCACATCTGAGCGATGCACCGTACTTTCTAATAGTTTATCAACTCACTTCCTTAGCCTATCTGTTGCAGTGTCAGTGAGCATCAGTACCGATTTTAAGCTGGTTTGAATCCGTTCAATAATGGCATCACGTGGTCCTGACCTCCACGCATCACTGCAATAAAATGCTCTCTGTGATGCATCCAGATGCTCAGGGTCATCATAGGCTCGGATTAGGTAGTAAGAATCCTCATCATGCGTTGAGTTTCCAAAGGCAATGATGCCAATGCCCGCATCACGATGGAGGGGGATACTTTCCTCAATCATGATTTGATGAAATTCCCGTCCAGTGCCTGCTTTCAAGGTGTACTGCAATAACTCGACTGTTTTCATCAAACTCTCTCAGTTGCTTTAAGTTCGGGAGAGTTAGCAAAAACTCTCCTGGTGCGTTCACGCAGATTTCCTCAGCCTGTTTATGCAGCAGTATGGCCGTTTTTCGGCATCCTGATACCCGGTGCGAATCATGCAAAAACGCCTCTGATAATTTCGGTGCCATTGTTGCTCTATATACCCGCAAATTAATACATTCCGATGTTCATAATGTCTTCTTCTGGCACAAAACGGACCTTCAGGATGAGTTTTACTGCAGGTGTGATTGTTCATTACCCCGCGGCGGATTAGATTCCAGAATGCGGCGCAATTATCTATCGATGTAGGCATTTCACTGCGTTTAGAACCCAGTAATATAACGTCGGTAGAAACATTTCCCCCGGCCAGCGAAGGCGTTTCCTTGCCTTCTGATCTGTAAACCGCTTTCACTGCTCCCTGTCATACGCCCGGCGCTTCAGTTTTCGGCATCCTTCATCGTGATATAGGTCAAGCATCAGGGCGACTGCCTGCCCTCACACATCACATCACATCACATCACATCACACGCGGGGAGTTTGCCACCAGCCGGTATGTTGCCGCAGAAGTCACCTGTTGCGATGCGCGGGACAAACCTTCATCAGGCGCCCGTAGTGCGCATACTGAATGTCTCAGTGACCGTGAACGGTCAACCCTACGAGCCGGATAACAACAGGACGGACAACAAGTATGCAAAAGAAAGCCGCTGGCATGGCGACCTGGTAAGCATTCATCACATTTGTCATGTAATGGGGTCCCACTCCGAATTCGGCTAAGGTGATGACCAGACTCATCAGGAACGCCATGATGATCGCCATATAAAGCGCAAATATGTAGGGTGCCGTGCGCCCAGGAAGGCGGGTTCGCTGGTTTTTCTTTGAGGTAGTATCAGTCATCAGAATATCCTGTTTAACAGAGGTAGATAAAACTGCAGCTAACTTAACAAGCTTATGGTGAAGGCTGTAGAGCGGTTATGCTTTAATCATTATTAAGTAAAAGTGACGAATTCAGTATTGAGGATAATATGGACGTTTTAGGGTTGATTAATACTTTTATCCGCGTCGTGGAGAACGGCAGTATTGCAGCGGCGGCACGCGCTAAAGGTATGAGTCCGGCAGCGGTCAGTCAGAGTCTTTCCCGTCTTGAAGCGCATGTGGGCGTGCGACTGCTATCGCGCACCACCCGCAGCATGACCTTAACTGAAAATGGTCAACGGTATTTCGAGAAAGTCCGTCACATTCCCCATGATATTGAACTCGCCTCTCAGGCGGCTGCAAATGAAACCAAACCGCAGGGACCACTTTGTATTGCGACGACAGCCGCATTTGGGCGGCACGTTCTGGCTCCTCTTATGCCGGCTTTCAAAGCCTCTTTTCCTGATATCGATATTGAACTGATCGGTACCGATCGCAACGTCGATCATCGCCGGGAAGGCGTCGATGTCAGTATCCGCATCGAAGCACAATTGAATGATCAACTGATCGCCAGAAAAATTGCATCGTTACCTTTCATATTCTGCGCGGCGCCTGCTTACCTTGAGCGCGCTGGCACGCCTCAAACACCTGAAGAACTTAGCCAGCACGCTTGCCTGGTTTTTCGCTACCCCACCGACAGACGGTTTTTGCCATGGACTTTTAAGGTCAACGGACAACCTGTCAATGCAAAACTCAATCCCAGTTTTATCAGCGATGACATTGATATTCTTGCACAACTCGCTGTAAACGGAGGCGGCATTGCCCGCCTGGCAAGCTTTGTTGCCCAGCCATTGATCGACAGCGGTCTGCTAAGGTCTTTGTCCTGGTCAGGTCACAGTAGCGAGAGCAATATTGAGTCCCTGCCGATGAATATTTATGCCTGTGTCACCGAACGTTCGGCACTTAATTCAAAAGTCCGGGCATTTATTGAATATGTAGAAGGTGCGATTTAAGACAAGCGCGCTGATGCGCCTGAGATAACACGACTGTGCCAGACGCACCGTTTAGCTTTCGCTGGCCTCCATTAGCCCTTTAATCAGTAAGGCGAAGGCTGTAACGGCTGCTTTTTCTTCAAGTTGCCCACGCGTTAGCGCCACGGATAATGCTTCTCCGGCACCCACCAGGCCAATGCAGCACTGTCGCAACGACTGGGATGTCATGTTTGCATGTGGCGTCAGAACTGACACAAACATTGCAACGCAGTTGTCCAGAAGCTCCTGGAAAACCACCGCCTTCTCTTCGCTCCCCGCCAGCGCCGCACCGACTGCGTGAAACTCATCCGTTTTATCCGCAGCGCAATGAATATAGGCGCTCGCCAGCATCTCTACCGTTTCCTGCTGGCTTCGGGGAGCCGCGCTCATGGCATCAGTAAATGTCCTGATGCGTTCCATATCAATCCATCTGTACAGCTGAATCAGCAACGCTGAACGCGTCGCGAAGTGATCATAAACAACAGGTTTTGAGACGCCTGCGCGCACAGCCAGATGTCCCAGAGTCAGCCTGTCCGCGTTTTCCTGCCGCACGATCAGAAGTGCAGTGTCGAGAAGCTGTTGTCGTCTTTCTGCTTTGGACAGTCTTTGCGCAGGCGACCTGGCAGCAAGGGCATTGTGCTCATTCATGGTATTCATCCTGTTAAACCTACTAAAAGTAGCTTATGTGTAAATACGGTGCTACTGTTCCTACTATTGGTAGCTTATCACGTCAATAAGGAACCACGCTTATGTCATTTCATCCTGTCTTACTGCTGGGCGGCTCCGGCGCTATTGGTCGCCAGACTGCCCGGGCGATGCATAAAACCTATCCCGACTTCCCTTTGCTGATCGGTGGCCGTGACCTTTCCAGAGCACAGAGCGCAGCGGCAAAAATAGGAGGCGCGGAGGGAGTAGAGATCGACACCTCTTGCCCCAATCTGGGTCTCGGCGATCGAGAGGTCAGTGCGGTGGTTGTTCTCTATAAGGACCATTCGCTTGCCACACTGCGCTTTGCTCAGTCACGCGGCGTCCCGCATCTGAGCATATCTTCCGGCGTGTTTGAGATTGCTCCGGAAATCGCAAGCTTTATGACTGCCCCGGGAGCCTCGGCAGTGGTGCTGGGCTATGAATGGCTGGTAGGAGCCACGACGGTTCCGGCGCTTCATCTGAGCAAGACATTCAGTCAGGTAGATGAAATTCGTATCGGTGCCCTGGTGGATGAGCAGGATGTTGGAGGCCCTGCCGTTGCCGCTGATTTCGAGCATCTGCATCACCTGCTGCCCGCCGCACTTACCCGCCGCGCCGGCGTCTATATCTGGCGCGAAGGCGATGATGCCAGGACCACATTCCTGGCGGTTGACGGCACCGAAATCGACGCCACCGGTTTCTCCTCGATCGACGTGGCTGGACTGGCAACCGCTACAGGCGCGCACACCGTTCAGTTTGATCTGGGCATGGGTATCAGTTCAAGTCGGCGCGAAGGCGGAACATTCTCGACCGAAATCATTATCGATATTTCAGGCCTTGATCACTCTGGAAAGGCGCTTCATACGCGGAGTGCAGTCGTTCATCCGGGTGGGGCAGCGCCTCTGACAGGCATGGGGATTGCCCTGCTTCTGGAACGACTGATCGGAATGGATGGAAAGCCACCGGTTGCGCCGGGCCTCTATTTTCCTTATCAGATTCTGGATGCGGCCCACTACTTGACGCGGCTTGAGGAAGAGAACGGGCAGCTTCTGCAACTGCCGCTGCGATAGCGTGAAAGGATGAAGAAACGGGCTGACACTCGTTCAGCCCGTTTTTACACGCTATACGCTAAAATCTGCCTGTTTCTTAACAAGAACGTCGTCAAGGTGCGCAACACAGACAGCACTGACCCGCATGATTAATTGCGACAGGCACCTGAGACAGGCATTTTCAGGCCGGTATGATAGGGCTTTACTGCACCGATAATGGCTTCAGACAAGGATCCCGATACTATGGCTGTTAAAAAAATCCTTCTTACCGGCGCCAGCGGCCGTATTGGACGAACCTGTTTTAAGGCAATGCGCAAAACCTATGACTTTATCCTCACCGATCTACATAAGCCGGATGATGAGATCGGTTCGCCGCATCAATTTTTTCAGGCAGACCTTTCCGTGCCGGGTGCAGCAGAAAAGCTGTTGGCCGAATCGGAACCCGACGCGATAGTTCATCTGGCAGGCATTCCCGACCCCGATGCTACCTTTGAGCAGTTGTTGCCGGCCAACATTCTCTCCACCACATGGCTGCTTCAGGCAGCGGCAGCCTCATCCTGTCGCCGCTTTGTATTTGCCAGCAGTGCCCAGACAATTGAAGGTTATCCGGTTGATGTACAAATACATCCGGGCCTGGCGGTAGCGCCAGCTAATCTGTACGGCGTAACGAAATGTTATGGCGAGGCGCTGTGTTCCTTTTATGCCACTCAGCATGGACTTTCCTGTGTCGCGCTCAGAATCGGCGCTTTTGAACCTAAAGACGTAAATGCGCTTAAATCCGCCCGCGATTACAGCGCCTGGCTCAGCCCTGAGGATGCAGTGAAACTGATAACCCGCGCGATAGAAGCTGAAAACGTTACCTTTTTTATCGGCTATGGCATTTCAGATAACCGGTTCAAACGCTTTGATTTGTCACGCACCCGGGAAGTGCTGGGATACCAGCCAACTGATGATGCCTTTCGGGAATATAAACCGGGGCCGGTTCTGTTCGAATAGCAAACCTTGCATAAAGAAGTTTTTATTCATAAAACCGCCGCACGCCCTGCAAACAGGCTGCCGACAGCATAGCGCTTAGCCTGTCACTTTCCCTGCCACGCACCATTCATGTCTGGTGCAAAGCCGGGTTGCTGCAGAACCGGGCGTTAACCCGAAAAAAGCCTCATATAAACGCTTGATTCGAACCTGAGAGGCTATGTCTGTGTCGGTTACTGACTCGGACAGATGCCCTTCATCGAAATACCGACAAGGTATGAAAAGCAGACGTTAGCACCGAGATTACGTCCCCTGAATGGTGATATCACGCAGGTTAAACGCTTTTGCAGCAATCCTGGTCACATGATCGGCCAGCACGCCATTGACATTAAGAATGCCCTCTCTAAAAGGCACCCAGCAGCAGTCAGCCGCGTCATCTCCAGCCTGAAGCTCGCCTTCCAGGTAATGGCATAACAGTGCAATCAGCACAAAGTGATGATGATGGCCAGCCGGGTCACAACCAATCACTTCAACTACATCGATGAGTGGTCCGACTCTCGCCGTTACGCCCGTCTCTTCCATTAGTTCACGCAGAGCAGCGTCATGTAATGTTTCGCCAGGCTCTACGGAACCACCAGGATAACCCCAGGTACCTTTCTGGGGTTCTTTGCTACGCTGAACGAGAATGACCTCTTTGCCACGAAGTGTGATGGCAATGACAGCCAAACCAGGTTTAGCCAGGGTTATAGGCTGAAGGGCATTCTTCGCCATCAGAGGCAAGAGGGATGAACAGGTAGTCACAGAACCTCCGGTTTTCAACAAACCCAGCAATCAGGGTTACAGGTAAGATGGCAAATTCACAGGATTTGAGCCGTGCGTTTAGCCAAAATAAGGCCAGGTAACGTGATGACTCACACCGGCGTCAGATAAAATCATCGGTTTATCGTGGTGCGCAGCACTCTCTCTTGCAAAGCAAGTCACTAATAACTAACTCGAAATCCAGTTGCAAAAACAGATGGCGATGCTCAGCGTGAATGAACAGCGTCACCATGGGTTTTGCCTTAGCGTTACCCTTCTCTTCCGCAGGATTGCGTTTACCTGCACTGCAATTAATCAGTCTGGCTTTATAAACATTGATTTGCAGTGTGGGCAGAGCAAGGTCTGCTTTTTACCTATTTTTTTTATCGACTGCTGCGACTCTTTTTGGCATACCGGACAGGTGGATAAAGAGGTTATTTCGGTGATTTGATCCATAATTCGATTGAAAAAGGACATCATATTTGGCCTTAAAAATGAATGAGATCTACACTACCACCTCTGGTTGTTTTTTATACAGATAATAAGCATTCATCATCTTATCGTAAAATATCAGACGGCCGGGTTCACTGATTGCCATCCGGTCATATGAGCAGTGTCCGCTATAAGCAAATAGCGGACACTGCTTCACGACACTGTTTTTGCACACCGCGATCAACATCAAGTCGCATGCTGTCATGCAGACGTTTTAATTCTGCTTTATGGCAAACGCCTTCTTCTTTTAACGCTGAATAATATCAACCCTGTGATGTTGCCCGTCATTCAGTAAAAAAATTCTGTCGTCCGGCAACTGAATGCCATCCAGGGTGACCTGATATTCACTTTCACTACGGGAAATCGTGATGTGATACGGGCTCTGTCCATGTTGATAGGTAATGCTAAATGAAGGCCAGTCATCGGGTAACTGCGAACGGATAATAAGCGTGTCGCCGTGACGTTTTATCCCGAGCAACTCTTCCGTTACCAGCCGATAGGCCCAGCCCGCAGAACCGGTGTACCAGCTCCATCCAGCCCGCCCGGTATGGGGAGGAACGCTGTACACATCCGCACTCATGACATAAGGCTCAGCTTTGTACGTGCTCACACCGTCACCCTGTTGCGTATGATTTATGGGGTTGATCATGGACCACAGTTGCCAGGCCCGCGCTTTGTCCCCCATACGGGCAAATGCCATGACCGCCCAGATTGCACCATGCGTGTACTGCCCGCCGTTCTCTCTCACACCCGGCAGATAGCCCTGTATGTAACCCGGGTTGGGGCCGTGACCATCAAACGGAGGCGTTAACAGCTTGATCAGTCCCGCATCGTTATCCACCAGATAGCTGTCCAGTGACCGCATCGCCTGGGCGCTGCGTGCAGGATCAGCCGCACCGGACAACACGGACCAGCTTTGAGCAATCGCATCTATCCGACACTCCTGCGACGCCTGTGATCCCAGCGGCGCACCATGGTCAAAATATCCGCGCAGATACCACTCACCATCCCATGCCGACGCTTCAATATCTTTTTGCAGGCGCAATGCTGCTGAATGGCATAACGCTGCCACCTGTTCGTTCTGGCGCCGTTCTGCCAGTGCCGCGAAACGTTGTAAAATGTCGTAGAGGAAAAATCCGAGCCAGACGCTTTCACCTTTGCCTTCGATACCGACCAGATTCATCCCATCATTCCAGTCACCAGCGCCCATCAGTGGCAGGCCATGCTGGCCGACGTGTAAACCCCGTTCAACGGCTTTTACGCAGTGCTGCCACAACGTCTCTTCGAGGGGGCTGACAACCGGGGTATCGTACACCGACTCTTCGCCGGGCTTCAGCGGACGGCCTTCAAGGTAGGGAATGCGCTGTTCCAGTATCCCGATATCATCCGTTACATCTACATAGTGACAAACCGCGAGCGGGAGCCACAGGTAATCATCCGAACACCGGGTGCGCACACCATTGCCGTGCGGAGGATGCCACCAGTGCTGAACATCCCCTTCAATAAACTGACGTGAGGCACACAGCACGATCTGGCTGCGCAGTCGCTCCGGTGCAACCTGGCTTAACGCCAGCGAATCCTGCAGCTGGTCGCGGAAACCAAATGCCCCGCCGGATTGATAATATCCACTGCGCGCCATAATACGGCAGGCTAATGTCTGATACAGCAGCCAGCCGTTCACCAGCAAATCAACCCGACTATCGGGTGTTTGCACCACGACTTTATCAAGAACCTTGTGCCAGAATTGATGAACCTGATCCAGCGCCTGGCGCGCGTTATCCTCGTTCAGAAAATGGGCCAGCGTCTCCTGAGACTGTGCCAGATTGCCCGCTACACCGAGAACAAAAACAAAGGTTTTCTGGTCACCATCGATAAGGGTGGTTGTCGACTGGATCGCGGCACAGGGATCAAGAGCGGCCCCCGTTTTGCCCGAGAGTCTGCGCCGTTTCATGGCGGCTGGGGCATGCAGTGAACCATTGCGCCCGATAAACTCGCGACGGTCACCCGTTACCGTACTCAGGGGATCATTGACGGCAAAAAAAGCGGTGCGGTCACCGCCGTTAGCGCCGTAAAAGTTATTAGCCATGACCGCGCTTCCGCCAGGTAACGTGTGCGAATGCGTAATAATATGCGCGGCAGAATGCGTGCGTGTAGCCCCAAGTGTCCACTCCACGTAGCCGGTAACAGCTAATTTACGTGTGCGGCCCGAATGGTTACTGAGCTTCAGGATCGCAAGCTTAACCGGGGCCTTTTCGGCCACCAGTATCGTCAGTTCGCTGTCTACCCCACTTTCACGGTGGGCGAACACGCTGTAACCAAAACCATGGCGGGTGAGATAATCGCCCTGTCCGCGCACGGGCAAGGTCATCGGTGACCAGCACGCGCCGCTCTCTTCATCGCGCAGATAAAACGCTTCGCCGCTTCGGTCACTCACCGGATCGTTTTCCCAGGGCGTTAAGCGGTATTCATGCGCATTTTCAAACCAGCTGTAAGCCTGCCCAGCCTCTGAAATTACGCTGCCAAAACTCTCGTTGGCCAGCACATTTGACCAGGGCGCTGGCGTCGGTTCGTTTTCTTTTAAGAGGATCTGATACTCACGGCCATCCTGAGAAAATCCGCCGTATCCGTTGAAATGACGTAGCAGTCCAGTGTCCGGTATCCAGTCCGTATGCTGATTATTCCCTGCTGGCGTCTCCGGCACAAAAGGTCTGCCGAGTTGCTTTGTCGCGCGAATACGCTGGTTAAGTTGCTCTTTGATGCCGTCAGCACGATCGTCCAGACTCAGGCAGGCCACGCTGATCAGCAGCTGCTTGTCCTCGGCGGACAGATGCTCGCCGTTTCGTACAAAAATCCCCCCGGGTTTATCCAGCAGGCTGGCTTCTGAGCCTGCATAGATTAGATCCATAATCTGCGTCTGCAGCACCTGCTGGTAGCCGCCAGGACTGTTGTTCAGAATGACCAGATCCACCTCCAGCCCTTTCAGTCGCCAGTAGCGATGCGCCTGGATCAGTGTGGTCACTGAGTCAATTCTTTCCTCACTGGTGATGCTGAGTAGAACAATCGGCAAATCGCCTGAAATACCCCAGCCCCACAGGCCAGACTGACCGCGCTGGTTACGGATGATCGCCTGTTCGTCACCGCGTAATTCCTGACAGGGATACAGCACCGCGCTGGCGAGGCGGTTAAATAAGGTTGCATCGTCTTCACTGGCATTCATCTGCCGTAACACCACCAGACTGTGGGACCAGGCCAGTTCAAAAACGCGATCGGCGATAGGATGATCGCGATATTTTTCCATCAACGCGAGGCTCTGCTGACGGCTTTCGCTGATGCCATAAACGATATCGATGGTGACCGGCTGCCCAGGCTGGAGCCTGATCACGTGACGTATCGACATGATTGGATCCAACACGGCCCCGAAGGTATTACTAAGCAATCCGCTTGTGCTGACTGCCTGAGCATTAGCAGGGCTTCTTCCACGGCCAAGAAATTTGGCCCTGTCGGTTTCAAACGATACATTGCCGGCATCATCGCCATGTACCACCATCATATGAAACAGGTACGGGCTTTGCTCATCCGGCGAGCGTGAACGTCGGTGACACAGGATGGCATCACGCGCGGGATCGGTTTCAGTCTGGATAAACAGGTTACTGAACGCCGGATGCGCCTGATCGCTGGCGTCCGGCGCCAGCACCACTTCGGCATAGGTCGTCAATTCTAACGTGCGCGGTACGCGGCCACGATGTACCAGAGTGACTCGACGTAGCTCAATGTCATCTTCCGGCGAGACCACAACCTGGGTTTTCACGCTAATCGAGCCGAGTGCCCGTCTGAATTCAGCGCCGGCATCGGTAAAGATAATTTCATCGCTGACGTCCGCGCTACCGCCCGTGGGTTGCCAGGTATTGCTCCATACCTCGTCGGTAAGCGGATCGCGGATATAGCAGAATGTTCCCCAGTTATCACGGGTGGCATCACTGCGCCAGCGCGTAAGCGCGATGTTTTTCCAGCGACTGTAACCCCCACCGCCGGGGGTTATCATCAGATGGTACTGTCCGTTGGACAGTAATTGTATTTCGGGCGTTGGACTGCCCACACCGGTAAAAATCCGCGGTTCAAAGCGTACCGGTTTAACCCGCCCCTCCTGGGACTCAAAATGACGGCGCGGACTATAGAGATCCACCGCATCGGGCACACGCTCCTGTAACAGCAGGCTGGCCGACCTGAAAGCGGGACTCGCCATGAATCGTGTGGTCATTGGCGCATCAAGCAGCAGATGCCCCAGTGCCTGGAAGGCCATGCCCTGATGGTGAGCCATCCACGACTGCACAATCAAAAAAAGCTGGCCGGTTGCCAGGCGCGATGGCGTATAGTCCAGCGCTTCATAAAAACCATATTCGCCGCGCGCGCCGTTCTTCTCCAGCCTGGACAGATTTTCGCAGGCCTTCTGCGGAGCAACCAACAGCGCCAGCAGCGTGGCATACGGGGCAACAACCATATCGTCGGCGAGTCCGCGCCGGAGCCCAAGACCGGGTACACCAAATGCCTGATACTGATAATTGTGCTGAACATCAAACGCATGATAGCCAGACTCGGACACGCCCCATGGCACGCCACGCTCCTTGCCCCAGTCTATCTGCCGTATCACCGCGGATTTACTCATCTTATCCAGCAGGCTGCCGTGCCATGTCGGCATCACCAGATTCGGCATCAGATATTCAAACATTGAACCGCTCCATGACATCAAGGCGGTTTCACGATCTATGGTGGTAAACAGCCTGCCGAGTGCATACCAGCTTTTGAGCGGCAGCTGGTTCGTTGCAATAGCGACAAAACTGGTGAGACGGATTTCGGAGGGTAGAAGATCGTAGTGGCTTTTATCCAGCGTGTTGGTATCGCAGTTGTAACCCACACTCAGCATACTGGTGGCAGTATTGTAGAGAAAAGCAAAATCCATTCGTGCATGGTCTGCCAACCGCTGTTCAAGCTCACTGATAATGTCCAGTCGTAGCCGGGCCTGCGTTATCACCGCTGTAGGCAGAGGCACGTCCGCAATGGATATCGCGCTTGCCAGCTCATTCAACGTAGGCAATGACGGTGCATGATACGTCGCGGGTAACCAGCCAAGCAGCGTCGACCATTCATCGCAAAGCTGTTGAAGTTGACTGTGCAGATGCGCCGTCCAGCGCGCAACAACACTGTTCTCCTGATGACTCCGTTGAGTCAGATCGTCGCAATGCACCTGCATTTTGCTGAATTCGCTGAACAGCTGCCCGGAAGGTAATGATGCTGTGCTTAGACATTGTATGCGTAGCAGTCGCAGACTTGCTGGCGCGTTGTAGCCCCAGCATCTCTCCAGAATACCAAGGGTATCATTCAGCCCCTCCACGATGAGTTGATGGTTGAGTACGGGCTGACGGCGCATCGCTGACAGTCCTTCACGCAGCGTCAGTAAATGACCGGCCATATTGCCGCTGTCGACGCTGGAAACATAGCGTGGGCTAAGCGGAGCCAGCGTGCGAGTGTCATACCAGTTATATAAATGCCCCCGGTAGTGCTCCATATTATCCAGCGAGTCCAGCGTCTGCGTGATGCGCTGCAATACCTTCCCGCCAGGAAGGTAGCCAAAGTCCCAGGCCGTGAGGTTAGCCAGCAGAGAAAGTCCGATATTGGTGGGAGAAGTGCGATGTGCAATTTTCGGCTCCGGGATTTCCTGATAATTATCAGGAGGAAGCCAGTTTTCCTTTGCCGTGGCGAATGTCTCAAAAAAAGCCCATATTTCCCGGCTGGTCTGACGCAAAAGTTGTTTCTGTTGCGGGCTGGGCAGAAAAATCTTCCGTGCTGGTGGACGGCTCAGCCAACTCAGCAGCAGCGGAGCGAGGCACCACGACAGGCCGATAAGCAGTGCGATAGTCAGCCATTGTGGCGCAAAAACCAGGGTCAGTATGATGAGGGCCGCGCCACAAGCGACGTTCATCCACATAGCCCGATAAAAACGAAAAACTGAAAGCGAGCTGGGGAAGCTGTCCGCATTGTGGCTGGCCCACTGGGTCAGATTGCGCTGGCTAATGGCAAGGCGCCAGAGCGTTACCGCGATGGCGTACAACGAATAGCCCGCCTCATGCGGCAGTAAAACAAAATTCAGCCCAATCCGGGATAGTCGCTTTATCGCGCCCGCCAGCACCAGCACCAGGTGCTGTCTCAGGGGACGCCGCAGCGGCTTATTGATAAGATCGACAGTGATACCTAAGCCGGCAGGCAGCAGCCAGATCAGGGCCATGATACCCAGCCAGTACCACGTATTGGGCACCCACAGCAGCGCGCTAAACAGCAGCACCAGTAAAGAGGGAGCGACCAGGCTGCGGCGCAAATTATCAAACAGCTTCCATCGGGACAATGCGGACAACGGATTTTTATCCTGCGTGCCATCGGCTTTTCTGACATGCAGCTTAAGCCAGTTAAGCAGTTGCCAGTCGCCGCGGATCCAGCGCGTGCGGCGCGCAACATCGGATAAATAGTTGTTTGGGTACTGCTCGTAAAGTAAGACCTCGCTCAACAGCCCGGAGCGGGCATAACATCCCTCAAGCAGATCGTGACTGAGAACCAGATTTTCCGGGCAGGTGTTGATGGTGGCCTGCACAAAGATATCGATGTCATAAATCCCCTTCCCGACGAAAGAACCTTCTTCAAAAAGATCCTGATAGATATCGGAAGACATCATCGAATAAGGATTATTACCCGGCACGCTACTGCGCATAGCAGCATACCTACCTTGTCCGTCCCGAGGCATCTCCTCTGCCAGCCCCGGTTGTAAAATACCGTAGCCTTTGACGACCCTCTGACGTACCGGATCATATTCTGGCTTGTTCAGCGGATGCGCCATCGTTGCTACCAGTTTATGCGCAGTGTCACGCGGCAGGAGCGTGTCACTGTCCAGCGTGATGACATACTTGATGAACCCCGGTAAAGCAGTCGCGGGCATGTCTGCAACGCTGGAAAACTGTGCGTCAGGATGGCGTAACCAGCTGTTCAGCAACGCCAGCTTGCCTCGCTTGCGTTCATAACCCATCCAGATCCCCTGCGAAGCGTTCCATTCAGGCGATCGGTGTAACAAATAAAAACGCTGTCGCTGGCAGGGATAGCGCCGGTTAAGCATGTGTGTTTCTGACATCGCCTGGCTAAACAGCGCGCGTTGTTCTTCCGTATTTTCAGTTGTTGAGTCAGCGAAATCGGTAACAAGCGCGAAACAGAGATTGTCATCCTGATTGCCCAGCCAGCACACCTCAAGACTGGTAAGAAGTTTGCTGAAACTTTCGCGGCTCGTCAGCATGCAGGGGATCGCAACCAGGGTCGAAGAAGCCACCGGGATGCCGTCGGAAAAATCCATTCTCGGCAGCGGCCGGGGAACGCGAAAACGGGTCGTCGCGTCGCTCAGCATATCGCTAACCAGCTGACTCAGCGCAATAATCAGGGGCAAGGCCAGCAGTAACAACCACCAGGCCATTCCCAGGTTTGCCGTTTTAAATAATATTGCAGCCGTTGCCGCCGTGGTCAAAAGGCTCATGCTTCCCAGCCAGGACAACAGGGGAAATCTGTTGAAATTGTGCCGTAAACGTTTAAGCCCGGAGGTATTTACTGACAGATGACGTTCCAGCTGGCGTCGCCCTTCACCCACCAGATAATAACCAATATGGTGTTGTGGCCTGTCAGGTTCTGTTTTGCCTGACAGCGCCAGTGTGCGATTTGCCACTTCCGGCTCACTGCACTTACTCTCCCTGGCCAGAATCTCAATCACATGACGATAATGATCGCGGGTATCAAAATGCATATGGGCGTAAATGTCTGCAGGATCACGACGTAACGTCTGCTCCACCACACTAATGCTCTCGGCAAAGTCGGCCCAGTTGGTTTCACTGATCAAGCGTAAACCGGCAATACTGTTGCTGACGGAGAGCTGGCTGGCCGCAAGCTGCTGGTTAAAGCGATGTATCAGCGCCTGGGTAGTGAGGCTCTGTTCGGCAAGCCGTTGTTCAACCCAGCTAAGGGGCAATGCCAGCGCGTTCCCATGTCCGTGCAACCGACGAACCAGTTCAGCAACAAAGGCACTGCTCAATGGCGGACGAGCACGCGCCATGTCGGCAATGACCATAATTAAGTCGGCTGGCGCGGTTTCCGCGCATTCGGTCATCCGGGTTATCCACATATCAGCAAGGCTGCGTTCTTGCTGAGCCTGCATCACCTCAATACTGACCCGACGGAGATTTTCAATAAGCGCCAGACGCAGCATACCGGGTAACGCCCAGACTTCCCCTAACGTCAGTGGCGTCACCTGCTGGTAGGCAGTAATGTAGCCGGTCAGGCTGGCGACATCCCATCGCCCGTCGCCATGTACAACGGCCTCCGTGGCGATAGCATAGATACGCGGACAAAGGTGCGGCGCGGTGAGTGAGGGAAGTCCCTTGCCAAAGCTGGGCGGCAAATGCTGACGTACGTTACGGATTTGTTCTTCAATCAGGTAGTAGTTGTCCAGTAACCACTCGCCTGCGGGCATGATGCTCGATTTTTTACCCGCGTTAAGCGCGTAACAATTTTGAGTAAGTACGGCTTCATTGTCACTTAGCCGCTTGAGCAGGTAGTACGGCATTTTTTCGGGCGACAATTTGTGCGTATGCGCCAGTTTTTGGCCGTAGCGCTCAAGCTGTGGCGTTGAGAACAGATCGGGAGGCGGCGTGTTTTCCCCCGTGGTGTCACTGGATGAAAACGCAGCGCATTCGGGCACTTTTGTCAGGGTACGGAAGGGGCGAAACCATGCCAGAGGATTCATTTTCATAGTGTTGCTCTAATGCGACGTTAACGCGCAGGAGCAGTTGAGAAATCAGTTCAGAAACGTTCTCTCAGGATGTGCATAAGGCATCAGGGATTTATCAGCTGCTGGTCCAGGTATTCACTGCAGAAATGGTGGAGAGGGCTAGCCGCCAAATTCTGGGCTAACGTGGTGAGACAAACAGGGTTTTACACCCCGGACACAGCATTGCCTGTTTCAGGCGCACTTTTGAGGCTGGCTGGGATGATCGTAAGCCACAGGTAGGACAGATAACCGTAGACGAACCACTCATGAGCTTCCTTGCGTAACCGAGAAGAGACATGGTGAACAACCTTTCAGGGAGTGAATCTCATACTAGCATGAATGATTAAATTTCAATCAATCTGTTTATTATTACTTAACTGACTGTGACCTGGTGAAAGAAACCACAGTGCTCACTAAAAGAGCAATAAAAATTTTAAGCCTGTGAACAGGGGTTTTATTTATCAACCCTGTGAGGGATTTACGTGAGTCACTACGGATGCAATGCGGGACAGTTGATATCGAGTAACGGATGCAAGAGCAGCAACATGGTTAAAGGGTGCCAGCACTTTGCCGCTAATCGGGGATACGCGTATGGATTTTTCCTGCGTGAAGGCAAGGTAATTGTCTATATTCCAGGCGGCAATATAGACAAGGCTATAAAACTTAGCAACTGTTATAATTGACTGATAAATAACGCTTTTTTTAAAAGGCGATCTGTGGCAGGATACGCGCTCTTTTGAGATGTCCGGCAGCATGCTGTGACAACAGCGACGGACCTGTCTGATGGATTATTTTGCGGTATTGATTCTGGCGTTTGGTATGTCGATGGATGCGTTTGCCGCCGCAATCGGCAAAGGCGCCGCGCTGCTTCGCCCTTCAGCGAAAGAGGTGATACGCACCGCGCTGATCTTCGGCTGCATTGAAGCGCTGACGCCGATTATCGGCTGGGGCATTGGCCTCGCCGCCAGCCGATTTATCATGAGCTGGGACCACTGGGTCGCCTTTGGCCTGCTGCTGCTGCTCGGTTTACGCATGATTCATGAAGGCGTACGCAAAGAAAATTGCGATGAGAGCGAGGTGCCGCGCCGACACAGCTTCTGGGTGCTGGTCACTACCGCCATCGCCACCAGCCTCGATGCGATGGCAGTGGGCGTTGGGCTGGCTTTCCTCAACGTCAATATCATCGCTACCGCGCTGACCATTGGCGCCACCACCACGGTGATGGCCGCCAGCGGCATGCTGTTGGGTCGCTATCTTGGCCGGGCGATCGGCAAATGGGCTGAGATCCTCGGTGGCGTGGTGTTAATCGGCATCGGCAGCTCTATTCTCATCGAACACCTCGGCCTGCTGCGCTAACGCGCCGCGGGCGGAGCCACTCATTTCTGCCAGACTGAATGTTATGACCTCAACTAAAATTTTGATTATCGCCGTGCTGTGTACGGTTATTGCCGCTGTCGCCTGGTGGCTGACGCCTCATTACAGTGAACAGGACAAGGCATATTACGTCTCGGTGTTCTGTACCGTTCGCCACGATGACAGCAGCCGCTTTGAACACGACATGCGCGCGGTGATTGAAGGCGGTAACTCCGATTACGCCCTGAAGAAAACCACTTATAACCCGTCGCTTGGTGACCGCATCGCTGCCAGCTGGCAGGCCCTGCCGCCTGCGGATAAACAGGCCGCCGGACAGGGTAATGGCCGCTGTCAGCAGATTATGACAGCGCAGCTGGCACACTGACCATCGGGAGCAGCCGCATGCTGAAAGAGAATTTTAACGATCTCTGGTATCTCATCGTGGTTGCCCGTGAACGCAGCTTTACCCGCGCCGCTGCCAAACTGGGCGTATCGCAGTCGGCGCTGAGCCATGCGATACGCGGTCTCGAAGAGCGGCTTGGCGTGCGATTGCTCACCCGTACCACACGCAGCGTTGCGCCGACCGATGCCGGAGAAACCCTGATTGCCAGTATCGGCCCGCGCTTTGATCAGATTGAAACCGATCTGGTGGCGCTAACCGACCGCCGCGATCGGGTCGCCGGCACCCTGCGCATTACCGCCGGTGAACACGCCTTATCCTCTACCCTCTGGCCGCTGCTTAAGCCCTTTCTCAAAGCCTGGCCCGACGTCAACATTGAGCTGACCACCGACAACACGCTCACCGACATCGTTAACGATCGCTTTGACGCAGGCGTCAGGCTGGGCGATCAAATTGCCCGTGATATGGTCGCTGTGCGCATCGGCCCGGACTGGCGCATGGTGGTGGTTGGCGCGCCCGACTATTTTGCCGTCCAGGGTAAACCTGAAACGCCTACGGATCTGCAGCAGCATCGCTGCATCAACATGCGGCTGCCTACACATGGCGGCGTCTATCCGTGGGAATTTTCCCGCGATGACCAGCAGATTCGCATACGGGTGGAAGGCCAGCTGATCTTCAACAACCTCAATGCGCGCGTGGAAGCGGCCATCGCTGGTTTAGGCTTAGCCTATGTGCCCGAAGATTGCGTCAGCGAGGCGGTCGCCACAGGCACGCTGGTAAAGGTGCTGGACGCATGGTGCGAGCCGTTTAGCGGCTATCATCTCTATTATCCCAGCCGAAAACAGCACACCGCCGCTTTTGCGCGCCTGCTCGATGCCGTGCGCTGGCAGCCATAAAAAAAGGGCTACCGGCCGCAGCCGATAACCCTTTTCCCTGCGCCAGCGCGCAATCAGACTTCTGTCACTACCACGTCAGGCTTGGCTGGCGTTGGCGAAACTGCCCACCAGCGACGCATCATAAAGGCGACCCACAACAGCGCAGCCAGCGCCGGAACGGCACCCGCATAGCCAATGGACGCCATCGAGCTGGTGGTGCTGATTTTGTTACCCAGCAGCGCACCGGCGCCGATACCGATATTAAAGATGCCGGAGAATAGCGCCATCGCCACATCGGTAGCGTCATGCGCCAGGCGCAGCACTTTCATCTGCATGCTCATGCCAATCATCATAAACGCCATGCCCCACAGCATCGCCAACATCACCATAGTGCTCTGGCTGGCGGCTGCCGAACGCAGCAGCATCAGGCTGACAAACAGCATGCCGATAGCGGTAACCAGCACCAGCGACAGTTTGTTCTCACCGTATTTGCTGAAGATCAGGCTGCCCACAATGCCCGAAGCGCCCAATACCAGCAGCAGCAGCGTGGCAAAACCTTCGCTCAGGTGTGCGACATTCACGACAAACGGCTCAATGTAAGTGAAGGCGGTAAAGTGCGCCGCCACCACGGTAACCGCCAGCACGTACAGACCCAGCAACGCCGGGCGACGCAGAATTGACGGCAGGCTTTTCAGCGAGCCACCGTGCTCTGCCACCACACGCGGCATGGTTTTCACGATCAGCCAGAGCAGCATAAAGGCCGCCGCGCCGATGATCAGGAAGGTGGTGCGCCAGCCGAAGCTCTGACCGATAATACGGCCCAGCGGCAGGCCGAGCACCGAGGCCAGCGCAGTAGCGGTAGCCAGCAGGCTCAGCGCTTTTGCCTGACAGCCCGCCGGTGCCAGCCGTGCCGCTAACGACGCGGTGATCGACCAGAACAGCGCATGCGACAGCGCGACGCCAGCGCGGCTTATCAGCAGCACATCAAAGTTCCACGCGAAGTAAGAGAGCAGATGGCTGGCCGAGAACACCGTAAAGATGCCAATCAGCAACGCCCGACGGTCGATGCGGCTGGTCATCAGCATCAGCGGCAGTGACATCAACGCCACAATCCAGGCGTAAACCGTCATCAGCATACCGGCCTGAGAAGTGGCCATGTCAAAGCTGCCGCCTATATCAGAAAGCAACCCCACCGGAATGTATTCCGTGGTGTTAAAGATAAACGCGGCGACAGCCAGAGTGAAAACACGAGACCATGCGGTTTTGCGAGAAACTGAATTCATATATCACCCGCGAAGCTGGTTGCGAAAAAAATGAAGCGCCAGATTCTAAAGCCGGATGAGTTGAATGCAACCGAAGTGTGATATTCATCGCATTTTTCGACAATTTAAGTTGTTTTTTTAGACAACTTAGTCATTAAGGTAAACTATTGGTCTGCTAATGGCGGCAATGTTCACTGTACAAAGCGATAGCCCACACCGTTTTCGGTGATGAAATGCTGTGGCTGAGCAGAGCTGTTTTCCAGCTTTTGCCGTAAGTGCCCCATATAAATACGCAGATACTGGCTGTTATGGTCGGCGTTGGGGCCCCAAATCTGCCGCAGGATATGTTTTTGCGTAAGGACTTTACCGGGGTTGGTGATCATCAGCGCCAGCAGACGGAATTCAGTTGGTGTCAGATGCACTAGTTCGCCCGCGCGGGTGACCAGCGAGGTAGTGAGATTAACGCTGATGTCACCGAAGGCGATCTCCTGTGGTTTGTCGGTTTCATGACGTCGCAGCGCCACGCGCACGCGCGCCTGCAGTTCACCCATGCCAAACGGTTTACAGAGAAAGTCGTCAGCGCCGGCATCCAGCGCCTGAATCTTATCGTCCTCGTCGGTGCGGGCAGAGAGCACGATAATCGGCCGATCGCTCCACAGGCGGAACTGCCGAATAAACGACATGCCGTCGCCATCGGGCAATCCGAGATCGAGGATCACCAAATCGGGACGACGCGCCGCCGCGGTGGTTAACCCGTGCGCCAGCGTATCCGCTTCATAAACTTTGGTCTCACCCTCTTTTTCCAGCGCCTGGCGCAAAAATCGGCAAATTTGTTTTTCGTCATCGATCACCAGCAACGTTTTCATACCCTTTCCTCTTCCGGGTGCAGCGCCGTTTCAGACGATGATAACGGCAATCTCACTGAAAAACAGGCGCCGCCCTGCGGTCGATTGGTGACGCTGATTTCACCCTGATGCATGCCGACGATGGCGCGACAAATTGCCAGGCCGATACCGACGCCAGGAATCGAGGATTCGCTGTTGCCGCGGGTAAATTTGTCAAACACCAGCTG
Organism: Duffyella gerundensis; assembly: GCF_001517405.1. Taxonomy (NCBI): domain Bacteria; kingdom Pseudomonadati; phylum Pseudomonadota; class Gammaproteobacteria; order Enterobacterales; family Erwiniaceae; genus Duffyella; species Duffyella gerundensis. The sequence goes on along the minus strand of NZ_LN907828.1, from coordinate 421,750 downwards.
CTCCATGCCGACCGGCACACCCGGTCCGCTGTCCCAAAAATTCAGGATCAGCGTCTGGCCATCGACCTTCGCCTCAATGCCAATGTCGGCATCGGGTCCGCTGTACTTTACCGCGTTCTCCAGCAGATTCACAAACACCCGCTCCAGCAGTGGCCCGTCGGCGCGAAACAGCACCATCTCTTCCGGCAGCTGGAGCTGCACCTGACGATCGCCGAGCATTGATGCCTGCGAACGCAGCGTGCTGCCGATGATCTCATCCAGCGCCAGCCAATCCATGCGCAGGTGAAATCCATCCGCCTCAATGCGCGCCATATCGAGAATATTGTTCACCAGCCGGATAGTGCTCAACGTCTGCTGACGAATGGCATCGGCCTGCGGCGCATAGGGTGAGTGATCGGTGGCGAGATCGAGCATTAAGATCTCCGCCTGGCTGAACAGTACGGTCAGCGGCGTGCGTAAATCGTGTGAAAGCGCGGCGAGCAGCGAATTGCGCAGCTCTTCCCTTTCCACCAGCAGCCGCGAATGCTGTTCACGGCGCGTCAGTTCCAGCCGGTCCAGCGCGCCGGCGATCAGCACGACAAACGTTTCCAGCAGGCGTTGCTGTTCGGGAATGAGCAGCGAGCCGCCTTCGGTTTCAGCGATCAGCAATCCCAGCGTTTCGCCGGAGGCGATCAGCGGCACGATGGTATAGGGCACGCCGGGCAAGGTGTCGGTGCCTGCGCCTGCGATCTGCCCGTTATGCGAACTCCACTGCAGAAAGGCGGGCTCCGGCAGCGTGTTGAGCTGCTTCTGTTCTGGTGCGATAAAGTTGCCCTGCTTATCCGGCAGCCAGATTTCGCAACGTGCCACCAGCGCGGCGCTGACCACCGGCTGGCACACCGCCGGAATATCCTGCGGCACGCGTACACGGCTAAGCTCACGCGCCATCTCATACAGATAACGGGCGCGCTTTTCACGATAACGCGCCACCCGCGCCTGATAGCGCATGCCCGCGGTGAGATTGCCGGTGATCACGCCCACGGTCAGCATGACCGCAAAAGTCACCAGATATTGCGAGTCAGTGACCGCAAACGAGCCGGTCGGCGCGATGAATACCAGATCGAAGGCGACGATGTTGAGCAGCGCGGCGACCACCGACGGCAGACGGCCAAAGGTCATGGCGATCAGCACCACGCCCAGTAAATAGATCATCACGAAGTTGATTGGCGAGAAGCCCGGCAGCAGCCACTGACAGCCGACGGTGATCAACGCACAGAGCGCCGCAGCGGCCAGCGATCCGCGTAGCTGACGCTGCCATTTACTGCGCACCGGCACCGCTTTCAGCGGACCCACCGCCGCGGCGTCATCCATCGCCACGATCAGCAGATCGAGTTCCGGCCCATGCTGACTGAGGCGCTGGGTAAAATCTTTGCTGAGACGCCAGCGACGTTTCGGCGCACGGCCAAGAATCACCTTGCCGAGATTGTGTTCACGGGCGTAACGCACCACCGCATCCGCTTCGTCACTGTCGGAAAGCGTGGCGGTTTGTGCGCCCATGCTCTGCGCCAGTTGTAAGGTCGCCAGCACGGCACGACGGCGCGCCTGTCCCTGATGATATAAAGAAGGCGTTTCCACGGTGATGGCATGCCATTCGCAACCCAGCCGCGTGGCCAGCCGCGCGGCAACGCGCACCAGCTTTTCGCTGCCGCGACGGCCGCTCAGGCAGAGCAAAATGGCATCGTGGGTATGCCATACTTTCTCTTCATGACGCTGACCATCGCGCCAGCTGCGGATCTGATCGTCCACCCGTTCGGCGGTGCGTCGCAGCGCCAGCTCACGCAGCGCAAACAGATTGCCCTTGCGGAAAAAGTTTTCGATGGCGCGCTCGGCGCGATCGCCAACGTAAACCTTGCCCTCTTTCAGCCGTTGCAGCAGATCGTCCGGTGGCAGATCGACCAGTACAATGTCCGCGGCTGAATCAAAAAAAGGATCGGGCACGGTTTCCCGTACCCGAATGCCAGTGACGCCGCTGACCACATCATTCAGGCTTTCCAGATGCTGCACGTTGACCGTGGTCAGCACGTCGATACCGGCGTCGAGCAGCTCTTCAATGTCCTGCCAACGCTTGGGATGGCGTGCGCCGCGCGGATTGGAATAGGCCAGTTCGTCCATTAACAGCACCGCCGGATGGCGCGCCAGCGCGGCATCGAGATCGAAGGCGGTGCTGCTGCCGCGGCGCGGTAAATATTCCAGCCCTTCCAGCAGTGCGGCGGTTTCCTGGCGGTTATGGGTTTCCACCACGCCAATCAACACATCCAGCCCCTGCGCCCGCAGCCGCCGCGCCTCCTGCAACATCGCCCAGGTTTTGCCCACGCCCGCGCAGGCGCCGAAATAGATTTTCAGCTTTCCCCGGCGAGCGCTGTCCGCCTGCGCCAGCAGCAGATCGGGATCGGGACGCAGCGGTTCATCAACCATCGTTATTCCTTAATGCTTATCCAGGGCGTCCAGCGCCATATTAAGTTGCAGCACGTTAACCACCGGCTCGCCGATAAAGCGCATCAACGGCTGCGTGGTGGATTGCGCGATCAGTCGTGCCACCACGTCGGTCGGCAGCTGGCGCGCCTGCGCCACACGCGGCAGTTGCCACTGCGCCGCTGCCGGTGAAATGTCGGGATCGAGGCCGCTGGCCGACGCGGTAATCAGATCGGTAGGGATGGCACCGGTGGCCTGCGGATTAGCGGCACGCAGCGCGCTGACCCGCTGACGAATCGCCTCATCCAGCGCCGGATTACTCGCGGCGAGGTTGCTGCCCGATGAGGCCAGCGCATTATACGGCTTTTCCCCGGCTGCCGATGGGCGACCGTGAAAATAGTCCGCGCGCGTGAAATCCTGCCCAATCAGCCGCGAGCCGCGTGCTTCTCCCTGCTGGATCAGCAGCGATCCCTGCGCCGCATTTTGAAACCACAGGTTGCCCAGCAGCGTGGTGAGCAGCGGATAGGCGACGCCGGTGAGCAGCGTTAGCAGTACGAAAACAGAAACCGCAGGACGTAAAGCATTCATCATCGTTTTCCTCAGCCCAGACCGGCAACGGTCAGCAGCATATCAATCAGTTTGATACCGATAAACGGCACCACCAGGCCACCGGCGCCATACAGCCACAGGTTGCGACGCAGCAGCGCCGCGGCTGACATTGGGCGATAACTGACGCCTTTTAGCGCCAGCGGAATCAGCAGCACGATGATCAGCGCGTTGAAAATCACCGCCGACATGATGGCGGAATCGGGCGAATGTAAGCGCATCACGTTCAGCATATTGAGCTGCGGATAGGTCACCGCAAAAGCCGCCGGAATAATGGCAAAGTATTTCGCCACGTCGTTGGCAATACTGAAGGTGGTCAGCGATCCGCGTGTCATCAGCATCTGTTTACCGATGTGCACCACTTCCAGCAGCTTGGTGGGGTTCGAATCGAGATCCACCATGTTGCCCGCTTCCTTGGCCGCCTGCGTACCGGAGTTCATCGCCACCGCCACGTCGGCCTGCGCCAGCGCCGGTGCATCGTTGGTGCCGTCGCCGGTCATCGCCACCATGCGCCCTTCCGCCTGATATTGACGAATCAGCGCCAGCTTGGCTTCCGGCGTCGCTTCTGACAGAAAATCATCCACGCCCGCTTCGGCGGCAATCGCCGCGGCGGTGAGCGCGTTATCGCCGGTGACCATCACCGTTTTGATGCCCATTTTGCGCAGCTCAGCAAAGCGCTCTTTGATACCGCCTTTAACGATATCTTTCAGCGCGACCACGCCGAGCACCTGATTGCCTTCGGCTACCACCAACGGGGTTTCGCCCTTACGGGCCACCGCTTCCACCGTGGCCTCAACGTTGGCCGGGAACTGGCCGCCGTTGCTTTCAATGTGGCGACGAATAGCGTCCGCCGCCCCTTTGCGCAACGAGGTTTCGCCCATGTTGACGCCGCTCATGCGGCTCTGCGCCGAGAAGGGAATAAAGGTGGCGGCCAGGCTGCTGAGATCGCGTTCACGCAGGTTAAATTTCTGCTTGGCGAGAATCACGATGCTGCGTCCTTCCGGCGTTTCATCCGCCAGCGAGGCCAGCTGCGCGGCGCTGGCAAGTTGCTGCTCCTGCACGCCGTCAGCCGGTAAAAAGGCGCTGGCCTGACGGTTACCGAGCGTGATGGTGCCGGTTTTATCCATCAGCAGGATATCGACGTCGCCCGCCGCTTCCACCGCTCGTCCGCTGGTGGCGATCACGTTAGCACTCAGCATGCGGCTCATACCGGCGATGCCGATGGCCGACAGCAGCGCACCAATGGTGGTAGGAATCAGACAGACCAGCAGCGCCACCAGCACCGTGACGCTGACCGGTCTGCCGCCCCAGGCGGAAAACGGATAGAGCGTAGCGGTAGCCAACAGAAACACGATGGTGAGCGAAATCAGCAAAATGGTCAGCGCCATTTCGTTGGGCGTCTTCCGGCGGCTGGCGCCTTCCACCATAGCGATCATGCGGTCCAGAAAGGTTTCGCCCGGGTTGACGCTACAGCAGATCACCAGCCAGTCAGAGAGAATGCGCGTGCCGCCGGTGACGGAGGCAAAATCGCCGCCCGCCTCACGGATCACCGGCGCGGACTCACCGGTGATGGCACTTTCATCCACCGAGGCGCCGCCCGCCAGCACTTCGCCGTCGCACGGAATGATGTCGCCCGCGCTGACCAGCACAAAGTCGCCTTTGCGCAGGCTGTCGGCCGCAACCTGCTGCTGCGCCGCATTGACGTCCGCCGAGGCGAGTTTTTTCGCCCAGCTGGTTTTCTTGATGCCTTTCAGGCTTTCCGCCTGCGCCTTGCTGCGCCCTTCCGCCAGCGCTTCCGCAAAGTTGGCGAACAGCACGGTGAACCAGAGCCACAGGCTGATTGCCGCGGTAAAGGCCACCGGCTGCTGGTGCGCGGCTAAATTGATCGCCAGTAAGGTGGTGAGCACGCTGCCCAGCCAGACCACAAACATTACCGGATTACGGTACTGCGCCCGCGGATTGAGCTTAAGGAATGAGGCGGTAACCGCCGTGCGCCAGATGGCGTTTCGCTGTTGTGCAGGGAGCGAATGCCCACGCTGTGACTTCTCCATCAGTTCATACCCCGGAGTTGCAAATGTTCAATAACCGGACCGAGCGCCAGCGAAGGCACAAAGGTCAACGCGCCAACCAGCATCACGGTGCCGACAATCAGGCCAACAAACAGCGGACCGTGGGTCGGCAAGGTGCCAGGTGTCGCAGGCTGAATCTTTTTGTTGGCTAGCGATCCCGCAATCACCATCAGCGGAATAAAAGGGGCAAAACGACCGACCAACATCGCCATGCCGAGCAGCAGATTCCAGAACGGCGTATTGGCAGATAAACCGGCAAAGGCGCTGCCGTTGTTGTTGGCGGCGGATGACAGTGCATACAGCACTTCACTGAAGCCGTGGGCACCCGGATTGAGCATGCCTGCGCGGCCCGCGTCGGTCATCATCGCCAGCGCCGTGCCGAGCAACACCAGCGACGGCGTGATCAGGATATAGATTGCCGCCATCTTCATTTCCGGTACGCCGATTTTTTTACCCAGGTATTCCGGCGTGCGACCAATCATCAGCCCGGCGATAAACACCGCCAGCAGCACGTTCATCAGCATGCCGTACAGCCCGGACCCGACGCCGCCAAACACCACTTCGCCCAGCTGCATTAACCACAGCGGCACCATGCCGCCCAGCGCGGTAAAGGAGTCGTGCATGGCGTTGACTGCGCCGCAGGATGCGGCCGTGGTCACCACGGCATACAGCGCCGAGTTCAGAATGCCGAAGCGGCTCTCTTTGCCTTCCCAGTTCATGGCGCTGTCACCGCCTAACGCAGTCAGATGCAGGTTGCCGTTGACCTCCGCCAGCATCACCAGCAGCGCGGCAGCGACAAACAGCAGCGTCATCGCCCACAGCACGGTATGGCCCTGACGACGATCGCGCACCACGTTGCCAAAGGTAAAACAGAGCGCGGCCGGAATGAGGAAAATTGCCAGCATCTGCACGAAGTTGGTCAGCGCCGTGGGGTTTTCAAACGGATGAGCGGAGTTAACGTTAAACAACCCGCCGCCGTTGGTGCCCAGCAGCTTGATCGCTTCCTGCGAGGCCACCGGCCCCATCGGTAAGGTTTGCTGTGCGCCTTCCAGCGTATGCACGGTAATAAACGGCAGCAGATTTTGAATCACGCCCTGCTGCATAAAAAACAGCGCCAGCAGCAGAGAGAGCGGCAGCAGCACGCCCAGCGTAATGCGCAGCAGGTCGCGCCAGGCGTTGCCTAAATCCTGTGTGCTGTGGCGGGTAAAGCCGCGCATCAGGGCAAAGACCACCGCCATGCCGGTTGCCGCTGAAAGGAAGTTCTGCACCGTCAGGCCAACCATGCTGCTGAAGTAGCTGATGGTTGATTCACCGGCATAAGATTGCCAGTTAGTGTTACTGACGAAGCTGATCGCGGTGTTCAGCGCCAGGTGCCAGGATAAGCCCGGAAACCCCTGCGGGTTAAGCGGCAGCATGCCCTGCAGCAGCAGCACCGCAAACAGAAACAGCACGCCCAGCAGGTTAAACAGCAAAATGGCGAGCAGATATTGCCGCCAGTTCATCTCATCCTGGCGCACGCCACAGATTCGCCATAGCGCGCTTTCCAGCTTGCCACCCGGACGATCCAGCACCATTGCGGTCATCATGCGTCCCAGCGGCTGCGCTAACAGCAGCAGCACCGCCAGGAAGCAGGCCAGTAGTAAAAACGCTTGTGCGGCCATCAGAACTCCTCCGCTCTGAACAGGGCGTAAAACAAGTAGGCCAGTAATATGAACACCAGCGCGATGCCAGCCAGTAATGCTGTACTCACGGTCATTCTCCGAATTAATTAGCGTCGGAGTGAGTCTACGGAAGGGGCTATATATTTGTTGTAAAGATACAAACGGCAGATATAAAGAAAATATAAAAATGCGTGGAGAACAGCCGGATAGAGGAGAAAAAACGGACATCCTCCGCGCGCCATTGCGGCGGCGCGGAGGTGATAACACGATCAGATCAGCGATTTGGACATATTAAAACCGGTCACCGCAAAGCCCGCTTTTTCGTACAGGTGTTTGGCGGCACCATTCTGCGTGGCCACGCGCAGGCCGATCTCAGTAATGCCTTCCACCATCAGCACGTTGCCCAGCAGCTCCAGCGCCTCGGCGCCCAGTCCTTGATCGCGCCATTGCGGATAGATATAAAAATCGCTGATCCAGACGGTCTGACCGCTGACCACCAGCCAGAGATAGCCCAGCGTATCCTCTGCAGGCGACGCAATGCACAGCAGACGGTTTTGCGGCGTGTTAACGCCCTGCTCCAGCGTCAGATCGATCGAAGAGGTCGCGCGGGTTAGCGCATCATCTTCGGAGCAGCCGCGCGATGAGGCGATATCATCGGCATATTCTTTAATGAAAATCTCACGGTAAGCGGGAAACTCGTCTGCGGTCATGGGCCGAAGGATCATGGTTAATATTCTCTGTCAGAAAAAGGAAGATAACGCGGTGTGGCATCTTTTATAGAGTGTGCTCAACGGGTTGTCCAACCGTGGGGATTATATTTACGCTGCCAGATTCATTATCAGAATTATCCCTCACCGAGGTCTGAGGGGAAAACGCGTCGCTGTGACAGAAAATAAAGTGAAGGTCAGCAGAAATAAGAGACTGGAATAGAGGAAAAGGATTAGCGTTATTACTGTTTCACGCAATATATAAAAAAACAGACCTGCCGGTTATCGTGGCAGATCTGCGTTATTTTTCAAACGTAAAAGCAATTACGCGCTTTTCCAGTGGCTTTCCACTTCGTCTTTATTTTTGGAGAGAATGACTTTGTTATCATCAATCTCTTTTACCCAAGCCAGCGGAATAATATGGTGCTTTCCGCCTGCTTCCGGATCGTTTTTCACCAGCTTGATGCTCTCTTCGCCATCAAGATGATCAACAACGCCAACGTGTTCGCCATTGACGTCCACAACCTGAGCATGATCCAGAATTTTGCTTTTATCTACCATAATTTCCTCCTGTTAATGACCTGAATTAAGTTAGTTAATAAACGCCAAAATTGCCAACTTCGCAGCGTAATGACAACAGAAGTTACATTTAGAATTATGTTACGTGCCAGCGATAACGCTATAAAAGCGTTATTATCCTGATGAGAAGGTTGATGATTTTAATTAAAACGGGCATGAACGTGGCGTTAAATAGCAGCGCCTCTGCCGACCCAATGGATAAAGGTAAGCGCGTCTGATTTATCGCGCGGGCAAGCCGGTAAATGACACGGAGAAAATGATGAAAACACGCAGGTTTGAACGGTGAAACGATTAACCGTCACCCACTTCCCCTCAACGCTAAAACATGATGCCTGGCTTGGCCTGTGCTGTTTACCGGCGCTGATGCTGATTTTCTTTGTCGGCTATTATCTGGACCGGATGCAAACAGCAAGCATCGTCGCCAGTGGCGCCATTACCCTTGCCTACGGTGCCAATAAAACCTGGGAATCGTCGTCATTGTTGCTGTTGCTGGCAACGGCGGTGGGCGTCACGGTATCGACCTGGCTTGGCAGCCTGGCGGGCAATGTGATGCCGCTCTATATCTTCGGCTCGATGCTTTACGCCGGGCTCTACGCCATGCTGGCATCGATTCAGAGTGGATTGTGGTGGGCGTTGTTGCAATGCGCGATCGCCTGGCTGGTAGCCGGTTATTTTGCCGGTTCCCCTCTCCATGCTGCTGAGCGTGCCGCGCTGGTCGGTATCGGTGGCCTGCTGCAAATTGTCTGCCTGGTGCTGCTGTTCAGTAAAATCCGCTTTCAGTTGCAGGACGTCACGCGCCACAACTGGGCAGATATTTTTCAGCACGCCAGGCAGCGCTATCGGCAAAAAATCCATATTGGCTGGAGCGTGTTTTTCGCCATGGCGGCGATGGGAATCGCCCTCTGGATGGTAGAGCGTCATGCGGTGGGCAACGGCTACTGGGCGGGCATGACGCTGCTGCTCTGCTTACGCAACGATTTTCGTCAGTCGGTACGCCGCGTGCCGGCCCGCATTCTCGGTACGCTGCTCGGCAGCCTGACCGCCACGCTGTTGCTGACGTTCCTGCATACACCGCTGATGTTAGCCACTGGCCTGACGGTGGCTGGCTATGTGGCCTTTACCGCCTCCTACACGCTGTCAACGCGTTCTTACTTTATTTTCACTTTTCTGGTCACAGTAACGGTGATCTTTTTGATGTCCAGCCTTGGCCTGCCGCAGCATAACGTGGCGATCAACCGGGTGATTTCCACCACCACCGGCGGGCTGTTTGCGCTCTGTGCCATTGTGCTGGCGCGAATGATGACCGATTTTCACGTAATGAAAAAACTTCGTCAGCGCGCGGCGCGTTTACCGGATGCTGCACGATCTTTTCGTCGCAGAGATACAGGGAACAGAGAGGAGCGTTAATCTGATATGCCGGATAGCAGGGCTGTGCAGAGAGAGCAAGAAAGGCTAATGGCGTTTCGGGGCGACGTAATCGGGATCTTCAATGTAAGCCAGATGCTGATTCAGGCTGGCGATCAATTTACGGGTCATACCGGCGGTGAGGCCAAAAAACACCGATTCCTGGGGATCGGTGCCCGGCAACGCCTGCGCTTCGGTGTAACTGAACTGCAGTACGATCGCGGGATGCCCGCTCAATGGTCCAATGTGCCATCCGGTTATCGGATAAAATACGAGTTCTTCAAACTTAGTCACATGATAGCCTTACAATGTTGGCGTGTTACCTTACTGTAGTTGGCATTAATAGTGAGGTGAGATAATCGTCCCATCGCTAGCAATCGCTGATCGGTTTGCGGGTTTGTTGCCTTTAAGCAGTTTTATCAACTGCTTTAATTAAATTTGTCAGCCATTCACTCTGCATAAGCTTTTTTACCCCGATTGCACTGTTAGTGTGCAAAATTCAGGTTGTTGTTTCTGATGGCTTTTCCGCTTAACTTTGCCTTTTCAACTATTGTAAACAGCATGTTTAACTGTATCTTTCCACAGGTATAATCTTCATAATGTCTGTTCATCCCCGGCGAAAGCTGGCGGCCTTTCCCCTCCTGCGAGGGCATAGAATGACTCTTCACACAACTGACAGCGTTTGCGCCATAACAGGTTCTCAGCCGGCTAATCTTCGCCGCTGGTACCGCAGTGGTCTCATCACGCGCAGTGATATACAGCAAGGCTGGAACGACGTTCAGCTTGGCGAGATTCAAAGCATGATGCAGCTCACCGCATCAGGTGCGACTCAAAACGAAATCAGCCAGGCGCATCTGGAAGCGCGGGCGGTGAATACCGCAGGCTGGATTGGTCGCAAAGGCGATCTGATTTGGCAACTGGAATACGGCTCCGATCGCGCACTCTATCGTGAGCTGCGCACGCTGGCGGACAGCTTCAGTGGCGATGACTTTATCAACAGCCTGATGCGACCATTGAGCCGCTGGCTGCATGATGATAAGCGCTGCGGTGCCGATCGCCGTCTTGCACGCTTTCATCAATGCGTCATGAAACGCGCCAGCCTGAACATGCGTCACTCCGCGCGTAACAAGGCGACGCCGTTGCTGCTGGAAGCGCTGAGCGTGGCCGATGAAACAGAGATTTGGCTGGAAGCGATTCGTTTGGGTGGTCAGGGATTCAGCGTAGATATTTCGAGTGATGTGCTCAATACCTCGTCGCAGGCGCGCATCGGCTACGAACATCATATGTTGTGGTGCGGCGCCGGTATCAGCGAAGCATCGCATCAGCATTATCACGATGACAAAGTAGCTGGCAAACCGGTCATGCTGTGTGGCCCGGATCGCTCCATCACCAAACAAGCAAAACGCCCTTTACGCTCCGCCTGATTCGCCTCGCTATTGCACTCTTCTTGCACCGTTGTACCCAGGCCTGCTGTTCAGGCCGGGTGGCGGTGATGTTGCTTCCGATCGGATAACGCCCGCTTTTTACGCTGGCAGATAACCTGTGCAGCATTCGACATAAGGCAAATTCCTAAAGCGTCGGCATTGCGAGCGCGCGCCCGGTTTGCTCAGGCAAGCCTGTTAAGGTTGGCCTGCCGAAGCGCGGAGCCGTACCCTTCCTCCTGTGAAAGAGTCAGGTGCCCGCTTCTCGCTTCGGCAACTCCCCTTCTTCTGTCTGCTTAACCCTTACTTCGTTATTGATCCCGCATCAGTTTCCGTCGAGGACGTATCCGTTGTGCTCTTTTCTGCGCCCGGTGCTTCAATCACCGCAGGCTGCTGAGCGGCAGCCGGAGCCTGCGTTGTCGCCGGAGCCTGCGTCGTCGTCGGAGCCTGCGTCGTCGTCGGAGCCTGCGTCGTCGTCGGAGCCTGCGTCGTCGCTGGCGTCTGCGTTGTCGCTGGCGTCTGCGTTGTCGCTGGCGTCTGCGTTGTCGTCGGCGTCTGCGTCGTCGCTGGCGTCTGCGTCGTCGCCGGCGTCTGCGTCGTCGCTGGCGTCTGCGTCGTCGCTGGCGTCTGCGTTGTCGCCGGCGTCTGCGTTGTCGCTGGCGTCTGCGTTGTCGCTGGCGTCTGCGTTGTCGCCGGAGTCTGCGTTGTCGCCGGAGTCTGCGTTGTTGCTGGCGCCGGAGTTTGCGTCGTCGCTGGCGTGCCGTTTTCAGGTGTCACCTTTTCAGCGCCAGGCGCTTCAATTACCGCGGGTGCAGTCGGGATAGCAGGCAGCGCAGGCACTTTCGCAGCTTCCGGTGCTGGCGCGGCAACTGGTGCGGTCTCTACCGGCTTTTTCTTTTCTACCGGCGTTGGCGAGCCTTCGGCAAAACCGGGTTTGGTGCGCGTCACCGAGTAGGCAATATTGCGGATCTGCTGCTCTGATGTGGTGACTTCAATCGGCGCGATGGTCACACGGCCCATGCCCAGCAGGGTTTGCACATAACCGCCAACGCGATGCTTGCCCGCCGGAACAAAGAATTTTTGCTTCTCTTCGCCGGTCAGCACGCCTGCGTTTTTGCCGTCGATGGTGACAAACACCACCGAGCCATCATCCGCGCGGGTGAAGATATGCGATACGTTGATTTGGGTAGGGCCGGAAGCGAACTCGTTAGGCGCATCGGCCGTGGAGTGTTTAGCACAGCCGGTGAGGAATAGTGTGGCGCACAGCGCCCCAGAAATAAAACGATAACCCATTATAACTTTCTGACCTCTGATAGTAATAAGCGCGCTAGTGTAGCCTGCCGGAACAGGTGATGACAGCCTCACGCCTGGTGAGTTCATGCTGTTTCATCCGCCTGCATCCAAAATCAGATTACACCTTAGTTACGCACCCGTTTTCCTTTCAGACATTCAGGCTTGGGTCATTTAGCGACACTGGTTGGTGCAGGCCTGCACACACATTTGCGCCTCGGTGCTACAGCCGCCGCCCTCTTTGTTTTTGCAATGCGTCCGGGAGACATAGCAATCCTGCTGGCAGCGCGACAGGTCGCATTTGGCGGCCGCTGGCGTCAACTGCACCATGGTCGGTGAGGATTGGGGCTGCCACGGCGTGGTGGTTGGCTGCGCAACCACGCTGACGCTAAGGCAGGCACCGATCAGGCAAAGCAGTAATGAACGTTTCATGATGACGCTTCCAGTAGGGTAACTGTGATCAGTATGGCTGCAGATGTCATTCACGTCCTGTTCATCGTCCAGCCATCCGAGTATCAATCTGTAAAAATACGCTAAAACAACCGCTTGCCGCTTCGCCTGTGGTTCAACTTTCAGGCAAACGCGCAGCCAAAGGCGGCAACCGCGAGCATTCTCAACTACGCTTTTTTTCATTGTCCATTACGGACCGACAGGTTAATTTTCCGGCGACACACTCTGCTGCTGTTGCCATCACTCAACCATTAACGGCACTCAAGCCGTTCAGGAGGAGACGCTATGTCAGATATTCATCGTCCACAGCCCCCACAACCTGAGCAACAGCAAAGCTGGCCTGGCGACACCGCCAGCATGACACCGCAACCCGATCACGGTGAAAACAGCTATAAAGGTTCCGGCCGCCTGAAAGGCAAAAAAGCCATTATCACCGGCGGCGATTCCGGTATTGGTCGCGCCGTTGCCATTGCCTATGCCCGCGAAGGCGCCGATGTGCTGATCGCCTATCTGGATGAACACGATGATGCCAAAGAGACCGCGCGCTTGATCGAAGCGGCGGGTCAAAAAGCGGTGCTGGTTGCCGGTGATATTACCGAAGCGGCGCAGTGTCAGGCGATTGTCGATAAGGCGGTAGAGACGTTTGGCGAGATCAATATCGTGGTCAACAATGCCGCCTTCCAGATGACGCGCGATTCACTGGATGAGATCAGTGATGAAGAGTTTGATCGCACCATGAAAACCAATCTCTACGCCATGTTCCGCATCTCGAAAGCTGCGGTGCCGCACATGCCTGCTGGCAGTGCATTTATTCACACCGCATCGATCAATGCCGATCAGCCAAAACCCAAACTGATCGCCTATTCGGCAACCAAAGCGGCGATCATTAACTTTTCTGGCAGTCTGGCGGCACTGCTGGCCGAGAAAGGCATTCGCTCTAACGCGGTGGCCCCTGGCCCAATCTGGACTCCGCTGATCCCGACCACTATGCCAACCGAGCAGGTCAAGAATTTCGGCAGCGAAGTACCTCTGCAACGTGCCGGTCAGCCAGCGGAACTGGCGTCGAGCTATGTCATGCTGGCCAGCGATGAAGCGAGCTATATCTCCGGCGCCACTATCGCCGTCACCGGCGGCGTCGCCTTTATCTGATATTCTCCGGAATCATCCTGCCTGCGCATCTGCGGCTAATATCCGCCGCAGATGCGCAGGCGACTGCTAAGGAGCCCTGTAATGAAAGCCCATCCTGTACAACTGACTCTGCCGATGGCATTTCATATTTTCGGCGGCAGTCTGATCGAAAAAAAACTCGGCAAAGCGGACCTGCCCAATCGGCGTATCGCAGAAACCTGGGAAGTCAGTGACGTTGATGGTATGAACGCGTCGGTGAAAAATGGCGCGCTGGCCGGTAAAACCCTGCGCGAGTTGACCCTCAGTGAACCCGATGCGCTGGTCGCGCCCGGCTGGCGTGGCCCGCAGTTTCCGCTGCTCACTAAATTTATTGATGGCTCCGGCATGCTGCCGGTGCATCTGCACGCCAATGATGACGCGGCACAGCGTCTTGAACAGCAGCCAAACGGCAAGACGGAAGCCTGGCATATCTTGTGGGCAGCGCCGGGAGCAACCTGCCTGGCGGGCATCAAACCCGGCATCAGCCGTGAACGTATTCGCGAAGCGCTGCTGGCTGAAGAGTACGACAGCATCATGCAGCGCCTGCCGGTCAACGCGGGTGATACGTTTTATATTCCCGGCGGCATGCTGCATTCGTTTGGTCCCGACACGCTGATTTATGAGATTGAGCAAACCTCCAATATTCAGCAGCACGCAATGCCGTGGCGCATGGAGGACGGCAGTAAAATTTCACCCGCCGAGCGTGAGAAAAACATTGATGCGCTGATGCAGCAGTTACGCCCGGAGTTGCAGGTGGAGCCGCAACCGGGGTTGTTGCTGGAAGAGAGCGAGGCGCTGACGCGGCGGCTGCTTTGTGCTGGCCCCTATTTTGCGCTGGAGCGCACGAGCTTCACCGAACGCTACCATTACGCTTTTAACAGCGTGCGCATTGTTTCCAACCTCGGCGCGCCGCTGCATATCGAAATGGGTGATGAGCGCTGGCCGCTGGATCGCGCCGCTACCTGCGTACTGCCCGCCTCGCTGGGTGAAATCACCTTCAGCGGCGAGGGCGAACTGCTGATCGGCTATCTGCCGGATCTGCAGCATGAGGTTATCGCACCGCTGGAGGCTCAAGGCTACGATCGGCAGGCCATTTCGCGGCTGGGCGATGTCTGGGATGAAAAAAGATAGGCCGTGCGCGCAGCGAAGCAACAGATTGCTGAAATCCACTACAGACAGAGTAATGCGCAGCCCGCTGCGCCGCAGGCTGTTGGCACGGAACGGCGCTTGTGCTGATTTACCTACGTCAGGACTCGCGGATGCGCGCAAGGCGACAGCCGCGCAAAAAAAGAGTCGGTTGTCCGCGCAAGCGGCTCACTGGCATACGTTGCCACTTTACCCGATGGCCTTCCCTGGCTATGATTGCGCACAGACATCAGGGCGCCTGCCCTTTTGCGTAAGCGTTAACGTCAACCAACGCATTAATCAGCAGATTTTCTGCTCATTGTGCGATCGCGATTATGTCTCTTTCTTCTGTTAACACTACCGCTGGCTCCCGTTCCTTACTGTTTGTGGTGCTGCTCACCGCGGCCAATTTGCGTACGCCGATCACCGCCACCGGCCCGATTCTCGATAATATCTGCCAGACCTTCGGGCTCAGCGCCGCGCAGGCAGGGCTACTCAATTTTATCCCGCTGATGATGTTTGCCGCGCTGGCGCCGATCTCGGCGTGGGCCGGAAACCGCTTTGGACTGGAGAAAACCTTGTGGGCGGCGCTGTGGTTGATTGGCATCGGCTCGGGCTTGCGCATTATCGGCAATGAGAGCGGCTTATGGTGCGGCACGCTGGTGCTCAGTGGCGGTATTGCCGCCGCCAATGTGCTGCTGCCGCCGTTGATTAAGCGCGATGCGCAGCAGCATACGGCAAAATATATTGGCCTGTATGCGTCGACCATGGCGATCACCGCCAGCATCGCCTCAGGGGTCGCGGCGCCGCTGGCGGCGTTCAGCGAAGGCGGCTGGACATTATCGCTGGCGGTCTGGCTGCTGCCGGTGATCGTGGCGCTGTTCGCCTGGCGCCCGCTGCTGGCGCGGGCCGCCGTTCCGCGCGCGCAGGCATCCGCGCCCACCCCTGCGGGGCTATCGCCGTGGCGTTCATGGCTTGGCTGGCAGGTTTCGCTGTTCATGGGATTGCAATCGCTGGTGTTTTACACCCTGATCGCCTGGTTCACGCCGTATGCGCAGTCCAATGGTTTTAGCCAGGTCAGCGCCGGATGGCTGCTGTTTCTCTATCAGATTGTGGCGGTGGCCGCTAACCTTGCCTGCATGAGCGCCATCAGGCGCTTGCGCGATCAGCGTCTGCTGGGCTTTATCGCCTCGCTGGCAATTTTTAGCGGTGTTGCTGGCCTGTTGCTGTTCCCCGCACTGGCCGCGCTGTGGCTGATCGTCGCCGGTCTTGGCGCGGGCGCGTCAATGGTGCTGTCGCTTTCGCTGTTTTCGCTGCGCACCGCTCATCCGCATCAGGCCTCACATCTTTCTGGCATGGCGCAGTGCGTCGGCTACAGCCTCGCCGCGCTGGGACCGCTGTTTTTCGGTATGCTGCATCAGCAATTGCACAGTTGGTCACTGCCGCTGCTGGCGCTGGTGGGCATGAGCCTGCTGCAAATGATGCTGGCGCCGCTGGTGGGCGCCAGTCGTCAGATCGGCAGCTAGCCCGATGTTACGGCGCCGCGAGTGAATATCGGGAAAGCGGCGCCACCTGCGTGATCAGCTTGTTGGCCAGCATGTAATCGGCAAAGCGTTGATAACGTGTGGCATCAAACGCGCCCGCATCGCTGGCAAAATAAGGTAATGTCGCCAGCCACGCCTGATGGTTTAACGGCGTGTTTAGCTCAGGATAGGCTTTGATAAAGGCGAACCATACCTGCTGCGGATGCGCGCGTAACCAGGCGACACCGGCATTTAACCCTCGCAAAAATGCAGGAATGCGTTTGTCACTGGCCGCGGTTTTTTGATTCGCTAAAATAATCAGCTCATCCCACGCGGGTACGCCGTGTTCCTCGGGCTTGAACGTTATCGGCGTGACACCTTTATCCTGCAATTCCAGCTGCTCATAGTTGCGATAAATGGTCATTGCGCCATCGATGCGCTTGCTCAGCAATGCGCTCACGGCAGACATATTCAGGTTAACCAGCTTCACGGAATCGGGGTTGACGCCTGCCGAGGTGAGCATGGTGCGAACGGTTACATCCTCAAAACCCGGAATGGCGTAGCCCAGCGTTTTACCGGCGAAGTCGCTCAGCGAATGAATATGGCTGTCCAGCGTGGTCAGGGTGTTTAACGGCTGATTAATCAGCGTGCCAACCCTGATGACCGGCACCGCTTTCTCCACCAGCGTATAGAGCTGCGGCTGATAGCTCAGCGCCAGATCTGCCTGGCCCGCCGCCAACAACAGCGGCACGGCGGCGGAATCCGCTGGCGCAATCATCTCAACATCCAGCCCTTCGCGCGCAAAAGCCCCGCTTTGCCTGGCGGCAAAAATGGCGGCGTGGTTGGGATTAACAAACCAGTCGAGCAAGAGGCGCACGCGTTCTGCGGCACTCACCGACAGCGAACAACCCAACAGCAGAGCAACGGCAAAAAAGCGCATAGTTTTCAAGGTGACATCCTCAGGATTGCCAGAGATATTTACGCCGCAACAGCGTCACAATAGCTGAGAGCAACAGTGTGATCATTAACAGCAGGGTTAGCGCAGCAAAGCTCAACGCCGTTTCCAGCCGCGCATTGGACTGCATCATCAAATAGCCCAATCCTTCGCTGGCGCCGACCCATTCCCCCATTACTACGCCAATCGGCGCGAGTATCATCGCCATGTGCAGCCCGGTAAAAAAACCGGGCAGTGCGGCGGGCCAGTAGAGATGGCGGAAACGGTAAAACCGTGATGGCGACAGGGTTTGCGCCAGCTCCAGCCAGCCCGGCGGCGTACGACACAATCCTTCGAACAGCGACAAGCAAAGTGGAAAAAACAGGATCAGCGCTGCCACCGCGACCTTGGAAGCGATGCCGTAGCCAAGCCACAGCACCAGCAGCGGCGCGAGGGCAAAGATCGGAATCGCCTGGCTGGCGGTAATGAGCGGAA
Organism: Duffyella gerundensis; assembly: GCF_001517405.1. NCBI lineage: Bacteria > Pseudomonadati > Pseudomonadota > Gammaproteobacteria > Enterobacterales > Erwiniaceae > Duffyella > Duffyella gerundensis. Next base: position 403,868 of record NZ_LN907828.1, on the reverse strand, counting down.
AAAGCAGCCGCCGCAGACGCTGACTGCTGGCCATCGCAATGGCCGCCAGCGTGCCGCTGCCGATGCCCACCAACAGGGCCAGCAGAATTTCAGTCAGCGTATAAAACAGATGATGTGCCAGCAGCGCCCGATGCTGCACCAGCGCGACCAGCACCGCCTGCGGCGCAGGCAGCAGAAACGTCGGAACGCCAGCCGCGCGGGCAGCCTGCCAGGCGCAGCCAATCACCACCAGCAGCCAGAGCAGGCTGTAAAATTTATCTCTCATCGCGGCTTAACCGGCTGAACAGCCTGCCCTGCTGATGCAGCACGCCCGCATCACTGACCTCGCGCGGCGGCGCGGCCTCTGGCGCACCAAAAGGTTCGTAGCGCAGCGGATTGCCGGTGAGCACGCCAATATCATCCGCCATACGGCACGCCTCCAGCGGATCGTGGGTGACCAGCAGTACGGTTTTATCCCTGAGCAGGTTGGCGGTAAGCGTTTGCAGGCTGAGCTTGGTTAGCACATCGAGCGTGGCAAAAGGCTCGTCCATTAACACCACCGGACGCTGTGGATAGAGAGTGCGCGCCAGTGCTACCCGTTGCCGCATGCCGCCCGACAGCGCAGCGGGTTTTGCCTCGGCCAGTCCGCCCAGACCAACCTGTTCCAACAGCTCATCGGCCCGGCCACCGTCTGCTTTTTCTCCGTTGAGACGGGCCGCAAGCATCACGTTTTCTCGTGCGGTAAGCCAGGGATAGAGTAAATCCTGTTGTCCCATCCAGCTGATCCTGCCGGGCAGCGGCAAGCCATCGCTGCTCGTCACGTCACCGGCCGCGGGCAGTAGCAGGCCGGCGATCAATCTCAGCAGCGTGCTTTTACCACTGCCGCTGCGGCCCAGCAGCGCGGTGGTTTTGCCACCGCGCAACGATAACGAGAGCTGCTGACAGACCGGCTGGTTGCCCCAGCTAAACGACAGCGCATTCACCGTAATGGCCGGTGCGGAAACGACTGGATTGCGCATCTCAGTAATTCGCCGCCAGCAGCGCGAGTCGGAAGAGACCACGCTGCTGTAGCTGTTGCGCCGCCTGTCCTGCACGCAAACCGCTGGCGCAGACCAGCACGATGCGCCGATCGGCTGGCGGTTGCCAGCCAGCTATATCCGCAGGTGGGATGCGCTGGGCATGCGCGCTAACGCTGTGCGGTGCTTCGCTGCTGCTGCGCAGATCGACCACACAATCATCGTCGCACAGCAGCTGACGATCGATGAAAGGAAGAAGATTGACAGGCTCTTCTGCGCCATCAAAGCGGAAGCTATTAAAGTGCCAGCGGCTAAAGTCGCATTGGGTCACGCTACCCAGCGGCGAAGGCTGATGCGCCAGCAGCACGCTCAACGCCATCTGCGCCTGAATCGCGCCCAGCGCGGCGACCGCGGGTCCCATCACGCCTGCGGTATTACAGTTTGCCGCCGTGCTCGGCAGCTGAGGAAACAGCGCGCGATAGCCAGGCGCGCCGCCGCAAAAGCCGCCAACATAACCCTGACGGCCCAGCACTGAGGCGCTGATCAGCGGCAGCGCAAGGCGCTGGCAGGCATCCGACAGTAGCCAAGTTGTGGCAAAGTTGTCGGCGGCGTCGATCACCAAATCAACCTGCTCAAGCGCGCGATCTACGCCGCTGGCGGTGAGCATCGCAGTATGCGCCTCAACCCGGCAATCGGGGTTAAGCCGCGCCAGCGCCTGCTGTGCACAGTGAACCTTTAGCGCGCCGATATCCTGCATGCCGAACAGCGTTTGACGATGCAGATTGTGCAGCGCCACCCGATCGCCATCGTAAATATGCAGTGTGCCGACGCCCGCGCCTGCCAGCAGAGGCAGCAGCGTGGCGCTCAGTCCACCGGCGCCGATTACCGCGACACGCGCCTGCGCCAGACGTTGCTGCCCCACGTCGCCGACTTCCGGCAGCATGGTTTGACGTTGATAACGATCCATTTTTCCTCGCTTGTTAACTGAACTCGGCCAGGCCAAAGATCGGCGTGGAGGCCGCGGCCATGTCGCGCTGCTCCATTAATCCTGCGGCGTAAGCCTGTTCTCCGGCGCGAATAGCGGCGGCAAACGCCGCGGCCATCCTTACCGGATCTCGTGCTTTCGCTACCGCGGTATTAAGCAGAATGCCATCAAAGCCCATCTCCATCGCCTGCGCGGCCTGGCTTGGCGCGCCGATGCCCGCATCCACGATCAGTGGAATGCCTTTGAACCACGCGCGCATGGCGCGCAGTCCGTGCGGATTACGCAATCCCTGCCCTGAGCCAATCGGTGCCCCCCAGGGCATCAGCAGCTCACAACCCGCCTCAATCAGCTTGTCGCCGACGATCAGATCCTCAGTGGTATAGGGAAACACCTGAAAGCCCTCGGCACAGAGAATGCGAGCGGCTTCAACCAGCGCAAAAGGATCGGGCTGCAGCGTGTCGGCATGGCCGATTACCTCCAGCTTGATCCAACGCGTGTTAAACAGCTCGCGCGCCATGTGTGCGGTGGTTACCGCTTCTTTCACCGTATGGCAGCCTGCGGTATTGGGCAGCACGCGCTTATTGAGCTGCGTCAGCAGATCGCGGAATGCTGCGCCTTCGCTGCCTTCACGGCGCAGGCTGACGGTGATTATGTCGCTTTCTGCGGCGGTAATGGCCTGCTGGAGCACGTCGGGTGAAGGATAACCGGCGGTGCCGATCAGGAAGCGTGACTGCGGCGTAAAGTCATAGAACATGGTTCAGCCTCCCTGCATCGGCGACAGCACTTCCAGCCGCATGCCGTCGCCAAGTGGCTGCGTTTCATAATGCGTGCGCGGCACAAACTCGCCGTCAATCGCGCTGGCCACGCAGGCGGGATCGAGCTGCTGTTCGTGCAACAGTGCCGCCAGCGTGCTGCTGCGGGTGGTGATGGTGCGCCCATTGAGGATGAGGGTGATCATGAATGCGACTCCTGTTTCAGTTGTTGCATCAGTTTTTCGGCCATGACTGGCGCCAGCAAAAAGCCGTGACGATACATGCCGTTGAGATAGAACCTGCCGTCCTGATAATGAATTTCAGGCACGTTATTGCTGAAGGCGGGACGCAGACCTGTGCCGCTTTCCAGCACGCGCGCTTCGGCCAGCGCTGGGTGAATCGTCCAGGCGGCGCTGAGCAATTCCATCATGGCGCGAGCGCTGATCGGGCTGCTGTCGTGGCTTTCGACCATGGTTGCGCCGAGCATGAAACGGCCCTCGTCACGCGGCACCAGATAACAGGGGAAACGGGGATGTAACAGGCGGATTGGCCGGGTAAATTGCACGTCGCGGCTCTGCAGGATCAACATTTCACCGCGTACGGCACGCAGCGAGAGCAAGGCTTGCGCGGCGTGAATGCCCCGGCAGTCGATGACCTTGCCAACCGGCTGCCCGCGGTGAAAATCTACGCCGCGCTGCGTCAGGGTTTCACGCAGCTGTTGCATCGCCTGCCGCGGATCGAGGTGCGCTTCATCAGCAAAAAACAAGCCGCGGGCAAAACGATTTTCCAGCTGCGGTTCCAGCGTGGCCGGTTCCACCCACTGATGAGCCTGCGTCATATCGGCGAAACGGATAAGCTCCTGGCGATCGCGCGGAGCAGCGAGCACCAACGTGCCATGATGCGTAACGCCGCTGACCCGCTGAGCCCACCAGCCCGCCGCGCGCTGGCCCCATTCGGTCACCTGCGCAGGCGCGCTTTCGCCTTCACACCAGGGCGCCAGCATGCCGCCCGCCCAGTGCGATGCCGCAAGCCGTGTCTCATCGGTAATAATCTCAACCGATTCGCCCTGCTCTGCCAGCAATGTGGCCACGCACAGTCCGGCAACGCCGCTGCCCAGCACTGACCACCGGCTCATTGCGGCTTGTCCAACAAGAAAAATAGGGAAGTAAAAAACAGCGTCACTTTGGCCTCTCAGCGTAACTGAGACCCGTGATACAAGAAGGGGAAAATGCGCGGACGGATGAATACAGCCCTTGCGGCAAGCCGCTGAAAAGCATCAGCGGCCCGTCTTCCTACGCCAGTATCAACTGGGTCAGGTTCTAAGGGTCGCTACGCCGCGAATCGCTCGCTAGTAGCCTCTCAGTCTCTTTGGCGAGACTCCCCTGACGGCTCTATTTGTAGGTTACGCGGCGGGTTGACGTCAAGCCCTGTAGGAAAATTCTGCTGCAATAAAAAAAGCCCTCGCTCAGCGAGGGCTTCCAATGCGCAACGTGTTCAGGCAGAAATCAGTGCCCGATGCTGCTGCCCTGCACCGCAGGTGTTTTGCTTTTCAACAGCGTGGTCAGCGCGCTGATAACAAAAACATAGGCATACAGACCATTCAGGAACCACAACGTTTTTTCCACGCCGATGGAACCGACCATCGGACCGGTCACCACGAAGGTCAGCATGGTGCCTACCGTGCCGCAGGTCAGAATGAAGTTTACCAGGCTCGGTGAAGCGGAACGCACCTGCAAGGTACCTAGCGTGATCAGCGTGGTGTAGATACCACTGGAGATAAAGCCAGCGGCGATCAGCGCATAGTTGGCGACTTCAAAATTGTCCGAGGTGATGGAAAGATAGATCAGCAGGCTGCTCAGCGCAGTCTGCGGGATCAGCACCACAATCGGGCGCAGGTATTTCAGGATCACGCTAAAGCACCACATGCCGACCATATAGGCAGTCCAGAAATGTCCTACGGTGGCACCGGCATCGGCAATCGTCACATTAAAGCGCTCCATCACCGACTGCGGAATCCATGCCATCAGGCCAAGCTGGCCGAGAATATAGGCAAATGCCGCGGTGGAGATCAGGTAAACGCCCGGCCCCCATTTTTCGCCGCGGGTCACGCCGGTAGTCGCTGCTGCTGCCACCGCAGGTTTTTTCACCGCGGCTGCAAAATTAGCCACCAGCGACAGCAGAATAATGACCACGCCCATGGCGATAATGGCCGCATAAATCCACTGCCACGGCTGGTTGCGTACCAGAATATAGCCCGCCAGCATCGGAAACAACGTACCGGCCATGCTGAAGAACGAGTCGGTCAACAACAGTCGCGACGCACGCATACGCCCTTCGTACATATTGGCAATCAGCGAGGTGCCCACCGACATGGTGATGCCGCTGCTGACGCCCAGCAATAGCATGCCAAAAGAGAAACGCGTCAGATCGTGATCGGCAAACAGCAACCAGAGTGCCAGCAGCAGCAGCACGCCCATAAAAATGAACTGTTTCTTCGCGCCGGTCTTTTTGAGCAGGAAAATATTGGCCGTGGTGGCCAGCAGGATACCGCTGTTCAGCCAGGTGAATATCATTCCCATTTCAGCCGCAGGCAGGCCAAAGTATTTTGCCAGGTCACCGAGCACAACGCCCGTCACGATGACGGTTGCCCCGGTAAAGCCATAGCAGAGAAAGCATATAATCAGCACCGGGTTAATTCTTTTAAACATATGCCACCTGTAAGTATTGAGCATGTGATGAACCGCAAAGGTCGGCAATTGACCTGAGTTATTCGCCCTGGTAAGAGAATTTTGGGTTGATGAATATATATCAAAAACAACGTTGTCCCTAATAAGGATGCGTCAACAATGCAACTTCCTGAGCCAGATCGCTTTCTGCTTTTTGTTGCAGCGCGTTGCATTCATAACGTGATCAAAATCCCATTTCTACACGTACGCTGCTGTATAATCACGCGCCCTCAAAATCAAATTTCAGCCAAATACAACGCCGTTGCGCATGGCTAGTCGGGTTGAATATTCTTCCTCGTTTACCGCACTTTTCTCTGGCTACTGATTACTGGGCCAAACCTAACAGAGAGAAGAGATTCGCTATCCCGGCGCCAGGCTCCATTTGTTCACCGCTGCATGATTACTATCCCTCTGCTCAAAGCGAGACCACGTGAGACCCAGGATAGCCTTTGATTAACCCCCTTTCTGGCGGCAGTGCTACCGACAGCGCTTCATATTCTGCTACGGAAATAAACATCAATTTATTTGAAAGACTTGAGCAAGATAATGGCCTTTCAAGCGTCAGGCATCGCGCCTATGATAGTTTCCATCGAGGCACAACAGCCTCAAAATTAAAAAATAACCTTGGGAATTCATCATGAAAAACATCAAAAAAATTGCAGCAGTTATCGTACTTTCTTTCGCATCAGCCAGCACCTTTGCTGCTTCACTGAGTGTTACTGCCCCTACGCTTGACGATGCAGAAGCGAAAATTGCTGCGCAGGCACAGGAAATGGGCGCCAGCTACAAAGTGACCAGCGCCTATTTTCAGAATGGCGTTTACATGACTGCCACGCTGACTAAATAACATCCTCTTTAAAAAAACAGCGTAGCCTCAGGCACGCTGTTTTTTTATTACCTGCCTCCTCTGCTTCCCGTGTCTTCTGCTTTAGCGCTCCATGCTTCCTTTCTCCCGTCGCGGGCGATAATCTGAAATCCCGATCTCTCCTGCTTTGCAGTCGATACGACAGATGATAATGATTTGTATTGTGTTAATATCAAAACCCCGTTTTAAAATGATGTAAACAATGACGAACCTGCAGATCTTATGGTCGCCATTCCGCAGCGCAAACACGATCGCTGGCAGCAGTCACAGAGGCTGATTATGGAACGAATCGTATATGTTGTTGATGATGATAACGCGGTCAGAAAATCGATCGTCAGGTTGCTTCAGTCGGAAGGTTATAGCGCAATGGATTTTGCATCGGCCACGGCATTTATGTCGCATACGTTTTGCGACGCGCCAGGCTGCCTCATTCTCGATATGAATATGCCGGTTGCTGATGGTTTCGACGTCGTTGGCGCCCTCAAGCAAAGTGGCCGTGTACTGCCGATCATTTTTCTCACCGGTTACGGCACCATTCCCCTCTCCGTTCGGGCGATGAAAGCGGGCGCGCACGAATTTTTAACTAAGCCGGTCGCGTCTGATGTGCTTTTGCAAGCCGTTGAGGGTGCGCTTCAGCTTGCCACGCGCAATTCCAGTCATTGCCTGGAGAGCCACCAACTCCAGCAGCGTTTTCTTAGTTTGACCCGCCGCGAGCAGGAAGTGCTATGGCTGACTATTCGCGGATTACTGAACAAACAGATGGCGGCGGAATTGGGCGTCAGTGAGATTACCGTTAAAGTGCATCGTCGTCGGGTAATGGAAAAAATGCAGGTGCGTTCGCTGGCCGATCTGGTGCGCGCCGCAGAACGGTTACAGCCGACCGAAACCGCCTGAGACATAACACAAAAAAAAGAGGATGCCCTCGAGCATCCTCTTTTTGTTTAGCCAGCCACAATCGTTCACTGTAATCAGCCACGCTTAGCGGGTGGGATGATTAACTTCCACAGGCCGCAAATCGAAAAACAGCACTTCCGCATTATCGCCCTGACTAAATGTCAGCGCATGTTCTTCACGAACGCGCGCACCATCACCAGCGGCGAACGGCAAACCGTTAATCACCACGCTGCCACGGGCAACGTGAATATAACCATAGCGGCCTTCATCGATCTCAATCGTATCCTGCTCATCGCCATCAAACAGACCGGCATAAATTTTCACATCCTGACGGATATGCAGGGCGTGTTCAGCGCCGTCCGGCGAGATGATCAACCGCAGCTTGCCGCGTTTTTCAGCATCCGGGACTGAGATTTGCTGATATCCCGGTTCGCCATTTTTCTCAGCCGGCACCACCCAGATTTGCAGAAAATGCACGCCATCGGTGGTGGAATGATTATATTCACTGTGCGTCACGCCCGACCCGGCACTCATCAACTGAACGTCACCGGGGACAATCACTGAACCCGTGCCCATCGAATCCTTATGTGCCAGCTCGCCCTGCAACACGTAGGAGATAATTTCCATGTTGCTGTGTGGGTGCGCACCGAAACCGCGACCGGCGGCGACACGATCGTCATTGATCACCAGCAGATCGGAGAAGCCAACCTGAGCCGGATCGCGATAGCCAGCAAAAGAGAAAGTATGACGTGAATGCAACCAGCCGTGATCGCCGGTACCACGTTGTGCAGATAATCTTTGCTCGATCATGATGCTTTCCTTAATGGTGTGAGGAAGTGCGTTTACGCTTCCGATGCATAAAGATTACCCGTAAACTCATTCCCTCAACAATGCCCTGACGCGGCAATCAGTGTCACAATTTGGTGGACAATATGCAGATTGAAGATCTTCGCATTTTTCTCGCAGTAGTGAATGCTGGAAGCTTTACCGCTGCGGCGGAACAGCTGCTGTTATCCAAACAATATGTCAGTCGCCGTATGGCGGCGCTTGAGGCTTCACTCGGTGCGCGGTTGGTCAGCCGTAATACGCGCAAGCTGTCGATAACCGATTCAGGTCTGGTGTTTGCCCGCCATGCACAGCGTATTCTGGATGATATTCAGGAGGCTGAACAGGCGGTCACCGAACGCCGTCACGATTTGCATGGTGCGTTCAGGATCAGCATGCCGATGTCTTTTGGCATGAGCCACCTTTCGCCGTTGATTGCCCACTTTCTGCGTCAGCACCCCGCCGTGCAGTTTCAGGTTGAGCTGGCCGATCGTTATGTTGATGTCATTGGGGAAGGTTTTGACATGGCGATCCGCATCGGCACGCTGGCTGATTCCACCCTGATTTCACGCCGGCTTGGCGAACTCAAGCGTGTGATCTGTTGCAGTCCCGATTATCTGGTACGTGCAGGAGAACCAGAGACCGCGGATGCATTAATCCATCATGCGTGTCTGCGCTATGGCAGAGAAGGTCAGCAAGGCTGGGAACTGATTCAGGATGGCAAACGCAAACTCGTCGACGTGCGTGGACCGATGGTGAGTAATAACGGTGAGATGCTGCGCGATGCGGCTATCGCCGGTCTGGGAATGGTGTTGCTTCCGGAGTTTATCGTCGGACCCGCGCTCAAAAGTGGCGAACTGGTTGCCGTGCTTGAAAACAGTTATCCCGCCTCACTCAATCTGCATGCTGTCTATCCTCAGCATCGTCAGCGCAGCGAAATTAATCGGGTTTTCCTCGATTATCTGGTGGAGGCGTTACGCAGCGCATAAGCCTTTACAATGATGATAATCCAGCTGGCCGGTGCGAACTCACTGCCAGTACATTTTTTGGCAAAAGCAAAAACTGAAAAAGCGTCTATTATTAATAATAATCAGCATCATGATTAACGTACTGTCCCCCCTTACCGGATGGTAAAATTTTCAAATAAGGGATATCAAGGAAATGAAAAAAACAATTTTCGCCGTAGTGGTTGCCTCACTGTTTCTTGCTGGCTGCTCTTCTAACCAGTCTCTGCAAACGACCGACGGCAAAACCATTGTAACTGATGGCAAGCCTCAGGTTGATAGCGATACAGGTCTGGTTTCTTACAAGAATGCACAGACCGGCAAGATTGAACAAATTAACCGTGATCAGGTTAAGAACATGAGTGAACTGGATAACTAACAATCAATCAGGAGATGACCATGAAGAAGATTATTTTACTGCCAGCGGCAGCGTTAATTTGTGTGGCAGCTCTCTCTGGCTGTACGCGTACCAGCTATGCTATCCACACTAACGACGGCCGCACTATCATCAGTGATGGCAAGCCAAGCGAAGCTGAGACAGGCCTGCTGGGCTACGTTGATGCAAATGGCGTGAAGCAACAAATCAACAAAAGCGATGTAAAAGCGGTCTCAGAAGTTCCGTAATAACCGTGCATTGCCAGGCCCCTTCGGGGGCTTTTTTTTTGCCTGCTATTCATTCTCCCTTTTCGACAATTGTTTCCCCCGCGCGTATTTTCACAACAGAGAGTGCAATAGCTAAAGACTTATGAGCCAGGGTAATAACCTCTAGCGATGTTACCCCTCTAATCAAAGCCAGTTAATGCCGTTATGCTGTTTATCACTTACAGCGAATTAGCCAATGCCATTTGGCTATCCACCCTCATGTTAGCGGCTGACGAAACGCTGGCATTCAGGCGTTTTTTTTATAGCAGGAGTAATGATGAAAATTATTCGTAGTGGTTCCGTTCCATCAGCATCCGGCCCGGACAATTATTTCACTGGCCGCGTCCGTATCGATGCCCCCTTTCAAACTGACGCACCAGCCAGAACCGGCGGGGCGACCGTTACTTTCGAACCAGGCGCGCGTACCGCCTGGCATACGCATCCTCTCGGCCAAACGCTGATAATCATTCACGGACAGGGCTGGATTCAGTGCGAAGGGGAAGAGAAAAAGATTATGAACCAGGGCGATATTGTCTGGATACCGGAAGGTATTCGCCACTGGCATGGTGCCACTGATAAAAATGCTATGTCACACATTGCGATCGCGGAATCGCTGGATGGCTCACCGGTAACCTGGCTGGAACAGGTTAGTGATGAGGAGTATCGTGGTTAAGTAGTGAAAATCAGGCTGAAACAGTGGCGATTTCAGCCTGAAATACTTTATAAAAAAACATATAATTCATTATATTAGCGATGAAATTAGCGTGGCGAACCTGCGCAATTTCAGGTGCTCATTTCCCCTGTTATCATGGTCGACGAACTTGAAACTTAAGATGATGATTCACACTTTTTAGCTGTCTCATTCAGCCACGTGATAAACCACACCAGACGCGCAGTAAACACTTTCTTTTCATCACAAGGTAAATTGCTCTGCTTTAGAAAGTAATCCATCAACTCACGATGTTGCGGGTAAACAGCAACGAATTTATCCACATGATCCTGAAGCGAATAAGGCCAGTCACGATCGTCGCACTCTCGAAGAATGTTGGTGCTGCGAATCATTTTTTTAGCAGCAGATTTCTTAAGAGCGTATAACTCCACAGCGCATTTCGCAGCTTCTATACGTTTCAGGTAATCCACAAGCACGCTTTCGTAATCTCCGTTCACCGCTAACGCTATCTCCTTTGAAGGCGCAAAGTCGGCAAAACCAGCGCTGAGATCTGCCCCATAAAGCGGACGACAGTGATGCCTCAACCAGTATCCCCAGCTGAAAAAATTTTGTGGCGCCAGCACTTCATTGAGTGTTCCCATATCGACATCTATTTTGCGGACAACATCATGCTTTTGAGTGAGACGTGAAACCGTTGCTTTCAACTGCGCCTGTTCAACGGCACTCAGCGGCTGAAAGAGAATCACGCAGATATCCAGATCGGAATGTTCTGGGAGGGCACAGGTTTCTGCCACGCTGCCGTAAACGTAAACGCTGTGCAGATTACTGTTCAGGATTTGACGTAAGGTTTCTGGCACTGCGCTAAGCAGTGGAATAAATTCTGGTTGAAAAGGATCTGAGGAAGGCCGCCTTATAAAACAATCGGACGAGCAGGTCATAATGGCTCCTGGTTCACACGTGCTAAATGAAATGTTGGCGATTTCAGGCTGAAATTGTATCAGAATTGCCATTGCTTACATTAACTTAGCACTGAAATTGCACTGGCGAGCACAGAGAGGGCAAGAAGGGAGAAAATCTCCCCTCATAAGCGCTGACGGCATGAGGGGAGAGAGAAGACTAGTCGGCGAGATGCTTTTTCAGGGTGGCGGCAATAACGCGATCGAGCTCATCCTGCAGCTCTTTAGACTGACGATTGAACTCATAGCTAAAGCTGCGTCCGCGGCTCTTCTTACGTGCGTAACGATCTTTATCGGCAAATGACCACAGCGATGTTGTCACCGCTTTCTCTTTTACCGACCGCTTAAGCAGCGCAGCGCTCTCAGCACGCACATAACGTAAGATGGCATTTTTGATTTCATCATCGGCCAGGTTTTCGCTCGCCCGAACGTCATCGACTTTTCCTGCTAAACCATCAATCAGCGTATCCAGCGTCTGGCCAGACTCCTGTAGCTGTTCACAGGCAATCAGCAACGCCTTATAGTCAGGATGGGTCAATTCAGCATGGTTCGGAAACAGCGCTAACAATTCGCCGGGTACGCTGGCCGCCTGTAATGCGCGCGTCACTTTGGCGGGTGACAGTCCCTGGCTCTGTGCGATCTCTTTTTGGCTCAGACCACCCGCCTTGAGCGCCAGTAAACGCATGCCGATCTCACGCAGGCTGTGCTCACGGGCGGTTTGAATATCCTGCGCCAGCTTTCTCGCTTCTTCAGCCGAGATATCAGCATCTGTCACCAGGATATTCAGCCCGGTTTTGCAATGAAGTGCAGCGGCACGGCGACGTGAACCATCAAGAATTTCAACCTGCTCGCCGCGACGAATACCGATCGCCGGGAAGAACTGCTGCAAACGGATAGTGCGGATAATATCCTTCAGCGACTCTGGGGTTAATCCGGCCTGATCGCGGCCGTTAGTGTCAGTATCGACAAAGGTCTTTTCTTCAATCTCTTTAGCCGCCACGCGCTCGAAGCGAAAGTCTGCCCGCTTGCCGGTGTACAGCACGAAGGTCTGTACAGGATTACTGCTGTCTTCCGTTTCCACCGGCGTTTGACTAAACGTCCGGCCAATAGTAATTCTTTTCGCACTCATGATGACCTCAGTTCAGTCGGATAAATTCAATACGATCAAAAACCGCTTTAGCGAAATCTTCAGCAGCGGAGCGAGCATTTTTCAGTGCTTCACTGCTGCCAACATAGGTCGCGGGATTAGCGGATATAACCGTATCAAACGATTCTCCGCATCGCTCAAAACCATCCAGACGCGGCAGCGCAGCATCCAGCATATCTCCGCCAAAAATTTCTTTTGCCAGACTATGGCACAGCTTGTGGTCGGCCTTGTTAGAGAGCTTGGACATAAAGCCAATGTTGCCTTGCAGGCGACAGGCCGCGCCGGAGTCCTCGATGATCGAAATCAGTTCAGGCAGGCGCGTCAGGTATTTTAAGGTGGAATGAAAATCAACCTGAGCCGGGGGCACTGGCGTTAGCAGTAAATCAGACGCAGCGATGGCGTTTTTCAGAAAGGCATCCAGATGCGGGCCGCTATCAACAAAAATGAAATCGTAATCGTCTTTCAGTTTGGCAATGACGTTTTCATACAGAACGGTATGCACGTTTTGGCCCGGCAAATGTTCTGCACACAGCTCATCCCAGCGTGAAGCAATAAAGGCATCGTCAATTGAAGCTGGCAGGACATCGACACCAGGCACGATAGAAGGCGCAATAAACTCAGCTTTGAGTTCTTCACCGCTGACGTTTTGCAGCATCGCCTGTGCGGCAGTGGCTTCCACTAAACCTACCGAACGTTCGTGATTCAAAAACATGGTGGCTGAGGATTGCGGATCAAGATCGATAACCAGAATTCGCAAATCTTCGCAGAGCAGGTGAGGGTGGGCGCGCAGCGCATGGGCCAGAGAAACCGTAGAAACCGTTTTGGATACGCCGCCTTTCAGATTGCCGATGAACAGCGTATAGGCCCCGTCATGACGATCGCGATACTTCGGTACGCCACGATGATGATAGATATCGATAATATTTTGAATGGAGATAGCATATTTGGTTGAGCTGCCAGCGGCACGTTTATCAAATACGTAACCATTTTCTTCCATTTCATTAACGGCATAATCAACGCTGGCGCGCGTCAGCTTAGGCAGTTTAGCCAGCGCCGCTTTAGCGTAGACCTGGTAAAAGGTGTTTTCACGTAATTCTGCTTTTTGTGCCTGAATTTGATCCGTCAATGAATGCAACATTTTCTCAGAGCGCTGGGCAACTTTCAGCACCTGCTTTTCATCAATTCCCATACATGCCTCATATATGTAGCTTTTTCACCTTTATACATAATTCCTGCATGTATGACAACATTAGACTTAAAAGAAGCTACGTCAGAAATTATCCTGAATGCACATTACTGACCGACTACCAAAACATTCACTGTAATGAGCAGAGCAGTGAAAGAAGAGGGTACTCAAGGTGTCATACATTCACTGTAATGAGTAAATATCGCCGTAAGCATAACGTTCACTGTAAGGAGCGGATTTGCTTTCTCAGTAACGTTCACTGTGATCAGCAAAAGCCGGAAAAGCGTGGGCAGGGGAGGCGAGTAAAGTGTACGCCAGCGTAGTTAGCGCTGCCGAGCCGGTTAAAAACACTCATCACAGTGAATGTTACTCATTGCAGTGAACATGCGAACCATCAAAAAACCACCGTGCCTGAGGGTTTTGGAATGCTGCTCATTACAGTGAACGTTAGTGAAAGCGCACGTTTTACTGATTACAGTGAACGTTACTGATTACAGTGAATGATCAGCCGTCCAGAAGTGCTCATTACAGTGAATGTTTGGATTGAGGTCATGCTGCAAGCAGCGCTGCTCATTACAGTGAACGTTTAGCAGAAGAGATTAAGCACTCATTACAGTGAACGTTTGCTGATTACAGTGAATGTTACCGACATCAGCTCATGCTCATTATAGTGAATGCTTTAACTTAATGGTTTTGCAAATTATTGATAATAAAGGAAGGTTTACTCTTCAACTGGGAAGTCAGTAAACTCAGCGATATCTTCAATCGACTGAATGCCATCCAGCTTAGGCATGCGGTTATGGATAATGAAATAGACGGCACGGCCACGCTTCACTTCGGTGTAATCGAGGTAGCCAATCTCCTGCAACTGCTCCATTGCACGACGCACCACATGATTTTGCGTGGTGGTCTTGGAGGCCAGATTGAGGCGCATACGCAGACGAGCAAGGGAAACGGGTGCCGGATTGGCTGGAAGGCTCTCCAGATAGGTATAGAGCGCCTGTGCGGACTCTTTACGCTTCAGTCGGGAGATAGCCCGGAGCTGCAGCAAAACCTTGTGGTCGAAGTTGTAGAGCTCAAACAGTTTGGGATCGGCCTGAATACGCACGATGTCTTTTTCACGATCGTAATAGGCGGATTGCACAAGGTGCGTGTGATAGGCTTTGCCGTTGCCTTCAAAGGAGAGCGTATTGGTGGCGATGCGACGTAATGAAGCATCGAGCCTTTTACGCAGCGCCGCTGACGAACTGGAAGAGGGGATACCGCACATCTTCACGAAATCAACAAAAGGCAGCGTCACCGTATCGCCTTTGCAGGGATAGCGGGAGAACGACTGAATAATCCCGGCCCAGGTCTTAAAATCGTTATCCATATCCAGCCGGGCGCCGGTTATGGTGATCTTCTCATAACCTTCCGCTTTCACCAGCGTTAAGTTCTTGAGTTCTTTAGTGGCATCGGTAGAAGCCATCGCACCTGATTTGCCGCGGGCCGTGGACTTTAGCGTCGGCACAAACAGCCCAAGACGCATTAACGCGACAGGCTGAACGGTATTATTTTTATTGGGATGAAGCTGAATAACTTCACCATTATGTTTGGTCACTGACAGAAAAGGATCAATCAATCCTTTGTTTTCATTGATGTTATCTGCCATGGCTGCGGATCTTCTTTTTGTGGATGGAAAAAGCAATGTCCTGATTATAGTGAACATTAGCACTGTTTACAGTGAACATACCACTCTTTATAGTGAACACTGTGCTGATTACAGTGAACAGTTTACTCATTACAGTGAATGCGATCACCCTCTCAGCCCTTGGTATGTCTGGCCTGAGACGATCGGGGATCTCTTTGGATCTATTCAGGAACTATAAGGATCTTATATTAGGATCTATTCACTGTATAAGTGGATAAGTTTTACCCGTTTCCGCTCGACATTAACGTGAAAGCATCGCTATTAAGCAACCGCAAAATGGCGCTTCCTCACGCCTTCGTCATAAAACTGACTCAGGCGCTTGCGGCGAGCGCTACGGATACATACTGCGGCATAAGCTAATGTAGCAATCTGTTTAAAAAACCACCCAACATTGACAGTAATAAGCAGACCCTTCTACGAGCGATTGCAGAGATGCAACACAGGATCATAGTGGCGATCGCATTACGATCTTAGAAAAGGATCGAGCCAAATCCTACGACGCATTAATGAATGCCTCCGATCAAGATCGTCATGGGCCAGAAGAGGGTAAAGAGAGGCTCTGTAAGGAACACACTGAGCTGCAAAGCGCGTTTTGATGTTAGGAGTAACGTTTTGCTCAACATTGCTCAAAAGGCAGCAAGCGCGGGCTTTTAGCAATAAAACAGAATATGTGCAGATCATGGCTTTTCTGGAGGGTAAGGATGGATTTTTCAGCCATACACTTTGTTTCAGCGCAAACAGCAGCAGATTGTCATCAGTTTGCCACCAAAAGCGTAAAAAATAGTCAGCCAGCCAAAAACCAAGCGGTCAACGGCATGACTTTTAAACACTTAGCGTGCTCATTTTTCTCAGCCCTATTCGCTTAACCAGAGAAAATTCAGTTTTATACTTTTTCATACACAGCCTATCCCCATTTTCTGTGGATAACTTTCTGCTGTTTTCGCTGTGGATCCCTGCTGCAAGCAACTCAGCATAACAATGAGTAAATTCACTTATTTTTGCCGGGGGCCAAAAAAAAGCCCCCGCACAAGGCGAGGGCAGTTTGATACATCAGGCCTATTACAGCGCCATATCGTGCTGTGGGCTGTTAGTGGCTTCTTTTTTCTTAGGCTCAGCTGCCGGAACAGGCGCACCATCTTTCATATTAATGACCGGTGGTTTGGTGAGCTGCAGCGTAGCTGCCGTCTCGTCCCATACTTTCTGCGTCAGCGCAGTATTACCGTTCAGCGTTTCACCATAGCTCGGCACAATCGTACGGATTTTGCTCTGCCATTCAGGCGAGTTGAACTGTTCAGGGAACAGCTTCTTCATCACATTGATAGAGATGGGTGCCGCAGTAGATGCACCAGGCGATGCGCCTAACAGTGCAGCCAGCGTTTTCTGCTGATCGGTCACAATTTCAGTTCCCAGTTTCAGCACGCCACCTTTCTCAGCGTCTTTCTTGATGATCTGTACACGCTGCCCCGCCTGGATCAATTTCCAGTCTTCTTTACGTGCAGAAGGATAGTACTCTTTCAGCGCAGCAAAACGATCGTCATCACTTAACATCACCTGGCCGATCAGGTATTTCACCAGATCAAAGTTATCCAGACCCACATCGGTCATAGGAATGACGTTTTTAGTGGTGGTGGTGCCAAGCAGATCCATGAAAGAACCGTGCTTCAGGAACTTGGTAGAGAAAGTGGCGAAAGGTCCAAACAGCACCACGCGTTTTCCATCAAGGAAACGCGCATCAAGATGCGGTACAGACATCGGCGGTGCACCTACCGAAGCCTGACCATACACTTTCTCGCCGTGCATTTTGGCGATCTCTGGATTTTCGCTTACCAGGAAAGATCCGCCTACCGGAAAACCTGCATAGTTATCTGCTTCAGGAATGCCAGTTTTCTGCAGCAGTTTTAGTGCGCCGCCGCCAGCACCAATAAAGACGTATTTCGCATCAATATTGTGCTCTTTACCGCTTTTCACGTCGGTCACGGTGACATGCCATGAATTATCGGCATTGCGTTTAAATGCAGTGGCTTCCGTTGAGGTTTCCAGCGTGAAGTTATCTTTCTTCTTCAGGCTGCCAACCAGCTGGCGCGTGATTTCACCGTAGTTAACGTCAGTACCCACCGGCGTCCAGGTTGCTGCCACTTTCTGATTAGGATCGCGACCTTCAATGATCAGCGGCGCCCATTTTTTGATCTGATTCTGATCGGTAGAAAATTGCATACCCTGGAACAGGGTCGTGTGTTGCAGCGCTTCATAACGCTTGGTCAGGTAATCGACGTTGGTGTCGCCCCAGACAAAGCTCATGTGCGGTGTGGAGTTAATGAACGAGTGCGGATTATCCAGCACGCCGCGCTTAACCTGAGATGACCAGAACTGGCGAGAGATCATAAAGGCTTCGTTGATCTCCAGCGCTTTGCTGACGTCAATCGAACCATCGGCACGCTGTGGCGTGTAGTTCAGTTCCATGTTGGCTGAGTGACCTGTACCGGCGTTGTTCCAGCCGTTAGAAGATTCCAGTGCCACGCCGTCAAGTTTCTCAACCATTAACTGTTTCCAGTCGGGCTGAAGTTCCTGCAGTAAAGTACCTAAAGATGCACTCATAATACCGCCGCCGATCAGTAACACATCGGTTTTCTCCGTTGCGTTTTCAGCATGAGCGGTAGAACAGAGCATAGCCAGAAGGGAAATAACGGGAACAAATTTCTTAGGAGTTTGAGACATGTAAGCAGCTTTGATAAACAATTATTGAATAATGAAAATTTATTTTATCGCAATTGTTAACAATTTAAAATCATATTTACTCACATTTCAGTGACCTTGTGTTCACAGATGAAAAATAAGGGGTAAGTAACTGTTATTATTTTAGTTATTAAAAACCCTGTTATTTATAATGTTAACAAGGTTGATTCAATTTTAAGCTTGATAAGTCAAATTTATGACCACGATTTAGCATTGCTCTTGAAGGTAATTTATATCGTTTTGGCCGTAACAATCGCGGAGTGAATATACAAAGCAGCATCATCTGATTAAGAGTGAGACTATTTTGCGTTAAACAAGCCAATAGGGGTCAGAAGAGAAATGAAAATAAAATATTAAATTAATGTTAAATATTATGCGAATTATCGGCTTACCGCTTTTCAGGTCCAGCTGTCGCTGGGGTTAAAAAAACACCGTCATCTCACCGCTTGCTTATTCACCTGTTTCAACCAGGCTTCTTCTCTTACATCCACCACGTTTCATCTTCATTACAGCCCGATCGCCCAGCGTTACAGGCTGAACTGAGATCAAACACGTAAAGAAGGAGGCACTATGGTAGCGCAGAAGAAAGAGTCAGCATCGGGCAGCAATGTCCTGACGTTTCCCGCAAGACCCGCCATGAACGAGGTGGCAGAGCAGCCGACCAGGCAGCGAGAGCTGGAGATTGAAATCCTTGCACTGATGCAAACGCTGGAATCAGAAGCCGATCCCGTTGAGCAGAAGCGCATTCGCGCTCAGCTCTGGCAGGCGGTGAAAACCGGTAGAGCAGAGTAAGAGATGTTGGCCGAAAATTTTCAGGTTGTCTCTTTTCGGTCAACCCAATCCGCTCTGGTCTGAGCTGCCATCTGTTTCATGCAGTTCCCTCTATAGACCTGTCAGCATTGTCGTCGTGCACAGCAGAACAAAACCGTCCGTATTATTATTAAGTTGAAATAAACATTGCGTAGTAAGTCCGACCGTGGCTTAATAGCTCTATCGGTTTGGAACACAGACCTTATGAACGCAGTTTTAGTAAAGCAGTCCTCAGCTCAAGTGTTATCCTTTGATATCCTTCTTCGTGAGCCTCCTCCTAAGTGCCAAGTAAGTTTCTCTCTGCGATACAGGCCATCTTTCGCCGCTTTAAGTGGCTCATAAATAAAGGAAATATCACATGTCTGATACAATGACTGGTACAGTAAAATGGTTTGATGCTGGTAAAGGTTTTGGCTTTATCACTCCTCAGGACGGCAGCAAAGATGTATTCGTACATTTCTCTGCAATCCAGAGCGATGATTACAAAACTCTCGACGAAGGCCAGACCGTGACCTTCACCATCGAGAAGGGCGCTAAAGGCCCATCAGCTGCAAACGTTAAAGCTATCTAATATATCGACCGCTGTATCTGTGATAACGGCCTAGCCTGAGCAGATAAGCAACGATATAAGTGATAAAACCCGCCTCGTGCGGGTTTTTTGTTTTGTCGAACGGCTGTTTACCGCCGCATGTTGATCTTAACCTTCTGATTTTGCCCGCCGCTCGCTATCCGCCTGACCTTCACTGACCGACCCTGCGATAAATCACCTCCAGTTCAGCCTCAGAGATGGCCTGTTCATCGGTGAAAAGAGCTTTAACCTGTGAACAAAATTCGGCAAAGTTCTGCACGTGCATTTCTCTGCGCGTTTCGCCATGCGTGGTCTGGCGCCAATCAGACATATTTACCTGAACGCCATCTATGATTCTCGCCATCAGCAGATGATGACGAAAATGTGATTGTGGCCAGGTCGATACAAAATGGTTGGCAACCACAATATCCACTGCTTCGCACGCGCGCTGATGGAAGCGATACATCGGATGCGCCTTATCGTTCAGGTTAGCCGCCAGCAACCAGTCGCCACTATCGTCTTGTTTCAGCATAAAACCGTGCTGTTCTCCCGGTTCAAGCAACAGCGGCCGGGTAAGGCTGACGCCACCAAAACCGACATCAGTAAGATAGTGCCTGCCTTGCAGTTCCGCCAGCAACACCATATGCGTTTCAGGTGATGCCGCGTTCTCCGCTGCGCCCCACACCACTCTTGCCAGATGGGTGGAAACGTTAAAGCCCATCGCTTCGAGCAGCAGCCTGAACAGCGTATTGTGCTCAAAACAGTAGCCGCCACGCCGTTTAATCAGCAGCTTTTCAACAACATCCGCAGGCTCGATGCTGATCGGCTTGCCGAGTAAGACGTCGATATTCTCAAACGGCAGATGTTGAACATAGAACTGCTGCAACGCCTGCAATGCAGGAAGGTTGGCAGACATGTCTGGCGTAAAAGAAAAAGTGTCGCAAAAACGTTGAAGCGCGGATTGAGCATGCATGAGCGTTAACCTGTAGCCAAAACGCTATGATAAAACCCTTTTCAGTCAGCATTTTTCCATGCGTGCGCTAAGGTAATGAACGGAAAATTTCAGGGAATATCATGACACTCACGATTCGCAAGGCTGACCAGCAAGACAAAAGCGTATTACATCGGCTGGGTGCTGAGATTTATCGCGCTCACTTCGCCCATCTTTGGCAATCAGCCAGCGAGCTGGATGCCTTTTTGGCAGCGGATTATGGTCTTGCACAGCTGGAATCCAGCCTTTCTGACGATAATGTCAGCTGGTGGATAGCGGAAAATGCCCATCCGGTGGGCTTTGCAAAAGTCACCTGGTCCGCCGAAATACCGAACAGCGATCTCTCGGGTGTGATGTTGAATAAACTTTATCTGCATCCAGCTGAAACGGGAAGCGGCAGCGGTAAACAGATGTTTGACCAGGTTGTTACGCTGGCACGCGAGCAACAGCGGCCCGTGTTATGGCTGGAAGTCTTGCAGCAGAACCGGCGAGCACAGCAGTTTTATGCCGCCCGGGGCATGAAGACGATCCGTGAGGTGATGTTCAGCACCGCTTCACAGCAAAGCTGTCGTCTGCATTATGGCAATGGATCTGTGAGGAACAACGCTTGTTAGCGAGGATCGAGCCGCTTTGCCAGACAGATCGTCTCCTCACGGCCAACATAATCGCCATAATTATCGATGATGTTATAGCCCTGACGGCGGTAAAACGCCACGGCGCCGCTGTTAGTAAGGCGGGTCGCCAGCCAGATATCGCGATAGCCCAGCAGCAGGGCATTCTTTTCGAGGAAGCGCATCAGCGCTGCGCCGGTGCCGGGGATTTCTCCTGTGGAAAAGACCCTTTTTACTTCAGCGGTGGATGCCGAAAGCGGCCTGATCGCACCACAGCCAATGGCGACGCCGTGATGATTGCGAGCCAGCGCCCATAACGCGCGCGTCGCACTCAGCGTATCGGAAGAGAAATGGCCTTTGCCCTCATCGCCGGTAATGGCGGCTAACACCGCAGAGAGCTGTGCGATAAGCCGCTGCGATTCCGCCGATGTCGGATCGGATTTTTCTATCGTGATCATTACCGCACTCAGCTCTACGCAAAAAAGTCTCTGTGCACACTATAATCGCACTGACCCCATCAGCAAAATGCCTCCGAGATAACATCATGCTGTTAGAAACCCTGATTGCACTGGAACGCTCGCTGCATGCTGAAAAGCGCAAAGATGCTGGCTGGCTTGACGCGATTCTGCATGCTGATTTTCACGAAATTACCCGTTCTGGCACCGCGGTAAGCCGCGCCGAGACGCTAAGTGCGCTGATTAATGACCCGGTACATCAACCGATCGCTGGCACTGATTATCAGCTGGTGACAGTGGCGCCGAGTCACGCGCTGCTGCATTACCGCTCCGATAATCAGGACGGAACGCGCAGCACGTTACGCACTTCATACTGGGTCATGAATGACGCCTCACGCTGGCAGCTCTTTTTTCATCAGGGCACGCCCGCTGCGGAATGCTGAACCAGAAGGAAATGTTTATTGCGGTATACCGCTTCACCGTTATTTCCGGTAAAGAAGCGACCTTTGAAGCAGCATGGCTGAAGCGAACCCAGGGAATCACGCTGTGGCAAGGCGAGAGGGCGATCGACCTGAAGTCGCTCTGCGCATCATTGTCGCCTCTGACAAATTAATTCGCCGCACATACCATCAACGGCTGTGCTCAGCATCAGCTTAAGGGCCAGATGTCTGCAGCTGGCGAGCAGATGCGCAGCGCCTGCGGCGGAAAGCATTGCTGATAAGATTGCCCGGTCGCTTCAGGAGAAAGCGAGGCCTCGCGCTGTTGCAAGCGTGTCAGCCCTGCCTCCATATATTGCTGAAGCGCCGCGAGAAACAGGCTGCGCTTATCGGGATACAGCGTGTAGATGCTGGCGCTGACAAGGCTCGAAGCCTTCTTCAGTTCAGCCAGCGGCAGTTAGCTGACGATATCAATCTGTTCGATAACGGTATAAATCCTCAGGCCCCGTTGTTTTGCCACTTCGATATCCATATCGGCACCTTTCGATGCGCCCGCGATACGAAAAATCGCATCGCATCGGCTAATCAGGCGATGAGCAACCGGATAAAGCATCGACTCGGCAATCTCATCATCCAGGCGCTGAG
The DNA here is from genome assembly GCF_001517405.1 of Duffyella gerundensis. NCBI lineage: Bacteria > Pseudomonadati > Pseudomonadota > Gammaproteobacteria > Enterobacterales > Erwiniaceae > Duffyella > Duffyella gerundensis. The sequence goes on along the minus strand of NZ_LN907828.1, from coordinate 381,281 downwards.
AACCGGCGGCGTGAGCCAGCGGCAGCGCCAGCCATTCGCCAATCACCGGCACATGGCCCGCCTGATAAACCTGCAGGGCGGCCGCTTCCAGGCGGGCTAAATTTTGCTGGATTAATACAGGATCGCCCTGCGTGCCACTGCGATAAGGACCGGCAATCAGAATGAGCTGTGCGTGCATGATGAACCTCGCATGATGCCTTTCAGGGCAACGTATTGAATGAGCATGATGGTTTTTGCATCGGTGATTTCACCGTTCTCAATGGCGTTGAGCGCGTCAGCCCAGGCCATTTCCACCACTTCGATATCTTCTCCTTCGTCACGGATGCCGCCGCCGCTTCCGGCGCGAAGGCTGGCGTCATATTCCGCGATAAAGAAATGCAGCTTTTCCGTTACCGAGCCGGGACTCATAAACGCCTCAAACACTTTTTGTATCTGTTCGATGCGATAACCGGTCTCTTCCTCCGCTTCGGCTTTGATGCGCACTTCCGGCGCTTCGTTATCCAGCAGGCCGGCGGGCACCTCCAGCAGCAAGCCAGAATGGCCATTGACCCACAGGGGACAGCGAAACTGTCGGGTGAGAATCAGCGTTTGTCGGGCAAGGTTGTAGAGCAGGATGGCCGCACCGTTACCACGATCGTAGACTTCGCGGCTTTGACGCTGCCATTCACCGTCCCGGCGCGGATAATCGAAGGTATATTTCTTTAACGAATACCAGTCGTCGGATAACACTTCACTTTTTATCATGCGTACTTTTGCACGTTCAGATTGCATAAGGCCTCCTTAATCCGTAGAATTTGCATCATAGTGCGCATAAACGTGCAGACACAAGCAATATCGTGCAAAGGAAATGACTATGCTAACGTCGCAACGTAAGAAGCTCATCCTCGACAAGCTGGCCGCAGCGGGCCAGGTGCTATCACGACAGCTCAGCGAAGAGTTTGACGTTTCGGAAGATACCGTACGGCGGGATTTGCGCGAGCTGTCGGCGGAAGGATTACTGCAGCGGGTGCACGGCGGTGCCTTGCCTGCCTCAGCGGCCGTGGTGACCTTTTCGGAACGCAAAAACGTGCAGCTGGATGCCAAGCGCATCATCGCTAAAAAAGGGGCCGAACTGATCGCCGAAGGGCAGGTGGTGATCATTGATGGCGGCACCACTACCGCCGAGCTGATCACCTTTTTTCCCCGGAATCTGCGTTTTACCGTGGTCACGCACAGCCCCAGTGTGGCGCTTGGGCTGGCAGATTATCCGTTAATCGAGGTGATCATTATTGGCGGCCAGCTCTATAAACATTCGCTGGTGGCGGTAGGTGCCGCGGCGATGGAAAGCATCGCGCATATTCGTGCCGATATTTTCTTTATGGGCGTAACCGGCATTCATGTGGAAGCGGGATTAAGCACCGGCGACTATGCGGAGTCGTGTATCAAGCGAGCGTTGTCTGCCCGGGCAGCTGAAACCGTAGTGCTGGCGTCAGCGGAGAAGCTCAACAGCGCCTCAGCGTGGGTCATCGGCGACATCAGCATGGTGAATACGCTGGTGGTCGCAGCCGATACCTCTGAACAGGTGCTGAAACCCTTCGCCGCAGCAGGCCTGAGCGTCATTAAAGCCTGAAGTCATTAGTCGGCGGCTAGCGTCTGTTCGTGGGTAACCGGCAAGTGGTAATAGCCGCTGAAGGTTGCCGTATCAAGGCTCTCTCCCTGCTGCGCATCAAGGCTAAAAATGTCGGAGCCGTCGCGGCGCGCTTCGGCACGGCCGGGCAGAATATGCCGATAGATATCAGCCTGCATTGCTACCATTTCGTTAATATTACCGTCGAAGCGAAAACGCAGGAATCGGCCATCAACCGGCGTTTCCTGCCGTTGCGCTTCGCCGTCGGTGTCGCAGTAAAACGTCAGCACAAACCGGATGCTGTCGGTCATCCCGGCCGGTTCATAGCGCTCGGCGATGTAACGTGGCTTTTTCCCCAGCAGCTGACTCTCGGCACTTTGCAGAGCGCGCTGCAGATGCTGAGCATGAAATTCCGGGTTGCCCAGCGTTTCACTGGGGCAAATATAGCTGAAGGTAATGCCCTGCAGCGGAGGCAGCGTCAGGGAAACCACTTCCGGCTGCGGCAGGCTGTCACAGTTGTCGTTAAGGCTCGGCTGCAAGCCGCCGAAATGCCAGTCGCGGGAGACACGATACTGTCCCGGTGGCATGCTGAAATGGCGGCCAAAGGTGCGGGTATAGGTTTGCTGATTGCTAAATCCGAAACGTTCAGCTGCATCGATCACCGGCATATCGGTCATTTTCAACAGGATGGCCGATTCTGACAGGCGGCGCTGACGAATGTAGGTGGCGAGATTAATGCCGGTTTCCTGCAGGAAAAGCCGCTGCAAATACCATTTGCTGTAGCCCGCTTTGCTGGCCACCTCATCCAGCATAATTTTTTTATCCAGATTCTGCTCAATCCAGACGATAAGATCGCGCGTAAAGCTTTTCATTATTCATCCTGGGGTTATTCGCTGAAATAATAAAAACATTCTGAAATGCGCATTAAATTTATTGTATTAATGAAAGGGTTGTGGGCAATAAGCACGTTCACCTTTCCTGCGGCATTCCAGCAGAAAATATATAGCAAAAATAACAAACTACCAATCTTTGCCGATGAAAATGCATTATTTTCAACTTGCTGAATGTAAAGTGAAAACATAACCGCGTACGGGGTTAACGACGCCGCGGTTTGCCGCTTATTTATTAATTTCACAGCGATTTTCTTTCTGCACTAATATCAACTGAGGCAGCCGCAGTTATTATCGTAAATCGGATAATGACGCAGAGAAAAACAGGAGCCCTGATGAGTTTGCAGGTGGTGTGGTTCAAGCGCGATCTGCGCACGTACGATCATGAAGCGCTGTTTCGTGCCTGTCGCGGCGGGCCGGTGCTCTGCCTCTATGTCATTGAACCGGAATACTGGGCGCTGACCGACACCAGCAATCGACAGTGGCGCTTTGTGCGTGAATCCTTGGCGGATCTGTCGCAGCAGCTGGTCGATATGGGGGGCAGATTACAGGTCGTGTCCGGCGACGTCACCGATGCGCTGATTGGCCTGAAACAACGTCACGGCGTATTTACCCTGCACAGCCATGAAGAGACCGGCAATCTCTGGACTTATCAACGCGATCTGGCGGTAGCCGCCTGGTGCCGTCGCGAAGGCTGCATCTGGCAGGAATATGCGCAGAACGGCGTGTGCCGTCCGGTTTCACGTCGTCGCGAGCGTTTCAAGGCGCACTGGCAGCGCTGGGCGGCGCGCCCGCTGTTTCCGGTTTACGAACATGCCCATTTTGTAGATGACCATAGCGGGCTGGAGCCGACGCAGTGGCCAGAAAACGTCTGCGACGAAGACGATCGCTGCGACGGCCGGCAGCACGGCGGACGCCATGCGGGTCTGGCTATTCTGCACGACTTTCTGCATCGCCGCGGCGAAAGCTACAGCGGCTCGATCAGTTCGCCGATCACCGCTGAAGCAAGCTGCTCACGGCTTAGCCCGCACATCGCTTACGGCACGTTAAGCCTGCGGGAAATTGTGCAGGGGACTCAGCAGGCGCGCGAGCATGCGGCCTCGGCAAAATGGAGCCGGAGCCTTGCGGCTTTCGCAACGCGGCTCGAATGGCACTGCTACTTTATGCAAAAGCTGGAGGATCGCCCTGACATTGAGCACAACGCGGTGGTGCCGCAGATGGGCGCACTGAACCGACCCTATGATCGGGCACGTTTTGAAGCCTGGCAACAGGGCCGAACCGGCTGGCCGCTGGTCGATGCCTGCATGCGCTACCTGCACCATCACGGCTGGATAAACTTTCGCATGCGCGCCATGTTAGTTTCCGCCGCAGCCTGGTCGCTCTCCCTGCCGGGCAGGCCGGTGGCGGAATGGCTGGCACGGCAGTTTGTCGACTTTGAGCCGGGCATTCACTATCCGCAAATCCATATGCAGAGCGGCACCTCAGCGCATACCGTGCTGCGTATTTACAATCCGGTGACTCAGGCGCGCAATCTCGATCCCGATGCCCGGTTTGTGCGTGAATGGGTGCCGGAGTTACGTAACGTCAGCGATGCGTGGATTTTTGAACCCTGGCTGATGTCCGCCAACCTGCGCAAACAGGCGGGCTGGACCGATCAATATGGCTATCCGCTGCCGCTGGTGGACTTTGCGCAGGCTCACCGCCAAGCCAAAGCGGAGGTGGCGGCGCTGCGGCTGGCGCACGGTATTCAGCCAGACAGGCCGGTTCGCGAACGCGCCAGCACCAAAGCGCCAGTGAGGACCGGCGTGAAGAAACCGAAAAAGCGCGCGGCGAAAGCCTCCGGCCAGCTCGACCTGTTTTAGCCCTGCGCTTTTCCCCGCTGAACAGATAACCGCCTTGCCACCATAAACCTTTTTCCCGCCATGCCGATATTCTCAGGATAGCCGTCTCATTTGAGAGTAAAAACATGTCGCTGAAAAAGTCCTCGCTGTTGGTTCTGCTGTTTCTGTTTATTCTATTTTTTGCCAGCATGGTGACCAACGTCTGGCTGCTGACCCGCAGTAATCATTCACTGGATGCAGTGAATAAAGAGATTCGTGTGGTGCTGTCGATCATCGATCCCATTAACCACAGCCGCACCCTGCGCGTGCGCTTAATGGAATACATGACCGCGCAGCAAGCACCGGGCGCGCTGCCGTCCGCACAGGATCTCAGTAATATCAAGGTGATTCTCGGCAAGGCAGATGCGGCGTTTAACGCCTATCAGTCGGCACCGCGGCTGGCAGATGAAGCCCCGATGGCCGATCGCTATCGCGATACCTACCAGGCGTACCGCGAGCAGGGGATTCAGCCGCTGATTGATGCGGCCACGGCCAACGATGCGGCGCGCTTTAACGCGCAGCTGCCCACGGTGATCAAACTGGATCATCAGTATGAGCAGGTGCTGGATCAGGTACTGGCGCAACATGAAGCCTATGCCAAAGCATTAAATCAGGATGCGCAAAGCCACTTTCGTTTTGGTATCGGGCTGATCGTCGCCTTCGGCGTGGTGTTTTTACTGATGATTGGCGCGGTGCTGATCTTCCTGCGCCGCTTTGTGCTGGTGCCGCTGGACAGCGCCCGTGAGCACTGCGCGCAGATCGCGCAGGGCATGCTGGCAACGCCGGTGCCGGTCAATGCGTCGTCGCGCAGCGAGATTCAGGCGCTGATGCGCACGCTGGAAGAGATGCGCTGTTCGCTGACCAATATCATTTCTCAGGTGCGTAACGCCACGCATACCGTTGCCGGCGCCTCGCAGGAAATTGCCCTCGGCAACGTCGATCTCGCCTCACGCACCGAGCAGCAGGCGGCGGCGCTGACCGAAACGGCGGCCAGTATGGAGCAGTTGGGCGCAACGGTGAAACAGAACACGGAAAACGTCTTTGAGGCGAGCCGCCTGACCAGCGAAGCGGTGAAGAACGCGAAAACCGGCGAGCAGGTGTCGCAGGAAGTGATCGTCACCATGGGGCTGATCAACAGCAGCTCGAAGAAAATCGAAGACATTACCGGCGTGATTAACAGCATTGCGTTCCAGACTAATATTCTGGCGCTCAACGCCGCGGTGGAAGCGGCGCGTGCAGGCGAGCAGGGCCGCGGATTTGCTGTGGTAGCCGGTGAAGTGCGCAACCTGGCGCAGCGCAGCGCAGTGGCGGCGAAAGAGATTGAAAGTCTGATTGCAGAATCGGTGAATAACATTCGCGCCGGGTCCGATCAGGTTTCCCGGACCGAAGAGGCGATTGGCGCGATCATCGCCTCGGTCAGTCAGGTTGATGTGCTGATGTCGCATATTTCTACCGCGTCTGATGAGCAGAGCCGTGGCATCGGCCAAATCGAACAGGCGGTGACCGAGATGGACAGCGTCACTCAGCAAAACTCCGCGCTGGTTCAGCAGTCTGCCGCAGCGTCGGCGTCGCTGGAAGAGCAGGTGCAGCATCTGACCCATTCCGTTTCCACCTTCCGTCTGGCTACCGAATAGCCTGTCGCGCCTGGCCTGAGAGCATTGCCGTTTGTGGGCCAGGCGCGATATGTTGGCCGGGATGCAAGTTCTTGTGTTCTGTCGGTCGCGCTTACTCTAAGCTGATGGCGTGTATTCACTATCAGGCAGATGCTATGAACGACAAGAAAATGATTTCAATCGACCAGTTTACCGCTGATGAGCGCGTGGCTGTGGATGAAGCGTTCAACGCGCTGATGCAGAAGTTCGTGCAGCGCACCGGCAAACAACCGGATGCTAAAAAAGAGAAAGAGCTGACCACCGAAGCGCGACACACCGTGATGGCTATCAAGCTGGAAAAAGAGAAAGAGAAGGCGCTGGCGGCCAAAAAGCCCGTGCGTAAAAAGAAACCCGCTTCGCTTGCCGCCAGTGAAGTCAGCGACTTCAGCTGGACCGCCTCGGTTAACCGCTACAAAAAACGCTGATTCGTTCAGCCCGTCGCTTCACCCGGATGCGTCACCAGTAATGCCTTAAGCAGCTCGCTGAGCTGTTTTTGCTGCTCGCTATCCAGCCCCTGCAACAGCGCATTTTGCGTCTCGGTATGCACGTGCACCGCCTGCTCAATCGTCTCCACGCCGCGTCGGGTTAACCCCACCAGCATACTTCGGCCATCCTGAGGATCGGCCAGTCGTTCAATCATGCCTTCATTAGCCAGACGATTCAGCCGGTTGGTCATGGCACCGGACGTCACCAGCAGCGAGGTATAGAGCTGTGTCGGGGAGAGTCGATAAGGCTTTCCTGCGCGCCGCAGCGTCGCCAGCACGTCAAATTCACCTTCATGAAAGCCAAAGGGTTCCAGCGCGACGGCACGCGCTTTGGCCAGATGTTTCATCAGCCGCAGCATGCGGCCAAAAATCGCCATGGATGAGGCATCCAGTTCCGGCATGGCCGATCGCCACTGATCGACAACGAAATCGATATGATCCTGCATGTTATTCCCTGTTTATTCTGTGGGTTTGTGTCCGCAGGTGCGCTGCGGCTTTTCATTATAACCTTTATATCTTAACGTTAAGATAGATGGCGCAGTGGTGACGGCTGCGCTGAACCTATCCCTGTTAAGGAACCGATGATGAAAGCTCTGTTGCCCGCTGGCGTAATGTTCGCATTAATTACCTTCCTTGTCGGGCTGAATCTGCGCCCGGTGTTGGCGGCGGTAGGCCCGCTTTTTCCTTTGCTGCAGAGCACCGCCGGGCTGTCGGCCACCCAGTTCAGCCTGCTCACCACGTTACCGGTGGCGATGATGGGGCTGGCAGCGCTGGCTGGACCAACGCTGCTCAGGCACACCGGCGCGTGGCGCGGCATCGCTATCGGGCTGTTTATTCTGGCGCTGGCAGCAGCGCTAAGGGTCTTCAGCCTCAATGCCCTCTGGCTGATCGCCACTGCGCTGCTGGCGGGCGCCGGTATTGGCATGATACAGGCGCTGATCCCGACCATGATTAAACGAGATTACGCCCGCTCAGCGGGCACGTTGATGTCGCTGTTTTCCACCGGCATTATGGCGGGCGCGGCGCTGGCCGCGGCCAGTGCTGCCCCGGCTGCGGAGACAGTGGGCATTCATTTCACTCTCGCAGCGGCGGCGCTGCCAGCGATCATCGCATTGGGCATCTGGCTGACGGGCATTGCACAACAGACCGTCGCGCCGACTGCCGCAGCCGTTGTCCTACGCACCACCCAACGCGCCTGGCTGCTGCTGATCTTTTTCGGTATCGGCACGGCAGCCTATACGCTGGTACTGGCCTGGCTTCCGGCGCTCTATATTGCCGCAGGCTGGAGCGCACGCAGCAGCGGATATCTGCTGGCGGGATTGACACTGACCGAAGTGGCCGCTGGATTTATGGTTTCGCTGTTGGTGCACCGCTTCAGCGATCGGCGACCGCTGTTAATGCTGGTGCTGCTGTTACTGCTGGCTGGGTTGATCTGCCTGATTGGCTGGCCGGGCGAGATGCCGGTGATCTCCACGCTGCTGTTGGGGCTGGGAATTGGCGCGCTGTTTCCGCTTTCACTGACCGTTACCCTGGATCATGCCGCGACGGCAGCGGAAGCGGGCAAGCTGCTCGCCAGGGTGCAGGGCGGCGGCTATCTGATTGCCGCCACCATGCCGGTTATCGCGGGTGTGGTGCGCGATCGTGCTGACTCGCTTAACGTCGCCTGGCTAATCATGAGCGCGGGCGTGATCGTACTGCTGATCATTGCCACGCGTTTCAGGCCGTTGAACGCGAGGCAATAAGGCTTACTTCACCGCGCCCTCGGTAACGCCGCTGATAAATTTGCGCTGGAACACCAGGAAGATAGCCAACAGCGGTAAAATCACGATCATCGCACCCGCCATCAGCACCGGAATATCGATGGTGTTTTTATTCTGGAAAAACATCATGCCGATCGGCAGGGTGCGCAGTTCATCTTTATTAACCAGAATCAGCGGGATCAGGAACTCATTCCACGTCCAGATAAACAGCAGCAGCGCCAGCGTCGACAGCGTCGGCCAGATGGCGGGCACCAGAATGCCCCACAAAATCTTCGCCCGCGATGCGCCGTCCATCACCGAGGCTTCAATCAGCTCTTTGGGGATCTGCTGAAACGCGGTGGCAATCATCAAGGTGGTAAAAGGCAGTGACAGCGCGATCTGCGGCAGAATCAGCGCCAGATAGGTATTCGTCAGCCCCATCCAGCGCAGCTCGTGATAGAGCGGAATGATAAAGGCTTCGCTGGGCAAAACCATACCGAGTGCCAGCAGCGCGGCCAGCAGCTTTTTGCCCGGAATCTTCAGCATGCCGAAGCCAAACCCGGCGAGAATGCCGAGCACAATGCTGCATATCACTACCGGAAACACCACGATCACCGAGTTCATAAAGTAGGTGTTGAAGTGCCCCTGATGCCACGCGGTGACGTAGTTACTGAAGTTCAGCGAGGAGGGCAGGGTAAATACGCCCTGAAACAGCTCCATCTGCGTTTTGAACGAGGTCATCAGCGCCATCAAAAAGGGCAGGATGGTCATCAGGGCGATCAGCCAAATCATCGCCCGCGGAAAAAGTGGCGTGCCTCGCATCAGTTACGCTCCCGAATGGCAAAGTGAATCAGGCCATTTATCACTAACACAATGATCATGCTGAATACCGCCACGGCGGAAGCGTAACCAAAGTTGTGCAGATCAAAGCCCTGCTTATACATAAAGATGTTGGTCACCATGGTGCTGGTACCCGGTCCGCCCTGGGTCATCACATAGACCAGGTCAAACGCTTTGAGGCTGGCAATCACCGTCATCAGCAGCGCAATGCGGATCTCCGGGCGCAGTGAAGGCAGAGTAATGCGCAAAAACTTCTGTCGACGCGACGAGCCATCCAGCTCGGCCGCTTCCAGCAGCGACGGGTCCATGCGCTGTAACCCGGCCATAAACAGCACCAGACAGAAACCGAAGAAATACCAGGTGGCGACAAAGCCCACCGCCGGCAGCGCCCAGGTAAAATCGCCCAGCCAGGAGAGCGCCAGATGCGGTAAACCGATCGCGCGCAGCAGCTGATCGATCGGCCCAAACGCCGGATTGTAGAGCCAGCGCCAGACCACGCCCAGCACCGCCATCGGCATAATATAAGGCAGGAAAAACAGCACCCGCAGGGTGCTGCGTTCCGTTTGATTGCGCGTTTCATACAGAAAGCTGCACAGCGTCAGGCCGACCAGAATCGGGAACAGCGTATAGAACAGCATCAACATGACGTTGTTGCCGAGCGCTATCCAGAACACCGGATCGCTGAACATGCGCATAAAATTCGCTACGCCGTTGTAGACCGGCAGAGAGGTGCCGTCCCAGTCGGTAAAACTGATGCCCAGCGACGCCAGCAGCGGGAAAAGCAGAAACAGGGCGTAAATCGCCATCGCGGGCAGAACGTAAAGAAAGTTGCGCCAGCTGCTCAGATTCAACATGGGGTTCACCTGCAAAATCACCCGCCACCTCAGCGTGACGGGTCAACATTAATGTTTCAGGGTTTTCAGGTAACGCTGATAGTTATCGTCCAGATTAGTAGCCAACTGCTGGGGCGTCAGCCGGTCGGCCATCAGCAACTGAACGCCCTGATTGAGTTCCGCCAGCATGGTTGGCGTCGCCCAGTCGGTGTAATGCCCAAGGCCGTCATACTGATTGAGCGCCAGCCACACCTGATAAGCTTCACCCAGCAGCGGATTATCCGCCGGAATTGTCACGTTTTTGCTGGCGGTGGCCGGCAGGAAGCCGACCTGCAGCCAGCGGTTGGCCATGCTGTCGGAGACCATATAGTTAATGAATTTTGCGCCAGCATCGCGCTGTTCCTGGGTTTTTGCCGTGCTGGTGACGGAAAAGGCCAAGTCGGTGCCGCCGACGCCCAGCGGATGCGCGACGCCGTCCGCCGCAGGCATGGCAGCAAAGTGGATATCTTTATTCTGCTTAAACTGGCTGAGATACCAGGTGCCGCTGATCAGAAAGGCCGCCTGACCATTCTGGAACAGCGTGGCGGCATCGTCTTTGCCAATGCCCTGATAGCCGGGGAACAGATACCCTTTTTTGTTCCACGCCTGCATCATGCCCGCCGCCTTGATCAGCTTCTCATCTTTGAAGCTGCCGCCGATGTCATAAATCAGGTCATCAAGCTTCTTGCGATCGCCGCTGTCGATCTGCGCCTGCCAGACGCTGCCCAGCACCTGCTGACCCATGCTGCCATCGAGCAGGCCCATCATCAGCGGCGCCACGCCCTGATCCTTGAGCTTCGCCATGGCGCTTTCCAGCTCTGACAAGGTTTTCGGCACGGCGATGCCCGCCTTATCCAGCAGCGCTTTGTTGTAATAAAGCCCGACCATTTCGCCGAGGCTGGCGACGCCATACAGTTTGCCGCTGCCGAAATCGAGCTTATCTGACCAGCGGTTACGCTTCAGGATCGAATCGGGAAAGCGGGTGGTCCAGCCGTACTGTTGCGCATAGCTGTCCAGCGGCTGCAACAGCTTGTCTTTCACCAGCGATCCCATATCGCCGCCGCCCTGATTAACCTGAGCAATCTGCGGACCGTCGCCGCCAGAGAGCGCCAGCTTGAGCGGAATACGCGTATCGTCGAACGAGTGAACCGAACGCTGAATGGTGATGCCAGGATTCTGGCTGGAAAATTCCTTGATGCCGTCATCGACGGCTTCGGTCTGGCCAGGATAGTTGTAAATATCCCATTCTGACAGGGTCACCGCGCTGGCGGAGGTGGCGCAGGCGCCAGCCAACAAGGCGGCGCTAACCAGCTGAGTGAGACGGCGAGCCGTGGTGCGGGTCATTGCAGACGTGCTGAGTACGTTGATCATAGTGCCCTGATTCTCCCAACGAGAAGGCGCATCCTTTCCTCATTACAACCCCGCATCCCGCCGGTTGCCCTGTTCTGTGCTGCATCATCAATACTTACTTTATGTGAAAAAGAAAGTCAAACAGGGCGACGGGCATTTTCTGGCTTTGCGATCCTGCTCAAAAAGCGTGCCGTCTGATTTTGCTCTGCCGGGAAAAAGCAGCTTAACTGGATGAATTTGCAGCGCTAATGGGAACGCAATCCCTCCGTTTAATAGCGGTTAAGCCGCAGTAAACGTGGCTTAACCATATGAAAAAGTTATTATCGCGCGGGGTACGGTGGTACGGCATGCACGGGCCACGGCAGCAGACGCCGTGCGGGGCGGTGTTGATCAGCGGCGGAAGCCATGGGTAATAGCAACTTGCTATGGCAGGTCACACTTTGCGCTATCGATTAATTATTCTTTCTTGAAAACTAAGTCAGCTTTCACTACCGTGAGGATGTTCATATTCTGCTCAAGAGAACCCGCCATGATCCTGGATGATGCAGTAATTCGCCAGGCGCAGCCGCAGGATGAGGCCGCGCTGTATCAAATTTGTCTGCAAACCGCCAATGCCGGTAGCGATGCCACGGCGCTCTATTCCGATGCGCACTATCCCGGTCAACGCTTTGTCATTCCCTACCTGCGTTTTGCGCCAGCGTTCGCTTTTGTGCTGGAAAGCCAGGGCGAGGTTGTCGGTTATGTGGTGGCAACGCCTGATACCGAAACCTTTGAAACGCAGCTCGAACAACAGTGGTGGCCCCAGTGGCAGGCCGCCTGGCGCGACCGCACGGCCGAAGCGCCGCTGGACGATAAAATCCTCGCTTATGTTCACCAGCCGGAAAGGGCAGCGACCAGCCTGACCTCACGCTGGCCAGCGCACCTGCATATCAACCTGCTGCCGGTAGCGCAAAAAGGCGGCTGGGGCAGGCGGTTGATTGAAACGGAACTTGCCGCGCTGCGCCAGGCGGGCGTTTCCGGGGTTTATCTTGGCGTCAGCCTGCAAAACGAGCAGGTTTGCGCATTTTATCAACGGCTTGGCTTCGAGCACGTCGTCCGCAGCAACGCCATTTATATGGCCCAGCAACTCTGATGAGGTAAGTCATGACCAGCCTGCGACTCCAAAAGGTTAAGAAGTCCTATGAACACATTCAGGTGATTGATGGCATCGATCTGGAGATCAACAGCGGTGAGTTTGTGGTATTTGTCGGGCCATCGGGCTGCGGGAAATCGACGCTGCTGCGCATGATTGCCGGTCTGGAGGAGATCAGCGGCGGCAAGCTGCTGATTGATGAGCAGGACATGACGCACAAGCCCGCCACCGAACGCGGCATCGCCATGGTGTTCCAGTCTTACGCGCTCTATCCCAATATGACGGTGCGCGCCAATCTTGCCTATCCGCTGGAAGTGGCAAAACGGCCCAGGGCAGAAGTGACGGCGGCCATTCAGGCGACCGCAGATAAGCTGCATCTCACCGAACTGCTTGATCGCCTGCCGCGCGCGCTTTCCGGCGGTCAGCGTCAGCGCGTGGCCATCGGGCGCGCCATTATCCGCCATCCACGTATCTTTCTGTTCGATGAACCGCTGTCGAATCTCGATGCCGAGCTGCGTTTGCAGATGCGCATTGAGATTGCCCGTCTGCACGCCTCGCTGGGTAACACCATGATTTATGTCACGCACGATCAGCTGGAGGCGATGACGCTGGCGGACCGCATCGTGGTGCTACGTCAGGGACGCATTGAACAGGTGGGCGCGCCGCTCGATCTCTACCGCGATCCCGATAACCTGTTCGTGGCCGGTTTTATCGGTTCGCCGCGCATTAACTTTTTACAGGCAGAGATCGCTGCGGTGCGGCCAGGCGAAGTTCAGCTGCGGCTGCCGGAACTCAACATTGCCGATGTGGTGCTGCCGATTGCGGCGCCGTGCCAGGAAGGGCAACAGGTTCAGCTAGGCATTCGTCCAGAGCATTTCCTGCCCGCCACGCAGGCGAATTCGTTGCTGCAATTCAGCGCCACCCTGTCATTTATGGAAAAGCTGGGCCATACCAACTATCTCTATCTGGATATTGGCCGCGAGGCGTTACTGACCATTGAGTGCCGTGAGGAGAGCGCTGCTGAGCTGGGCGATCGGGTGAGCTGGGCGATCGATCCCGCCAGTTGCCTGCTGTTTGATCAGCAGGGTCAGCGGTTGCGTTAAACGCAGAACAGAAGCGGGGCGGTGGTGAGTCGGCGTCAGGCGTCGGGATCGCCATCCGCTTCGGCTGACAGCACATCCAGCAGTTGATTGACCGCAAAACCGGCCGCGCCCAGCGCCCACATGCGGTTGGAGTCGGTGAGGAACTGCAGCGGCGTTACGTGCGGAGAGAGCCTGAGGCGGTACTGCTGAAAACTTTGGGTAATGGCATCGAGCAAAATACGCGACGCCATTTGCGGTTCCATCGCCAGATAAACCACGTCGGGATCAAAGGCCACCGACAGGTTCGCCAGCGAGATGCCAAGGTGTTCCCCGGCGTCGTTGAGGATGGTTAGCGTGTCGCTGTCGGGCTGATTGTCCAGCGCTTGTAAGCTAGTGGCATGCCCGCCGCGTGCGGCATTGACCCGATCGAGAATTGCCTGCGACGCCGCCACATCTTCCAGCAGCCGTTTAGAGCCGTCGCCTAATAAGCCGTGACCAATTTCGCCCGCCTTGCCGAACCGCCCGCGATAGAGCTGACGCTCCAGCACGATACCGGCGCCGATGCCCTTGCCGTAGGTGGCGATAATCGCAGAGTGGGCGGTGCCGAGCTGACCAAACACCAACGCCGCCATCGCCATGGCGTTGGCGTCGTTTTCAATAAACACCGGCAGGGAAAAGCGCGCTTCGAGCAGGCGGGCAATCGGCACGTTTTCCCACTCCAGCACACGTGAGCGAATACAGGACCCGTTGGCCGCATCGACCAGCCCGGAGATCGCCAGGCCAATGGCGCCGACGCGTTTGTCCTCAACCGTGCGCAGAAATTTTGCCAGCGCATCGCCGAGCTGGCGCGGCGTCATTGCGCCGGATGGCATCTGCTGTTCGCCCAGCAGCTTGCCGGTTAAGTCAGTCATGACGATCAGGTTGCGTTCGGCGTTGAGCTGAATGCCAATCACGCTGGCGTAATCGGGATTGAGACCGAGCAGGGTTTTAGGTCGCCCCATTGACACACGGCGCAGCCCCAGTTCGTGAATGACGCCCTGCGCCAGCAGCCGATTGGCTGCCTGAGAAACAGTGGACATGCTGAGCCCGCTTCTCACCTTGAGGTCGGACTGGCTGACCGGTGAGTTCTCAACGATCAGTCGTAAGATGCGTGCGGTCATGTTCGGCGCCGTCATAATTCTCTTCCGCGACTGAAAAAAGGTTAACCGGCGGTGACGCCAGCGTACTGACGCGCCAGCAGCAGGGCACCGCTGAGGGCATCGCCCTGAGGCGGCACGATTTCAGCCCGTCGCGCTTCGGGGAGCCAGGAGAGGATCGGTGCGGCGATGCCGCCCATCAGCGCAATATTGCCGTGGCTGAGCTGCCTGAGTTTGTCGGTGAGCAAGGTGATGTCGTGGGCGGTATCGCCGATCAGCGTGACGCCAGCAGCATCGTTATCGGTGGCCGCAGCAAACACCCAGGGCGCAAAACGCGCCCAGTCAGCGGGCGTGGCCTGGCGCGTCCACAACAGCAACGTTTCCGGGCAGTGGTTGAATTCGGCCATTAGCTGGCGGGTCAGCGGCGTAAGGGGAACGATATCTTCATGCGCCAGCAGCGCATAGCGCAGCGCACGTCGACCCAGCTCAGCGCCGGAGCCATGATCGGAAAGGGCAAAGCCCCAACCGCCCAACAGCGTAAAGGTTTCGCCGTTCCACGCGGCGCCTTGGCTGCCGGTGCCGACGATCAGCACCGCACCGGGTGCGCCCTGATGCGCGCCCATGCAGGCAATTTCCACATCGGTGCAGCAATGAAAACCGGTCTCTGGCGAACGCCATGCCGCCAGCGCACGCGCCACTGAAGCGACGTTAGCACCGGCGAGACCGGCAACGGTGGTGGTCTGTTCGCGCGCCTGTGCGCCTAATCCGGCAAGGCTAAAAGCCTGATCGATGAGATCCGTGAGCACGGCGGTGGCGCCGGAGAAATCGCTGAATACGTTGGCTGAGCCGCGTTGACATTCCGCCAGCAACTCGCCGTGAAAAGTGGTCAGGCGCGCACGACAGTGGGTTCCACCGCCATCAATTCCCAGCAGATAGTGTTGATGCACGCAATTCCTCCAGCGAATCCCTGTGACCAGGCAGTGACAGATGTGCGAAAGATAGGACATAAAAACTTAAATCGCAATAACAAATAAATAGCGGGCCATTTTAAATAATAAAAAGGCTTATTTATTATCATGTTGAATATTTAACCATCATTACAGGCCATGGTGCTTATTGACATTACTTTTTCTGCCGTACTAAGTTGGTGTATAGATTATCACCGATGGTCTGTGCCGACCGTCTATGTACGTATCTACTCCAGAGGTTCAAACATGAAAGTGGGCATCATCGGGCTGGGTTTTCGCCTTTCCAACGTGGTAAACGAGTTACGCAACGCCGATCCGGACTTTTCTATCACCGGTTATTACGATCCTGCACCGGCGGGGCTGCCGAATCTGCAACGCTTTGGTATTCCGGCGGGGCAGGCGTTCGACAGCGTCGAGGCACTGCTGAATGCAGGCGGCTACGATCTGCTGCTGGTGGGTTCGCCCAATTTTATGCACCTTGAACACATTGGTCAGGGGCTGGCGGCGGGCTATACCGTGTTTACCGAAAAGCCGGTGGTGATCAACGAAGCACAGACGCTGGCGATGGCAGATCTGGTCAAACAGTATGGCGAGCAGCGCATTCTGGTTGGGCTGGTATTGCGCTATTCGCCGCTTTATCACGATCTGCTGGCGGCGCGTGATGCCGGTCAGCTCGGTGAAATTACCTCGATTGAAGCCACCGAGCATATCAAGCCTTATCACGGCGCGTTTTTCCAGCGCGACTGGCGGCGTCTGGAGAAATATGCCGGTCCTTACATTCTGGAAAAATGCTGTCACGACATCGATCTCTATCAGGGGTTATTGCAGGAGCGCCCGCTGCGCGTGGCCAGCTTCGGCGGCCGCAAATCGTTTACGCCCGCGCATGCACCGCAGGGCGATATCACCGCCAGCGCTGAGGTTTATCATCTCAAGCCCAGCGGCTGGTCGAGCACCGACGCGGTATTCGACAGTGATGCCGACATTGTCGATTACCAGACCGCACTGATCGAATATCAAAACGGCGCCACGCTGTCGTTTCACGCCAACCTTAACGTGCCCGATGAATTCCGCCGGTTTTGCGTGATTGGCACCGACGGCATGGCGGAAGGGGATTTCGTGCGCAACTATTTTCGCGTCCACAATGCGCGCACCAGCGAACGCGAAGTGGATACCACCTACAGCGGCAGCGCCTATGATGGCCACTACGGCGCCGATGCACTGATGGCGGAAGAGATCGTTAAACACATGACGCAGGGTGTGCCGCTGAAAGTCTCGGTGATTGACGCGCTGGAGGCGGGTTTGACGGCGATTAAAATTGATGAGGCGCGTAAGACAAAATCGGTCATCGATCTCACTGCCAGCTGGCAGGCGTTCGATCGCCATTTAGGGCGCTGATAGCCGACAAAATATCGCTCATTCCCCTTTTCCTGAGCGGACCGAAAAGATTACCGGCCACGACAGGCCGGTTTTTTTATGCCGGTTATCCTTAGCCGCGCAGCAGTGCCAGCACCCGTTCCGGCGACTGATTCGCCAGTTTAGCCACCGCGGTTTGCCCCTGCTGCAGAATTTGCGTGCGCGCCAGCTCACTGGCTTCCTGCGCGTAATCCGCGTCCTGAATACGGCTGCGAGCCGACTGCATGTCCGTACCGTGCTGGTTTAACACCGCCTTGTTCGATTCATAGCGGTTAATTTTCGCGCCGTAGGTGCCGCGATATTGGCTGACCTTCTCCAGCGCCTTGTCCAGCGCGTTCATGCTGATGGCGATATCGCCTTCAGAAAGCAGCGTGGTGTTATTCAGGCCCAGCGTTTTGGTATCGCTGGGCGTGGCCGGAATGCTGTCCGATTGCACCGGCTGACCAAAGTTGGCGCTGGTGATCACCTCCATCGGACGGCTCTGCTTCGGTGGAGTGGCGGGCACCACCGTGGGTTCCGGCAGCAGCCCCCAGGTCAGGGTGCTGTTAAACGACCCGTTGCCGACCACCACCACAATCAAATCTTCCTGCACGTTGTCGAGGGTGAGGCGTTCCAGCGAATTGCTGGCAATTCTGCCGTTGTTAAAGTCGCCGTTGGTGCTGTCTTCATAACGATCGCCATCACCGCTATAGGTAATGTTCATGCCGTTATAGCTCAACGCGCTGCCAGCGCTGGCCCACGCCGGGCCGCCATCAATCAGATCCGTGTCGTTATAGCTCGCGCCGGCAGCGAAGCCGTTAGCAGGCACCAGCAGTTTTGCGGTTGCCGTGGCGTTATCCGTGATGCCTTTGCTCACCCATGTGAAATCGGGATCGCTGCCGTTGATCGGCGTACCGGCCAGATGCCTGCCGTCACGGGTGAAAAGCTGCACATCATCATCCTGTGCCAGCGAATCAAGGCTGATCACGATATTGGTCGCCCCCGCAGGAATGTAAGCCAGCGGCACCACGCCTGAGGTGAATGAGTAACTCTTACCGGCTTCAGGAAAGCGGGTGTTAATCGGCTGGACGTTGCCCAGCAGCGCCGGCGGCAGATCGGGCTTGCTGGTGGCCAGCGGATACTGTCCAAAAATTTCGGTCTGGTTGGCGATCTCGTTGATACCGGCAAGAATTTGCTGATATTCGCCGTTTATGCTGATGCGGTCGGCGGTTGAGAGCGTGCCGGTGGCCGCCTGGATCGACAGGCTTTTTGCCCGGATAAGCAGGTTGCTCACTGAGCCGAGGCTGCTTTCGGCGGTTTGCGCATAGCTGATGGCATCATTAAGGCCGCGCGCAACCGCGCTGTCGGCGTTGATATTCGCGGTCATGCGGTTGGCAATCGCCTGTCCCGCTGCATCATCCTTTGCACTGTTAATTCGCATCCCTGACGACAACCGTTCAATGGTCTTGCTGAGCACTGAGGTAGTGTTCAAACTGTTTTTGTTCAACACTGCCGCAGCGTCATTATGATTAATCGTCAACATAGTCGCTAAATGCAATTATAAGGGTGATGTTATTTATCGGCCCTGAAAGAGGCGGCTTTAGCGGTTAACTGCACAATCTCGTTGCCGAATTTGCAAGTGGATGATGGTGGAGGATTTTCAACAAAAAAGGGTGTGAGGCATTGCATAACAAGGCGTGGCGGGCAGGCGGGGATTTGGCTTATGCCGTGCCCTAAGACACGGCATCATGCGTTAGCGCGGCAACGATTGCAACGCAGCGGCCACCGGCACATCGCCTTCGGTAAGCTCAATAATGGTGTGATGCACCTCAGGCCGATCGATCAGCGCCGCCAGCGTCGCCGCAACATCAGCGCGCGGAATATTGCCATAAGGAATCGCCAAACCGGCGTGAATCAGTCCTCGGGCTGGTTCATCGGTCAGCGTGCCAGGCCGTACAATGGTCCAGTCCAGCGCACTGGCCGCCAAATACACATCCGCCTGGCGTTTAACGCGCATATAGTTTTCAAAGCCTTCAGATGGCGTTTTGCCGCGTCCCGCATCGGGGAAGGCAGAAACCAACAGGAATCGGCGAACCTGCGCCGCTTCGGCGGCGTCGACCGCCAGTGCCAGGCCTGCGCCATCGATCGCATTGGTCAGCTCAATGCCCGCGCCACCGGCACCGGCGGTAAAAATCACCGCGTCATGGCCAGTTAACAGCGCGGCCAGCGCATCGCGGCTCAACGCCTGTATATCGCCCGCTACCGGCGTGGCGCCTGCCTGTTGCAGCGTGTCGGCCTGTTCAGGCTTGCGATGCAGAGCGGAGACCTGATGTCCGTTGTCGGCAAGCTGTCGCGTCAGATGAATGCCCACTTTCCCGGCTGCGCCAATAATGAATACCTTAGCCATGTTCTCTCCGTTGTCATGATGAATGCATAATCTGCTGCGGTCAGCCAGCTAATGTAGCGCATGAACGGGCCGCCCGTTTTACCGGCCCTGCGGTTTTGTTCCGATCGACAAGCACTTTACGTTAGCGGCCTCGCATAACTCGCCGGTGAGCGCTGCTATGCTTTTCGTGAAAATGTTATTAATCCTGTTGGCTGTGGAGATCGCTATGTCAGAAAAATTGTCTGCCCAGTGCCATTGCGGCGCGGTGGTATTTAAGGTGGCGCTGATCGACGGATTTAATACTATCCGCCGCTGCAACTGTTCCTATTGCCGTATGCGTGGCGCAGTGGTGGTGTCAGCGGCCTTGTCGGGCATTGAGGTGATCAAGGGCCAGGACAAACTGAGTGAATATCGCTTCAATACCGGCGTCGCCGCCCATTATTTCTGCTCGGTGTGCGGCATTTATACTTTTCATCAGCGTCGTTCGAACCCCGATCAGTACGGCGTCAACGTCGCCTGCATTGCGGGCGTGTCGCCATTTGATTTTACGTCAGTAGAAGTAACGGACGGCGTGAATCACCCGAAAGATGGCAACAGCAGCGGTATTGTGGGGCATCTTACCTACACGCCGGTTTGATCGGTCGCGCAGCACAAGCGAAAAAAAGCACCGGCTAAACCGGTGCTTTTTGTGGAACGCAATTAATTTCCAGAGCGGGCAGGGGAACCGGAGAAACGCAGAATCAGCATGCCGACCAGCGCGGCGACCACCGAACCGGCAAGTACGCCTATTTTGACCTCATCGACCAGTTCCGGGCTACCGGCAAAGGCGAGGTTGCCGATAAACAGGCTCATGGTAAAGCCAATCCCGCACAGCACCGATACGCCGTAGACCTGCATCCATGAGCTGTTTTCCGGGCGCTTCGCCAGACCCAGGACAATCGCCAGCGCAGCAAGGCCAAACACGCCAATCTGCTTACCGAAAAATAATCCCAGCGCCACACCTACCGGCACCGGCGCGGCCAAATCGTCAAACGTCATGCCGGTCAGCGCCACGCCAGCGTTGGCAAAGCCAAACAGCGGCAGGATCAGGAAGGTAATCCACGGCGCGATGCCATGTTCCAGCCGCTCCAGCGGCGCAACGGAATCAGCAGTGTTGCCCTGCAGCGGAATAAACAGCGCCAGCAGAATGCCCGCAACCGTGGCGTGCACGCCCGATTTCAACATGAAGAACCACAGCAGGCCGCCCACCAGCAGATAAGGCAACAACCGGGTTACGCCTGCGCGGTTCAGCCCCAGCAGCAGCGCCAGCATCGCGGTTACGCCCGCCAGCATCCACAGCGAGATATCGCTGGTATAGAACAGGGCAATAATCGCTACTGCACCCATATCGTCGAGAATCGCCAGCGCGGAAAGAAAAATCTTTAGCGAAGCGGGCACGCGGCTGCCTAACAGCGCCAGCACGCCGAGCGCAAAAGCGATATCGGTGGCCGCCGGAATCGCCCACCCTTGCAAGGTGGCGCTGTTATCGGCGTTGAACCAGACATAGATCAGCGCCGGCACCGCCATGCCGCCAATGGCCGCAAAGCCGGGCAGGGCGCGTTGACTCCAGCTCGACAGGGCACCGACAATCAGCTCACGCTTGATCTCCAACCCGACCAGCAGGAAAAATATCGCCATCAGGCCGTCATTGATCCAGTGCTCAACCGATAAACCACCGATATAGGCGTGCAGAAAGCCTTCATAACTTTCACGCAGCGCAGTGTTGGCAATGATGATTGCTGCCGCCGACGCCAGAATCAGCACGATGCCGCCTGCGCTTGGGGAGCTGATAAAGGCGGAAATCATGCCGCCTGTACCATTTCGGATTTGAGAGTTGTTTTCTGGCATGTTATCTCCTGGAAAACCGACAACAGTCTGTGAAGATGAATGATCCGCTGGTTAAAACATAACGGCTTGATCTCGCACAAACTACGCTGATTAATACAATGAATTGGATAGCGTTTATTCTAACATGTTGCTAATTGTAAATCGGGAGGCGGGCGTAAAGTCAGGTAAAGCTCAACGCAGGGGCGTTTTTGCTGCTTGCGGAGTACAAGATTGGGTTTAGAGGCAATATTCCAGCATAATTCAGTACGCTTATGCTGTGCGTAGGCCACAGGCCGAATTTCAGCTATGAAGTAATCAGGCTGGCAGCATCAGGCTCATGCGATTTTGGCGGGTTGATCTCTGCTCTGTGATTACGGATTTACCCAGCGTGCGGCGTCCAGTTCGCCAGTGATGCTGTAAGGCAGCAGGGCACGCTGATTGTTGCCGCGCTGCAGTTGATACCAGTCGAGCAGAGTAACCTGCACGATAATTACGCCGAAACGCGCTTTACCCGCGCTGTTATCAGCAGACTCTGCCGGTTGATCGGTGCTGATATCACGCGCATCGCCCGGCGGTCCGCCGGTATAGGTGGATTGCGTGTGTGCAGGCAGCGAATGCCAGACGCGGCTGGCCAGCTCGCTGTCGGCATCATAGCGCTGCGCGTTGCCCTGCAGGCGCAGCTGTAGCCGCGATTGATGGCCGTATCCCAATACCGTGACGCGCGGGTTTACAGCAAGTTCCTGCCATTTTGCGCTGCGAATATCGGTATGAAACTCCAGCTGCCGCGTCGCCTGTGTGGCCCGGCGCAGCACCAGCGTTCGGGCCTGCGCCTGACCATCGGCGTCAACCGAACTGAGGCTCAAATAGCGAAACGGATTGTCAGGCTGGCTCACGGCCTCTGCCAGCGTCTGCCAGGCCGAGAGGTCAATATCCTGGATGGGGGTCATTGCATTGCTTCCTGTAGCCGTTGCTGAAGGCACCTGGCCGATGTTGTCACACCCGCCACTGTCGTTACGGTTTACCGACCGAGCAAAAATTATAGTCCGCTCAACCACCTTCAGCTGACAAATTAGCAGCGCCGATTTTTTACCGGCAGGTTCATCTCCCACATTTCGCCCAGAATAAAATCCCAAGACACCGGCGCGATTTTCATAAGCCCGTTGCAGGGCGCAAAGGTCATCTCGCTAAACCAGAGGTCGTTATTAACGTCGAGGAACAGGTCGATGCGGCAATAGTCGATGTTCTCCGCTAACCGCTCAGCGATGTTCAGCATGGTTCTTATCTGCGTCGGCCTGGCGATAGCGTCTGGCGTGTTGCTGTAGCCCATCGTCAGCGGTAGCAGCTGCCAGTTCTCATCGTAAACATTCACATACTCTTTGCCGTTGGCATCGGTAAAGTCCGCTTCGATAATTTTTGCCCGCGATGAAAAGCAGTGAATACGATAAAGCTCGGGCGCAAGCACGGTTGCTGAGCGGCTCAAGGTCTCAATAAATGTTTCACAGATAATCAACGGCGAAATATCGCGATAGTGCGTTTCCCGGCTGGCGTAATACATGTTTTTGGCCAGCGAGAATTTCATTTTAGCCCTGGCCTGCTGCCAGTCGAACGTCGTTTTATCTTCGCAGACGATCGCGCTGCCGCAGTCGTGATTGCATTTCAGTACAAACTTATCGGGCAGGTTAGCCAGATTAATCTCTTCGGGTTGCTGATAGATGCCGAAAACCGGCACCAGATAGGCGGCGCCTATTTTCTTACTGACATATTCCCGTACCGCCCACTTGTCGGCCAGGCGGGTATATAACGGGTTTTTATCGTAGATCATGCGGTAATTGATTTTATCGTTCAGCGAGCAGGGCGAAATAATATTCAGGCTGCGTTTGAATTTGGCCTGGAATTTATTCAGCCGATAGCGTCGGTCGCTGATAAACCATGAGCGGGCAATTTTAAACCGGTACTCAAGGGCTTTAAGACTGTTTTTGAGCATATGCATGGTTGCCTCTGGTCTTATCATTCGTCAGAGAACGCTCGCTACCGCAGGCAGGGCAATAAATCGGCGGCGTCAGCAATCATGAACTGATACGCCGCCAGCCAGCAGCAGAGATGGATTGCGACAACCGCCAGTAAGATAAGGTGATGTTTTTTCATCAGCGATCTTCCTGTGGTCTCGCGGCCTTAAAAGCTATAGGTCAGCGCCAGCATGCTGGTCAGACCGCCACGACGGGAAACGATTGGGCTGTCTTTAGCGTGATCCCCCAGCCAGGTATAATCGGCGGTCACGCTGGTGCCCCAGCCTGAAGGAAACTGATGGCTCCAGGTCAGGCTGGTGTCGGTACTGTAAAAGCCGCCCGGTGCGTCATAGCGTGCGTAGCCGCTGCGCTGACTCTGCTCAGCGCTGACGCCATAAAAGGTGTTCATGTAACGCGCATCGCCAAACAGGCCGGCCATCTGAAGCGCCACGGTATCGGTTGCGGTTTGCCACGGAATCAGGGTAACGGAAGGGCGATACTGCACACCCTGACCGTCGGTGAGCGGCAGCGTGGCTTTGCCTTCCAGCACCAGCCACGGCGTCACCGACCAGCCAACCGCAATCGCGGTATTGGCCACCGATTTAATCTTGCCCATGCCTTTTAATTTGTTGGAACCGTCTCGCCACTGTGAATCTTTCTCGTCACGTCCGAGGCCGTAACCCAGCGTGTGCTCAAGATAGAGCCCATTGTCCGCCTGCAGGTCGTAGCCGATACCTTTTTGCGAATCGACAAAAAACGCGCCGTCGCGTGCCTGAAACACCGGCGCCATTGACCAGTGCTGCTTATCGGCACCGCTGTAGCGCGGCGAGTTAACACCGGCAATGCCGACCGTCACGTTATTCGCCGGTGGCGCGTCGTCAGCACAGGCGGCGCCGGTGGCCGACAGCAGACCCAGTGCCAGAACGTGGCGTGTGAGTGAGTATGTTTTCATTATTTCCCCTGATAAATGTGCAATGCGTTGCCTGAAATTAGCGGCGAGTATGCAGAGGCGATGTCAATAAACGACCAGGGAATGATGGAGAAACGGTCAAGGTGAGAGGATTTTCTGTAAAAAAAATCATTGGCGGACATAACACGCATTTTTGGCACCGGCAGGCGTGGCGCGGAGTGAGAATAAATTTGCCTGACTTGACCGTTCCTTGATGAAACATACAGGGAATCTGGACACAACCTGGATTGAATGGCCGCACTCAACTCAGGAACATGGCCATGACAGAGAATCTTAATCATTACGGCAGGCAGGCATTTGACCATCTCAGCCAGCACGGCCGACTCAAACCCGCCTGCTTTGCTATTTTACTGGTGCTGATGGCGTTGGTACTGGCGGGCTGCCACAACGACGAAAACAAGAAGGCGGCACCGCCGCGGCCGGTGCGCGTCATGCAGGCGCCAGTGCTCGCCGCCGGCACGCTGCTTACCCGCACCGGTGAGGTTCGTGCCCATGAAGAACTGCCGCTGGCGTTTCGGCTGGATGGCCGGTTGCTGAGTCGGCAAGTGGACGTTGGCGATCGGGTAAAGGCAGGCGAGCTGTTGGCGTCGCTGGAACGTGATACCGGACAGAATCAGCTCAGCAGCGCGCTGGCCGATCTCAACAGCGCCCGTGCCGCCGAGCACGTTGCCGCGCTGACGCTGAACCGTATGCAGCAACTGATGCCAGCGGGTGCCATTTCGCGCAGCCAGCTCGACAGCGCACGCGGTGACTGGCAGGCGGCGGTAGCGCGTCGGCAGAGCAGTGAATCCGCCTGGCGAAACGCCCGCGATAACCTGAGCTGGACGCAGCTGCAGGCGCCGCAGGATGGCGTGATTACCGCCGTCAGCGCCTCACCCGGTCAGGTGCTGGGGGCCGGATCGACCGTCGTCACGCTGGCGGCCAGCGACAGCCGCGATGCGGTGTTTGACGTCGCCGATCCGCATCTCATCGCGCAAAATGCTGCCACGCCGTTTACCGTTTCCTTATTAAGCGATCCTGAGGTGCACGCCACCGCCCGTCTGCGCGATATCAGCCCGCAGGCCGATCCGCAAACCCGTACCTGGCACGTCCGCCTGACGCTGATCGATCCACCCGCGGCACTGGCGCTGGGCGCTAACGTACAGATCGCTCAGGCGCAAAGCGGGCCCGGCGTGATGACGCTACCAGCCGCTGCGCTGACGCGCATCGAGGGTAAACCGGCGGTGTTTATCGTCGATCGTCAGAGTCTGCGTTTGCAGATCCGGCCCGTTACCCTCGCCAGCTACAGCGCCACCGATGTGGCGATCGCCTCCGGTATTCAGCCTGGCGACACCATTGTTATCGCCGGGGTCAGCAAGCTGCGTGATCAGGAGCGCGTGACGCTCGCGGAGGGCGAAGAATGAGCCAGCCACTGAAATCGTCATTTAACCTGTCGGCATGGGCGCTGGCGCATCAGCAGCTGGTGGTGTTTTTTATGCTGCTGATCATGGCCGCCGGGGTGTTGAGCTATGAGCAGCTGCCGCGCAACGAAGATCCGCCGTTTACCATCAAAACCGCCGTGGTCAGCGCCAGCTGGCCGGGCGCCGATGTGCATGACACCACCCAGCTGGTGACCGATACGCTGGAGAAAAAACTGCAGGAAGTGCCCTATCTCGATTATGTCGAAAGTC
Organism: Duffyella gerundensis; assembly: GCF_001517405.1. Classification (NCBI taxonomy): domain Bacteria; kingdom Pseudomonadati; phylum Pseudomonadota; class Gammaproteobacteria; order Enterobacterales; family Erwiniaceae; genus Duffyella; species Duffyella gerundensis. Next base: position 355,359 of record NZ_LN907828.1, on the reverse strand, counting down.
AGACGCACGCCGGCAAAGTGGTCATTTTTGTCTATCTGCGCGATGACACGCCGCCCGCGCAGGTGCAGGGCATCTGGTATCAGGTGCGGAAAAAAATGCAGGATATCGCCCCGTCGCTGCCGGAAGGCGTACAGGGACCGCAGGTTGACGACGAGTTTGACGACACCTACGGCACGATTTATGGCTTCACCGCCGAAGGCTTTACGCCGCGCGAGCTGCGCGATCGGGTAGAAGCCGTGCGGCGCGATCTGATGACGGTGCCCGACATCGGCAAAATCACGCTGACAGGCGTGCAGGAAGAGCAAATTGTCATCGCCTTTTTGCCGAGTCGGCTGGCGGGCATGGGGCTCGATCTGGAGCAGGTAAAAGCGGCCATCAAGGCGCAAAACGCGGTGGTGCCTGCGGGCACGCTGCGCACCAACAGTGAGAACCTGTCGCTGCGCGTTAGCGGCGCGCTCACCACCGTTGACAGCCTGCGCGCGGTGACGCTGCACATTGGCGATCGCTTTATTCCACTCAGCGAACTGGCGACCATCAGCCGTGAAACCGCCGAGCCGCCGGCCGCCACCTTTCGCGTTAACGGACAGCCCGCCATTGGCCTTGCGGTATCGATGGCGCCCACCGGCAATATGCTGAACTTTGGTGAGGCGATCACCGCCCGCCTGCAAACGATTCAGAACCGTCTGCCGCACGGCATCGAGATGACGCGTGTCGCCGATCAATCCGCGGTAGTGAAGGAGGCGGTCAGCGGTTTTACCCGCGTGCTGGGCGAAGCGGTGATCATCGTGCTGGCGGTGTCTTTTGTGTCGCTGGGCATGCGCGCTGGCCTGGTGGTGGCTGCGGCGATCCCGCTGGTGCTGGCGATGACCTTCGCCTGCATGATGCTGGCGGGGATTGGTTTACAACGTATTTCGCTGGGCGCTTTGATTATCGCGCTGGGGCTGCTGGTAGACGATGCGATGATTACCGTGGAGGCGATGGTGGCGCGGCTGGAGGCGGGCGATACCCGCTGGCGTGCGGCCACGCGGGCGTTTGAAACCACGGCATTTCCAATGCTGACCGGCACGCTGGTGATGATCGCCGGTTTTATTCCAGTGGGATTTGCCCAGTCGAGCGCCGGGGAATACTGCTATTCACTGTTTGCCGTGGTGCTGATTTCGCTGCTCTGCTCGTGGGTAGTGGCGATACTGTTTTCGCCACTGACCGGCACCTGGCTGCTGTCCGCCAAAATTACCGCCAGTCACAGCGGCCCTGGCAGACTAGCGCGTGGCTATCAACGGCTGCTGCGGCTGGCGCTGGCGCACCGGTTGCTGACCATTATTACGGCGCTGATCCTGCTGGCGCTGGCGATGTTCAGCACCCGCTTTTTGCAGGGGGAATTTTTCCCCTCGTCGGATCGCCCGGAACTGCTGGTCAGCCTGACGTTACCGGCTAACGCCTCGCAGGCGGCAACGGCGCAGCAAACTCAGCGTTTTGAGGCGTTGCTGAAAGGCAATCACGACGTTGATCGCTTCTCCAGCTATATCGGCTCCGGCGCCATTCGCTTTTATTTGCCGATGGATGTGCTGCTGGATAACGAAAACACCGCGCAGATCGTGGTGGTGGCAAAAGATCTGGCCGCGCGCGATCGCCTGCGGCAACAGCTTTCGCAGGCGCTTGATGCCCACTTCAGCGATATCACCACGCGTGTGTCACCGCTGGAACTGGGGCCGCCGGTGGGCTGGCCGGTAAGGTATCGCGTCAGCGGGCCTGATTATAAAACCGTTGAGCAGCTGGCACGGCGGGTAGCGGACACCCTCGGCAGCAATCCGCTGACCCGCGAGGTCAATCTCACCGCCGGTGAACCTGAGCGCGTCATCGTGCTGAAGGTGAATCAGACGGCAGCGCGGGCGGCGGGCGTCTCCTCGCAAAGCCTGGCGGATGCGTTAAATACCGTTTGGTCAGGCAGTCTGGTCACCACGCTGCGCGACAACAACCGGCTGGTGGATGTGATGCTGCGCGCCAACGATAGCGAAAGGCAGAACCTGAATACGCTCTCCGCGATGATGCTCACCACCGCCAGTGGCAGCAAAATTCCCCTCAGCCAGGTGGCAACACCAGAGTGGACGCTGGACGATCCGGTGATCTGGCGCCATCAGCGGCTGCCATTTATTACTGTGCAAACCGATCTGGCGCCTGGCCTGAAGGCAGAAGCGGTGTCAGAGGGGCTGGCACCGGCGATTGACGCGCTGCGCGCGCAGCTGCCGCCAGGATACCAGATCACCGAAGGCGGTGCGGTGGCGGAATCTGACAAGGGCAACGGTTCGGTATTTGCCGTGTTGCCGGTGACCCTGCTGATCATGCTGGTGCTGCTGATGATCCAGCTACGACGCTTCTCGCGCATGCTGCTGGCGCTACTGATGGCCCCGTTTGGGCTGATCGGCATCGTGCTGGCGATGCTGCCGACCGCCACACCGATGGGTTTTGTCGCGCTGCTCGGCGTCATTGCACTGGCGGGCATGATCATTCGTAACGCGGTGATTCTGATCAGTGAAGTGGACAGCAATACCGCGGCGGGTATGGCGCGGGAAGAGGCGATTACGCTGGCTACGCAGCATCGTGCCCGGCCTATTGTGCTGACCGCCTGCGCCGCTATCCTCGGCATGATCCCGATTTCTCATCAGGTATTTTGGGGACCGATGGCCTTTGTGATTATTGGCGGACTGCTGGTGGCCACGCTGGTGACCTTAACGGTGCTGCCTGCGGCGTTAAGCCTGGTGATGCAGGCGGCAGAACGCTGGGAAAAACGCCGTGCTGCCGCAGCCAAAGAAGGAGAATAAAGATGAATCGACAAACGCAAATTGTTAAGGCGCTGCAGACGTGGATCGAGGCCAACCTGCATCACACGCTGAGCGTGAACGATGTGGCGGAAAAATCGGGCTATTCGATCTGGCACATTCAGCGGCTGTTTCGCCAGGTGACGCACAAAGGCGTGGGCGAATATATCCGCGAGCGCAGGCTGATCAACGCAGCCACCGCGCTGCTGACCAGCAACGCCAGCGTGCTCAGCGTGGCGTTACAGTACGGTTATGAAAGCCAGCACGCGTTTACCCGCAGCTTTCGTAACTACTTCAGCCAGCCACCGGGCAGCTGGCGGAGAAGCGGCTGCTGCACCGCCACGCCGCTGTTCAGCGTTATCGATCCCTCTAGCGGCTGATGGCGTTGATATCAAACCAGGCCGGTGTTCACCCGTTTGCCGATATCTTTCAGCTGCGAATATTTTTCCAGTAGCTGCGGCGCGTCATCGAGGCTCATGGCAAACATCCACATGTAAGTCATGACGGAATAGATATGGCCCGCCTCCTGGCCGCCGCGCGCGCTCATCACAAAGATGGTGCTGGCGAACAGCAGCGCGGTCACGGTGCCGATGGAGAGATAGCCGATCGCCTCACGGTCGGAAAGGCGGATGCGCAGCCCGGCCAGCACGCGATAGTGCCGCGTCAGCGAGGAAGAGGGCGCGGCGCTGACAAAGGCCACTTCGCGCTCCAGCCGGTTGTTCAGTCGGGTGTACAGCGCTTCGTTTTTACGGGTAAAGCCCGGCAAAAAGCAGGCGAAAAACAGCAGGATTGCCAGACAGGCAAGGCCGGTCTGCAGCTCAATCACCAGCAGCATGATCGCCGCGCCGCTGATCGATGCCAGCGACGTAATGAGCACCGGTAAATGCTTTTCAAAGAAATCAACGAATTCACGCGACAGCGCCACGCGCGCGGCCACGGTCGATGCGCTCTGCTTGTCCAGGCGTTGGGCCACGATCACCGGCACCGCCAGCTCGGCGTAGATTCTGGCAAAGGTGCGCGTATCGACGCTGCGTCGGGCCGCGCCCAGCGCCCACATGGTGAACACCATTGCGGCATAAAACACCGCATGCAGGGCGTTGCCGGCAATAATCGCATTGATGGCAAAGCCAGCCAGCAGCGGATAGAGCAGGTAAACGACGTTTTCGGCGACCACCAGCAGCAGCGTGAGGATCAGTTTTTTGCCGTGACGACGGCCAAGTAATTTTAGGGTCAGTGCGGCGCTGCGGGATGGGATAAGCGGAGCTGTTTTTTCAGGGGTTTGCATGGTGCCCGATTCTGTTAACATGATGTTTGAGCGATTGCTCAAGGTTCGAAAAGAGTCTATTTGAGCAGGTGCTCAAAGTCAACGTGGATCCTGATGATGAAAGAGAGCGGCGACGCACTAAAAATACGTATTCTGGACGGCGCTGCAGCGCTGTTCATCGAAAAGGGCATTGATAACGTGACGACGCGTGAGCTGACTGAACATCTCGGCCTGTCACGCAGCCACATTTATCACTATTTCAGCGACTGGCAGACGCTGTGTGTCGCTGCACTGGCGCGCTATACCGAAAGCGAACTCGAGACCTTTAGCGCCGGCATTGCCGAAATGGCACCTGCCGATCAGCTTGAGGCGATGATCGCCAATTATCTGCCGGATGCGCCCGACGCTGTCTGGCTGCTTTACAGTTCGCTCTGGCAGCGAGCGGTGCATCACAAGGCGTATGCCGCACTGGCGGAATCGGTGATCGACAAATGGGTCGCGCTGACCCGCGAGATTTTTGCTGCCGGGACCGCGCGGGGTGACTTCAGGGTTGAAGATAGCGCGCGGGTGGCGCGGCAGTTCAGCGCCATGCTCTACGGCTACGCCGATACCCTTATTATCAATCCTTCAGCGGAGAAATATCGCGAGGCGGTCAGTGATATCCGGGCCTTTATTCGGCTGGTGGTGTAATGAAGCGCTGCTCCGATGCAGCCTCTGCCAAAGGCAATAAAAAAGGCAAACAGGCGACAGGCCTGTTCGCCCTGATGAGTGCGGAAGATTGCCGACTCACTGCACGGCATTGGCCCTCTGCTTCATGGCATAAAACAGCACCACCACAAAACAGATCATCGGCAGCGCGTAAGAGATAGCGGTGTTGTAATGATCGGCAATTGCACCCATCAAATAGGGCATGATTGCGCCGCCCACAATCGCCATGATCATCACCGAGCTGGCACGTTTAGTCTGCTTGCCCATGTTCTTCACGCCCATGGCAAAAATGGTCGGGAACATGATCGACATGAAAAAGAAGATCGCTACCAGTGCAATCACCGAAACGTTATCAATCCCGGCCACCACCACGCCACACAGCACAATATTGATCAGCGCATAGGCCACCAGCAGCGTCGCCGGGCGCACAAAGCCCATCAGCCAGGTGCTGAAGAAACGGCCCACCATAAAGCTGATCATGCCCACGGAAAGCAGGTACGACGCATTCTGGTTCGACAGCGTGTGCCAGTGCTCGGTGGTGTAGTTAATAAAGAAGGCGCCGACGCCAACCTGCGCCGCCACGTAAAAAAACTGGGCGATTACGCCACCGGTAAAGTGACCATGCTGCCATAAACCTTTCTCGATGCCGCGCTCTGCGTCGGTGCTTTGCTCACGGATATCCGGCAGGCGAGTACGGCTAAACAGAAAGGCGATCAGCAGCACTAACACTGCAATCGCGACATAGGTGGTTTTCACCGATGACAGGCCGTCAGCCGCGGTGCTTTGCGTGGCGGAGAAAAACAGCGAGCCGCCAATCACCGGACCAATAAACTGGCCTAAGCCGTTAAACGACTGCGAGAGATTCAGACGACGCTCAGCGCCCGCCGGATCGCCCAGCACGGTAGCAAACGGGTTCGCGGCGGTTTCGAGACAGCCCAGACCGAGCGCAATCACAAACAGCGCGAACAAAAACAGAGCAAAACTGCCCGCTGACGCGGCGGGAACGAACAGCAGCGCGCCCAGCGCATACAGGCATAAACCGACCAGAATGCCAGCTTTATAGCCGAAGCGATCCATAAAGAAACCGGCGGGCAACGCAACGATAAAATAGGCACCAAAGTAGGCCGCCTGCAGCAGCCCTGACTGCGCTTTGTTGACGTGTAACACATCCTGAAAATGCTTATTCAACACATCCAGCAGCCCGTAGGATAAGCCCCACAGGAAAAACAGCGTGGTGACCAAAATAAACGCCAGTCGGAAACTGGACGTCGTATTGCGTTCCGCATGAGCGGAAGCAGCAGCTTTGTTGGCAAACATAGTGTATTCCTCAGTATCTGGTCGTGCCTGTAGGGTAGGGTCAGCTCGAGGGCTGGTTTTTTATGTCAGATAACGTGAAAAACGGTCGGCCGCGCTCACGCGAGGCGTGCTACTTCTGCTCGGTCAGGGAAAAAATGCGCGTCATGGCGACCCATTTTTCATCGGGTGGCGTCCACGGCGTGGGGCGCTGATAGCGCCACATCAGCGCTTCCCATTCGCACACTTTTGGGTCTGCAAGACTGCGGCGTGCAAACTCTTCGCTGTCAAAATCCTCTGTGGTTTCCATCACCATCATTAGGCGGGTGCCCAGCCGATAAATTTCCATCTCTGCGATGCCGTAACGACGCAGATGCCCGGTAATCTCTGGCCAGATCTCACGGTGATAACGCTCATAGTCGGCGATAAGCTGTGGGTCATCGACCAGATCCAGTGCACGGCAATAGCGCCGCGTCATGTCAGCGCCCGATCGAGATGCAGATAGCCGCCGTCAACGCTCAGCCACTGACCGGTGGTGTGCGAGGCGCGCGACGAGAGCAGGAACACTACGGTATTGGCGATCTCCTGCGGCGTGGTCATGCGCTGCCCGAGCGGAATATGGGCGGTGATTTTTTGCAGTTTTTCCTCGGGGCGATCGAAGCTTTTGATCCAGCGTTCATACAACGGTGTCATCACTTCTGCCGGAATTACCGCGTTCACGCGGATGCCATCGCTCAGCAGCGCCGCCGCCCATTCGCGGGTCAGCGCCAGCACGCCACCTTTCGCCGAGGCATACCCGCTGGTATTGCCCTGGCCGGTTAAGGCGGTTTTTGAACTGATATTGACGATGGCGCCGCGGCTGGCACGCAGGGCGTCAAGGCTCAGGTGCGCCATCAAATAGTAGTGAATCAGGTTCTGCTCCAGCGATCGCACAAAGGCGTCCCGACCCGCCTCCAGCCCGACGTTGTCATTGGCTCCGGCATTGTTCACCAGGCCGTCGATAGCGCCATAACGGGCCAGGGTGCTCTCTACGGCGGTTTTACAGCTGCTCTCATCGCGCAGTTCGGTCAGCACAAAGCTGGCCTGCGGCGACAGCTGTTGCAGCTTATTCATCAGCTCGTTGGCCGGTTCCGTGTTGCTGATGATTACTGGGATGGCGCCTTCTTCCGCCAGCGTCAGCGAAATGGCCTCGCCGATACCGGAACCGCCGCCGGTGACTAACACCACTTTATTTTGCAGATGCAGGTTCATTGCTCGTTTCCTGTAGTCGGTAGAGGGTGCTGGCATTGCCGCCATAAATAGCCGCCTGCTCATCGGCGCTGAGCGCGGCCGTGGCCCGTTGACAGAGATCCCAGGGATTGCCGTCATCTTCTGCCAGCAAACAGACCGGCCAGTCAGAGCCAAACAGCAGTCGTTCGCTACCGAAAATCTCCAGCGCGGCGTCAAACCAGGGCAGCAGATCGGTGGCTGACATGCCCGCCGGGCGCGGCTCGGTCAACAACCCGGAGATCTTGCAGCTGACATGCGTTAACGCTTTCAGCGGCGCAACCTGTTGCTTCCAGTGAGCAACACCGCGATGCAGATCGGGCTTGCCGAAGTGATCGAGCACCAGAAAATGGCGGTCATGGCGCTGCGCAAACCGCACGGCGTCACTGAGATGGCGGTGCGTCACCAGCATTTCATACACGTATTCCTGCTGCTGGAGATGCCGCATGCCCGCGTTGATCGCCGCATCGGCCATCCACGCGCTGGGGGAGGGCTCGTCCTGCACCAGATGGCGAAAACCGCGCAGCAGCGGATGGGCTATCTTCTCGAGATCGTGCTGCAAATCGGCAGAAGAGAGATCGACCCAGCCGGTTACCGCGCGCACGATATCGGTGCTCTCGGCCACCTCCAGCAGCCAGTGCGTCTCTGCCAGTGAACAACGCGCCTGGACCAGGATACTGTGCTGAATACCCTGACGCTGCAGCACCGGCCGCAGCATTTCCGGCAGAAAATCCTGTTTCAACACCGCCATGTCATCATTGATCCAGCGATAATCGGCCGCGGTGTAGCGCCAGAAATGCTGGTGGCTGTCGATTCGCATTATCGGCATTCTCCTCAGCGGCTCAGGCGTGATGCCGGTATTGGTCGATCGATGCCTGATGCATCTCAATGGAGAACCCCGGTGCCTGCGGCGGCATGTAAGCAGCGCCACGAATATCGCAGGGATTAACGAAATGTTCGTGCAGATGATCGACATATTCGATGACGCGGCCATCGTGGGTCGCGGCGATGCAGAGATAATCGATCATCGACAGATGCTGCACGTATTCGCACAGCCCAACGCCACCGGCGTGCGGGCAGACCGGCAGGTTGTACTTCGCCGCCATCAGCATTACCGCCAGCACTTCGTTAATGCCGCCCATGCGGCAGGCATCGATCTGCACCACGTCGATCGCTTCGCGCATGATGAACTGCTTGAACATGATGCGGTTCTGGCACATTTCGCCGGTGGCCACCTTCACCGGGGCCACGCCCTGACGAATTTTTCGATGGCCTTCGATATCATCCGGGCTAGTGGGCTCTTCAATAAACCAGGGGTTGGCAAAGGCGAGGGCATTGACCCACGGAATGGCTTCATTGGTTTCCCACACCTGATTGGCATCGATCATCAGCTTGCGATCCGGCCCGATGACCTCGCGGGCGATGCGCACGCGACGAATATCATCTTCCAGATCCCGGCCCACTTTCAGCTTCAAATAATCGAAACCAGCGTCGACCGCTTCCTGACATAACCGGCGCAGTTTGTCATCGGGATAGCCCAGCCAGCCCGCGGAGGTGGTGTAGCACGGATAGCCTTCTGCCAGCAGTTTCTCGGTGCGCTGCGCTTTGTTGTCAGCGCGCTGCTGCAACAGCGCCAGCGCTTCCTGCGGCGTGATGCAATCGGTGATGTAGCGAAAGTCGATGCAGCGCACCAGCTCTTCTGGCGTCATCTCCGCCACCAGCTGCCACAGCGGTTTACCTACGGCTTTACTCCACAAATCCCACACGGCGTTCACCACCGCGCCGGTGGCCAGATGGATGGCACCTTTGTCCGGGCCAATCCAGCGCAGCTGGCTATCACTCGTAAAATCGCGCCAAAATTTTCCCATATTGGCGGTGATGCCCGCCAGATCGCGCCCCACAATCAGATGCTCCAGCGCACCGATGGCGGCACAGCAGATTTCATTGCCCCGCCCGATGGTGAACGTCAGGCCGTGGCCGCTCAGCGCCGGATCGTCAGTTTCCAGAATCACATAGGCAGCGGAATAGTCGGGATCGGGGTTCATCGCATCCGAGCCATCCATGGTCAGTGAGGTCGGGAAGCGCACATCTTCAACACGTAAAGCCGTAATGGTTGTCATCGCAAATTTCCTTTAGCGCGTGCTGCGTTATGCCTGCACCGTCTGCTGACGCTGCTCGCCCAAACCTTCAATTCCCAGGCGCATCACCTGACCCGCTTTGAGATAAACCGGCGGTTTTTGCCCTAATCCAACGCCCGGCGGTGTGCCGGTGGAGATGATGTCGCCGGGTTGCAGGCTCATAAAACGGCTGAGGTAGCTGATGATTTCCGGTACGCGAAAAATCATGGTGCGGGTATTGCCGTTCTGATAACGCTTGCCGTCCACTTCCAGCCACAGATCCAGCTGATGCGGATCGGGGATCTCGTCTGCGGTGACCAGCCACGGGCCGGTCGGGCCAAAGGTGTCGCAGCCTTTGCCTTTATCCCAGGTGCCGCCGCGTTCAATCTGGAACTCGCGTTCAGAGACATCGTTGATCACGCAATAGCCCGCCACGTGCGACATCGCATCGGCTTCGCTGATGTAACGGCCGCCGGTGCCGATCACCACGCCAAGTTCTACTTCCCAGTCGGTCTTCACCGAGTCGCGCGGGATTTCGACATCATCGTTTGGCCCGACGATGGCGCTGGTCCATTTACTGAAGATGATCGGTTCTTTCGGGATCTCCGCGCCGGTCTCTTCAGCGTGATCGGCATAATTCAGGCCGATGCAGATAAATTTTCCCACGTTGCCGACGCAGGCACCAAGGCGCGATGCATCGCTGACCAGCGGCAGACTTTCAGGGTCAAGCTTGCGCAGGGCATCCAGCGCAGCAGGCTGCAACGCATCGCCTGCCACATCAGTGATATGGTCGCTGAGGTCACGTATGTTGCCCTGGCTGTCCAGCAGACCCGGACGTTCTGCACCTGCGCTGCCGTAACGTAATAATTTCATGTGTTATTTTCCTTCCAGGAAAGTCAGCGTGATGACGCCGCGGAGGATTAATTACTCCAGCCGCCGTCGATAATTTGCACCGTGCCGGTGGTGTATGAGCTGGCATCAGAAGCGAGATAGAGCGCCAGCTGAGCGATCTCTTCGGTTTTGCCAATGCGGCCAATCGGCTGCCGGGCCACAAAGGCGTCGTACACTTCAGCTTCGCTGCGGCCTTCGGCCTGCGCCTGTGCGGCGATACGCTGACGCAGCGAGGGTGATTCCACGGTGCCCGGACAAATCGCGTTGCAGCGAATGCCGCGGGTCACATAGTCCGCCGCCACAGAGCGGGTCAGGCCGATCACCGCCGCTTTGGAAGCGCTGTAAGCAAAACGGTTTGGCACGCCTTTGATACTCGAGGCGACCGAGGACATGTTGATCACCGAGCCGCGGTTACGCGCCAGCATGGCGGGCAAAAACGCGCGGATCATGCGGAACATCGCCGTGACGTTGAGATCCAGTGCGAACTGCCATTCCTGCTCGCTGCAGGTCAGAATGTCGCCGCTGTGCACCACCCCCGCGCAGTTAAAGAGCACGTCGAGCGGGCCGCTTTCTGCGGCGAGGGCGGCAATGGCCTGCGCATCCGTGACGTCGAGCAGACGCGGTGTGATGCCGGGAATTCCCTCCAGCGCGCTGATGTTAATGTCGGTCGCAATCACCTCTGCGCCTTCGCGGGCAAACAGCGTCGCGGTGTTAAAACCGATGCCCTGTCCGGCGGCGGTGATCAAAACTTTTTTCCCTGCCAGGTTCATAGCAATTTCCCCATTACGTGCCGCTTTATAGGTCTAATGGTCAGGCCATTAAAGGCGAAAAAAAGGCGTTTAAACAGGTGCTTTTTGATAAGATGTTCAGCAAGCTGCTGCTTAAAACGCATTTCGGTTAACCAACTTTTTACATGCATAAAACAAATCAGCAATATTTTTGTCGCGAAAATGCTGGCTAAATCACTTAAAAAGAATTGAACTCAGGTGTCCGATGCCGATAAAAAAATTAGAAAACCCAAGAATTTACAGGCAGATAGCTGACCAGCTTAAACAGCTGATTGATAACAACGAATTTCCGCCGGGCAGTCGTCTGCCAGCCGAGCGTGAGCTGGCCAGTCAGTTGCAGGTCAGTCGCGCTTCGGTGCGTGAGGCACTGATTGCGCTGGAGGTGATTGGGCTGGTGGATGTGCGCGTTGGCAACGGTGTGATCGTGCGTCAGCAGCCGGGCGCGTCTTCCCGGGAACCGGTCATGTCGCAGGCGGGCCGCAATCAGTGGACCGATGTTGATGATGAGTTGAATATTGAACTCGATTTCACCGCTGAGCTGCCGCCGTTTTCCCTGCTGCAAACCCGCCGGTTAATTGAGCCTGAAACGGCGGCACTGGCGGCAAGAAACGCCAGCGATGAAGAACTGGCGGCGATCAGGCAGGCGTATGAGCAAAACTGCCGCGATAATCGCCAGGGTTCAGCCACCCATCCGGGCGATCGTTTATTCCACATTCGCATTGCGCAGGCCAGCGGCAATCCCGCTTACGCGTTTATTATCGCTCATCTGCTGGGCCATCGTTACGGCACCATGTTCCGCAGCCTGCAACAACATTACACCCCGCAGGATATGCCGCACCGTTCAGAGAGTGAACACCTTGAGATTCTGACCGCGCTGGAAGCACGCGACAGTCGGGCTGCCAAAAAGGCGATGAAGGAACATCTGGATGCGGTAATCAACATCTTCGGTCAGGGATAATATTATCTTGCCGCAAGCGGGACGTGACGGTTCCATGCGGTTTATTTTGCCAGATCGCCAACGCTGTTTGCTCGATCGGCGATTTTAGCAGGATTTCCCAGATGAACGTCGCTCTACAATCACGCCATCATCTCTGCGGGCGGAAAACCTCTCCGCCCGCCAGTCCGCTCTTATCTGTGCCGTTCTTTTGCCGCGCCGCAGCATTCAGTTCGGCTGACAAATCTCCAGAATAGCCAGCAGATAGATGCGCACCATATCGAGAAACTCGCTGATTTCAACGCGCTCATCCGGCATGGTGTTGTACTTACCGCCTGGGCCGCAGACCACGCCCGCCATGCCCGCATGTTGATAAAGGTGTGCCGCATCGGTACCAAAAAAAGCGGGTGGGGTGATGACGCCGGTGGGCTGCTCCGTGCCGCGCACGCTTTTCCAGGCGCGATTGACCGCTTTGACGATGGGCGAATCAGGGGAAACTTCAAACGGCAGCATGGTGGGCTTATCCCGTATGCCGTCATCGAAAAGTGCTGCCTTCAGTCCGGGATGGCGTTGGCACAGTTTGTCGAGCAGTGCCTGCAGATCGGCCAGTACGCCCTCAACCGTTTGCCCTGGCGCAAAGCGCGCCGAGCCTTTTAATCTGGCAAAATCTGCGACCTGTGGCGGCCGCCACTCTTCCAGCTCGCGTCCTAACGCACCGTGAACGGTGCCAATGTGACCACGATTAATTTTACGATGCGCCTCAGTTTTTGCGCCGCTAAAGGTCATGGTATTGATCTGGGGAATCAGCTCTACCGCTGCGCCGATAGCATCCACGGCTTCTTCGCGTTTCGAAAGGTGGCGCGTATCGCCAGTCAGCTCAATGGTAAACATCAACGAACCAGCATGCATGGTGAGCGCCTGCAAATCCGTGGGTTCGGCATTAATAAAGTAGTCAGCGCGCACGCCTTGCTCTATGGCAGCCAGCGTGCCAATGCCGCCCTGCAACTCGCCAACCACATAGGTCAGAATGACATCGCCTTTGAGTGTGACTCCGGCATCGATCAGCGTTTTTAACGCGCAAAAATAGGCGGCGTCACCGGCTTTCATGTTCGACACGCCAATGCCATAGATGAAACGGTCGTCAATTTTTCCCTGCCACGGATCCACCGTCCAGCCTTCGGTCACCGGATTGGTATCCAAATGCCCATTGAACAGGAGGCTGTTGCCGCCGCCGCTGCCAGCAAGGCGGCCAATGGCGTTTAGTCTGTCGCCGGGTACCTGTTGTAGCTCGGTCTCAAGCCCCAGCTGCGTCATCTGCGCCGCCATGTATTTCGCCAGTTCGCGCTCGCCATCGGTCGCGCTGTAACTTTTGTGCTGGACCATTTTTGCCAGAAACGAGAGACAAAATTCGCGATCAATATGATGGATTAACTGTTCAGGATTCATGCGTTTCTCATTAAGCCGCAGAGCTGGCTACTTCAGGAATATGCACCGCTGCAAGCAGTGCGCGGGTGTAAGCGTGTTGTGCCAGCGTGGACATCTCTGCGCCGGGCAGCACTTCGACCATATCGCCGCGGTACATTACCGCCACGCGATGGGCAATCTGCCGAACCAGGTTCAGATCGTGGGTAATGAACAGGTAGGCGGTGCCATAACGGCGGCGCAGTTCCAGCAGTAGTTCGATGATGGTGGCCTGCACCGAGACATCCAGCGCGGCGGTAATTTCATCGCAGATCACCACGTCGGGCGGATGAGCAAACGCGCGGGCAATCGCCACGCGCTGTTTTTGCCCGCCTGACAAGGCATGCGGATAACGCTGGGCAAACTCTGGCGGCAGACGGACTTCGGTGAGCAGACGTGCCACCGCCTGCGCCAGCGTTTCACCTGCTGGCAGGCCATACAATCGCAGCGGGCGGGCAATGATCTCGCCAACGGTCATGCGCGGATTGAGCGAGGCGTCGGGATGCTGAAAAATCATCTGCACGCGACGGCGATACGCTTTATCCATCTGCGCTCGTCCGTATAGCGTCTGGCCGCAAAAATCGATGTTGCCGCTGAACGGCACCAGCCCGGAAAGCGCTTTGCCTAATGACGATTTGCCTGAGCCCGATTCCCCCACCACGCCGACAATTTCGCCCTGATGCAACGTCAGGGAAACGCCATTTGCCGCACGGGTGGTATTGGCTTCACGCCTGAACAGGCGATCAAGCAGTCCCGCTTTGCCATAGTCGATGGTAATGTCATTAAGCGACAACAGCGGCTGGCTGCCCGCGGCATCCGGCACCAGCCGATGCTGCGGATCGGGCACCGCGTTAATCAATCGGCGCGTGTAGCTGTGTTGCGGTTGGCTGAACAGACTACGGGTCTCTGCCTGCTCGACAATACGGCCCTGTTCCAGCACGCAGACCCGGTTGGCTACCCGGGAAACCAGCGCCAGATCGTGAGAGATATAGAGCGACGCCACGCCGGTCTCTTCGCGCAGTCGCTCATACAGATCGAGGATTTGCGCCGCACTGATCACGTCCAGCGCCGTGGTCGGCTCATCAAATATCAGGCAGTCGGGCTGGCAGGCAAAGGCGGTGGCAATCAGGATGCGCTGCTTTTCACCGCCGGAAACCTGATGTGGATAGCGCCGCATCATGCGTGCCGGCTGTTTGAGATCGACATCATGCAGCAGCGATTCGCCCAGCTCCTGGGCTTCCCGCGCCGATAAGCCGCGATGACGTCGCAGCACTTCTGTCACCTGCTCACCCAGCGTTAACGTCGGATTCAGCGATGCACTGGGATCCTGAAAAATCATTCCCAACTTTGCGCCGCGTAGCGTCATTAACGTCGCGGCCGATGCGCTGCGCAGGCTGTGGCCATTGAGGCGGATATCGCCCTGGCGTTCGTGCGCATTGCCCGCCAGCCAGCGCATGATCGCCCAGCCTAAGGTCGTTTTACCGGACCCCGATTCACCGACCAGGCCCAGCACATCGCCCGGCATAATCTGCATATTGATATCGCGTAGCACCGGCAGAAACCGATCGCGGGATAACGCGAAGTCAAGGCTGTAATTTTCTACGGCTAATACCGGCGCAGAATCAGTCATCAGTGACTCCCTGGATTAAGTACGTCACGCAGCCCGTCGCCGAGCAGGTTAAAGCCGATAGCCACCAGCGCAATCGCCAGGCCTGGAATCATCATCATCCACGGCGCGTTAAAGAAGTAGGCTCGCGCCTCCGAGACCATCAGGCCCCATTCCGGCTCGGGCGGCTGTGCGCCTAAACCGAGAAAGCTCAGCGTGGCGAAAAGCATGATGGCAAAGGCGACGCGAATGGTGGCCTCGACGATAATCGGCGCCAGTATGTTGGGCAGCATTTCCCGCAGAATGATGTAGTGGGCCGCTTCGCCCCGCGCGATGGCCGCGCTGATGTAATCCTGCTGGCGGGCGGCCAGCGCCACGCTGCGGGAGATGCGGACCATGCCCGGCACAAACGCGATGGTGATCGCCAGCACCGCATTGAGGCTGCTTTGCCCGAGCGTACTGACAATCAGCAGCGCAAACAGCAGGCTGGGAATTGCCATCACCGCATCCATGGTGCGCATCATAAACTCGTCCAGCTTGCCGCCCAGATAGGCGCTGGCCGTGCCAAGCACCGAGCCGATGATCATCGCCAGCGCCGTCGCCAGCAGCGACAGTAAAATGGTTGAGCGGGCGCCGACCATGACCCGACTAAAGATGTCGCGGCCCATTTGGTCGGTGCCAAACCAGTGCAATTCACCGGGCGGCTTATAACGACTGAGAATAGAGATCGATTCAGGATCAAAAGGGGCAATGTGCGCTCCGCCAATCACCATCAGCAGCGCCAGCGATAAAATCAGCACGCCAGCGGCACCCTGCGGTGAAGTGAGCAAACGTTTGAACAGGTCAGGCATAGGAGATCCGCTTATCGAGAACAACGTAGGCCAGATCGGCAAGAAAATTGACCACCGAATAGGTGGCAGCCAGAATCATCACGCCCGCCTGAATAGTGGGCAGATCGCGCGCCTGCACGGCGACAATCAGTTCACGGCCAATACCGGGAATCGCAAAGATCTCTTCCACCACCACAATGCCACCGAGCAGATAACCGACATCCAGCGCGACGATGGTGATGGTCGGCAACAGACCGTTGCGGAGCGCATGGCGCCAGAGAATACGCCGCCGCGATAACCCTTTGAGCCAGGCGGCGCGCACATAATCGGTTTGCAGCACGTCAACCATTTCCGAGCGCACCATACGGGAGACGTGCGCGACCAGAATCAGCGCGACGGTGATCGAGGGCAAAATCAGGTGCTGCACGCCGCTGACGACATTTTCACTTAGCGGCACGTAGCCGGTAACGGGCAAAATCTGCCAGACATCGGCAAAGAGCAGCAGCACCAGCGTGGCGGTAACAAACTCGGGAAAAGAGATGCCGATATAGGAGATGACGCTCACCAGCACATCGGCGGTCTTGCCGCGACGAACCGCGGCCCAGATACCGAGCGGTATCGCAATCACCAGCATCAGCAGCAGCGCGCAGGCCGCCAGCAGCAGCGAACGCGACAGGGCGGTAAACAGCGTGGGCCCAACCGCCAGCCCGTTGCGCATCGAGACACCAAAATTGCCCTGCAGCGCCTGCGTCAGCCAGTGCCAGTATTGCAGCCAGGCGGGGGCATTCAGACCCAGCCGCTCCCGCACCGCGTTCAGCGCTTCCGGCGTGGCGTTCTGTCCCAGCAGCGTCACGGCAGCATCTGCTGGCAGCAGTTGGGTAATGCCAAACACCAGCAGCGATACGATCAGCAGCGTATAAATCATCAACAGCAGTCGTTTGAGCAGATAGCTTGCGGTCATGTTCGCTCCTTACGCCGTGCGCACCGGCGCGTTAGCGGTGAGCCAGCTGTGATCGAGGCGGAATACCGCACCGCGCGGATGCAGCTGGTAGCCGCCAACGTAATCACGGCTGGCCGCGAGCAGGTCGAAAAACACAGGAATCAGCGAGGGAACCTCATCATGCATCAGCCGCTGCGCGGTGCCGTAAAGCGCGCCGCGCTGGGCGTCATCTTTTGTCTGCCGTGCGGCGCTGACCGCGCGATCAAATTCAGCGTTATTCCAGCGCGTTTCGTTCCAGGCGGCGGTTGAGGTATAAAGCAGCGAAAAAACCGCATCCTGGGTCGGCTGCATGTTGTAAAAGCCGACGTAGAAGTTGCCTTTTTTCCACACCTGATCGAGATAGGTGCTGTGTGCCATGGTCTGCACGTTGATACGAAAGCCACCCGGTTTGGCCATCTCACGCAGGGCAATGCCAAGCTGGGTGCGCGTGGCCGGTTTATCGGAGGCGATCAGCGTAATATCCAGACCATTTGGATAGCCAGCGGCTGCCAGCAACCCTTTGGCTTTGCCGTAATCCACCGCTTTTTTAGTCAGGTCAGCGAAGTAGGGGTAGGCGGCGTTAATCGGCGTATCGTTGCCCGGCGAGCCAAAGCCATCCGCAACAAAATCCACCGATGCCTGACGATCCACACACAGCGCCAGCGCCTGGCGCACGCGCGGATCGTTAAAGGGTTTCTGATCGCAGTCCATGTTGACGTTAAGAAACTGACCCGAAGCCACACGCAGCGGCAGCACGCCAGAAGAGGCGGACAGCCGGGCAAATTCGCTCGACTGCGCGCTGAGCATCAGATCGCTGTCGCCTGAAATCAGCGCCGAACTCTCCGCCAGGCCGTCGGGGTAGATCACCACTTCCACGCCATCAAGATAAGGGCGCGTCGGATCGTAATAATGCGGATTGCGTTTCACCACGATTTTGCGCTCCGGATCGTAGGAGACCAGCTGAAATGGCCCGGCACCGAACGCCGCTTTGGTTAGCGAAGCATATTGACCCTGCGCGATGGCGGCGGGGATCACTTTAGCTGCCGGATAGGCCAGCATCACCGGCAGGTCAGCGTAGGGCGAAGCCGTTTCAATCAACAAAGTGGTTGCATCTTTGGCGCTGACCCTGGCGATCGGGCCGATATTGTGCAGCGCCGGTGAGGCATTTTTCGGATCGAGTAGCGCCTGCAGGCTGGCCACCACATCGGCAGCGGTCAGTGGCGAACCATCGCTGAATTTCAGGTTGGGTCGCAGCGTGAAGGTCCACTGCGTCAGGTCTTCGCTGGCCTGCCAGGAGAGGGCCAGATCCGCTTCGGCTTTCATCTCCTGCGTCAGGCGGGTCAACCCGCTGTAAAGCAGTTCCGTCATCAGGTATTCCGGATTGACGCGCGCCTGATGCGGATGGAGCATGCTCACCGCCTGATCGACGCTAACGCGTAATACACCGCCGCGACGCGGTGAACCGCCGGGCGTGGCGCTGGCGGATTGGGCGGCAGACGCTGACAGTGACCAGGGCAACGTTGCCGCCCCGGTAAGTACGGCAGAACTGGCGATAAACTGACGGCGGTTAAGGCCTTTCATTGCGCGCATGTTCTCTTCCTCATTGGTGAGTTAATGACCCTGGGTTGGCTGAAAATCATCGGCGAGATACGCCAGAATGGACTGCGAAAGGGCAACAAGATCCGCCATCGTGGTGTATTCATCGGCGGCGTGCGTGCGGTTATCCGGGCGGGTTAGCCCACCCAGTAATATTTCCTGAATGCCAGCCTGCTGAACCCAGCCCATATCGGAGCTGGTGGACGATCCCCAGGGCGCAAACTCATCAGGCCTGAAGCCAAATCCCTGCGTCAGGGCGGCCTGCCAGCGTGGCCAGTGCGGTCCGCCGGGATCGGCGACCGGAGCCAGATGCCCAATCATCTGTTGCGTCACATCCAGCGCGCGGCTGTCGCGCATTGCACGATCGATGCAATCAGTCAGCTCCTTCCACACATCGTCAAAGGCTTCTTCCGGGGCGTAACGGCGGTTGATCAACAGCTCAAAACGTTCCGGAATGGTTGAGCCTTTGCTACCGCCCTGCGCCGCCGCCAGCGTCAGCAGAGAATTCAGCGGTTTACCGTTATAGTGCGGCGGGGCGGGCATGGCTGAGATGCGCTGTTCGACCTGCGCTTTCAAATCAGCCAGCGCGTTCATTAACGGCAAGGCCACTTCGATAGCGTTGATGCCGTGTCCGGGATCGCCGGAGTGCGCCGAACGACCGGTGATAATCACTTTACAATCGATGCTGCCAAAACAGCCTGACCAGATACGTGGCACCGCGCCGCCGTTGAAGCTGAGAAGATGGCCGTTGAACAGGTGCTGTTCCGCCAGATAGCGAATACCGGGATACAGGCCGCCTTCTTCATCGGTGCAGAGCAGAAAAACCGGGTTAAAGCGCAGAGGCAAACCGCAGGCCTGCGCCGCACGCACCGCCGCCAGCGCCGCGGCAATGGTGCCTTTCATATCTGCTGCGCCACGCCCAAAAAGTTTGCCTTCTGCCTGCGTCAGCGCCAGCGGAGGAAAACGCCAGCCGTCACCCGCTGGCACGGTATCGGTATGGAAATAGAGATTACAGTTTTCAGCCGCCCCGGCGTTCAGCGAAGCCAGCAGATTAACGCGTTCTCCCTGCGAGGTGCCATCGGGCGATCGCCACAAGGTTTCCGGCACGGAAACACGCTGAAGCGTGAAGCGCAAAGGTGCCAAAAGTCCGGCCATCAACTCGCAGAAATCGCCATAACCGGCACCCGGTGGAAAGCAGGTGTCCACGGCCAGCATGCGTTGTAATTCTTCTTTGATCTGCTCGCCGTCGCAGGCTATCAGCTCTAATGCTTTGTTTAATCGTGTATTTGTGGTCATAGCGCTTTCGCTTCTTGTATTTCTATATAGTTTATAGATAATGCAATTCAGCAACCGTGGTCAATCGGTAATCGAAAACATGCAAAAAAAATATGACGCAGGCGATGTTCCTCAATTTGGCAGACTTCGCGACAGCGAAGGTGCCCCGCTTTATGAAGTGGTTAAGCGCTATATCAGCGAGTCGATTTTGCAGGGCGAGCTGACCGCAGGCATGATCCTGCCCAGCGAAAACAGTCTGGCAGCGCGATTTGGCGTCTCGGTGGGTACGGTGCGTAAGGCGCTGGCGGCGCTCACCACCGAGGGAATGTTAATGCGGCGGCGTAAAACCGGCACCGTGGTGACCGGCTGGGCGCCGCTGCATAATCTCAGCCACTTTTTTCAGTATTTCCGTCTGCATGACAAGACGGGCGGGCTGCTGTTGTCAGAAACGCGGGTGCTGGATTATCAGCTGGGCGAGGCCAGCGACACGGAAGCTCGCCAGTTGCATATTGCGGCGGGTGATGCGGTGGTGCGGCTGAAGCGGTTACGCCGGGTCAAAGGGATCCCGGCAATGCATGAAACCTTGATCCTGCCTACGGCGCGGCTGGCTGATTTCCCACAGGCGAAGCAGTTGCCGCCGCTGCTGTATCGCTATTTATTCGAACGCTACGACATCCGTATTGCTGCGGTACGCGAGCAAATTACCGCGACGCTGGCCAACGAAGAAGATGCTGCGTTACTCGAACTGAACCTGCCGCACGCCATTATGGTGATTGATGAAGTGTCGTTTGATCAAAGCGCAGTGCCGGTAATTCTGGCGCATCATCGCTTCAGTACGGAGCATTTTATGTATGTGAATGAGGTGAGATAAAAGAGGCTATCCACCCGCCTCATCATAAACCGTGCTTTGCCTAAATCAGCAGCCATTATGCGCAAAAAGCAGGCATGCCCTGCGAAATCTGGGTAAGGAGATCGCTTTCGTTTTCGGCCTTATGGCGACACAGGCGGCGATATGGGTATTAATCAGGCAAACACACAGCTCAGGCTAACTTAGCGCGTCATCAGGATCGGAATCAGACTTTATCAATGTTATCCTTATTGATTGTGTTAGATATCAATGCGTTTTTGATTTTAGTTTTGAGGTTTTTGTATGAGTGAAATTCTGAGCAGCCTGAACAATCTTCGCACCCTGCGTGCCCATTCTCGTGACTACGCGCTGGATGTGCTGGAAGAGATGCTGCAGAAGTTAGAGGTGGTGGTCACTGAGCGCCGTGAAGAAACTGAAGCCCAGGAGGCTGAAGCGCGTGATAAGGCTGAAAAGCTGGCGATGTACCGCGAACTGCTCCAGGAAGATGGTATCAATCCGGCAGATCTGCTGAGCGGCATGGAAAAGCGTGGCAGCGACATGAAGAAAAAGCGTGCGCCGCGTCCGGCTAAATACCAGTACACCGATGCCAGTGGCGAAGTAAAGCAGTGGACCGGGCAGGGACGCACACCTTCAGCGATCAGGATTGCGCTTGAGAATGGCAAAAGCCTGAGCGATTTCATGCTGTAAGCAACGGCAGGCAGCGTTGTCGGCCTGCATTTTAGCAGCGCGTACAACGCTTCTCGCAGAGTGCTGCTGTTGGCACCTGCTGCATCTGCGCGTGGAATGAAAAGGCAATGAGCCAACCCTCATTTCGGCTCTTTCTGCGGCCCCCGTGCCTGTTAGCGGATGAAAAATCCTCATCCGCCTCCTTCGTAATGAACCGGTAAAACCCCGACAGGGCTATTGTTGATGTTCCATGCACAGATGCTGTTGGCTACGGCGCTATTGCCTGGCCATTTTCATCCAGCAAGGCGGTGAGCAGCGCGGTGCCATCCTCTGCTACTCGAAAAGATCCGTAACGCGCCCGATCGAAGCGTTTGCCTTGACCTTCCTGAAAGAACCAGGCATTGGTGCCAACGGTCAGCGTCCCGGCATTAATGTGATATTTCATCCGCAGCTGATTGGCTTTCAGTGGCGCACCCTGGTCAAACTGCGCCTGCGTGACCCGACGCTGCGCATCAATATCCACAATCAGGGTGCCGCTGGTGGGTGCCGGTATGAATCGGCTCTCCTGATGCCGCTGATAAAACGCCAGCTGTAACGGTTGAGTGATCGCATAATTGAGCGCCATATAATCACCCTGCATTAGCGAGCGCGGATCGACCGGAGCAAGGTCTAAAATCACCACTGCGCCCTGTTTCAACAGCCGCTCCTTTTGCCAGATGCTGATATTCACCGCCACCAGCGCCAGGACAATCACCCCTAACGCCAGCCATTTTCTCAGGTTACTGGTTTTCATAAACACTCCCGCTACGCGTCGGTAACGCCTTTTTGGCCGCAAAGGCCACCGCCAGCAACACTCCCCCTCCAATCAACAGCAGCACTGACTTATGCATTAAATTCACGCCAAGAAAGTAATACCAGCAAGAGACGTAGAGCAGCAGAAGACAAAACGCTATCCCGAGAATGCCCCGGCTGCCCTGAAAACGCGCCATCATCAGTAATGTCAGTCCCAGCCCAATACCCGGCGCATAAATTGCCGCGCCGCCGCATAATATCGCTGCCAGCAGCGGCAAAGGCGTTTTTTGTGTGAAGAACAGGTAGAGCGCGCTCAACGTTAAACCGGCCGCGATGCCCATGCCTGTGCCCGATTGCAGGCTAAAAAACGGCGATGTGCTCCAGAAGATATCTGCGATCCATCCAGCATTGATGGCGGTGAAACTGACGATGACCAGGCCCGCGGCAATGCCGTAGATTATCGGCAGCACAGCATTAGCCATCGGCGTTGCCTGTAATCTGAGTTGCTCTCTGACCATCCATAACCAGAACGCCACCAGGCCAGCCACCAGCGCCGAAAAGAGACCATATCCCGTAACCGGCGATAAATATCTGCTGGTGAGATCGTTCGCCAACAGCACGGCCAAAAACGTCATCGCGGTGATCGCCATAAACCGGTAAGTACGATCGGGCATCACAATGGCCATCACCATCAGCACCGGTAACGTACAGAGCGCCACCACAAGAAATGAGGATTCCCAGTCGGGGTCAACAAACAGATAGAGACCGACACAGAGCCCGCCGGTGGCGGCAATTGCCCATGCCAGCCCGATGTGATTTTTGCCTGCGCCTGCTGCGCGCAACAGCACGCTGGCCAGCGCAGCGAAAATCAGCGAAGGCACAATAAAGACCACGGCATTCGGCTCATCAAGTAAGCCCGTCATATAGAGAATCAGCGCCAGCAGCAGCAAAACGATGAGCGCTGAAACCCAACTGCCGAGGCCGAGTGCAAGCCGCAGATACCAGGGCAGTTCCGAGGTGTGATCGTGCAGCTGAAGTTCCTGCACCTGTGGGTAGCTCAGCAAATCATGCTGGCGTAATGCGGTTATCAAGCCGTTGAGTTCGGAGGAGGAGACATCAACCGGATCGCGTTCATACAGCTTGCGGCGCCAGTGCAGCAGCAGGGCACCGTTTGCCGCCAGCCACAAGGCCATCAGGCAACCCACTGCAAACAGGTCGCCTGTTTCCCAGGAGTTACTGAACAGATCCGCAATCAGCGTGCAGCCGGTGACCGCCAGGCTGACGATACCCAGCGTTAGCATGCCGAGATCCGGGAAGCGGTAACGGTAGAGGTAATAGCCCACCAGCAAGGTAATAAGCCAGAAGCCAGTGATTAGTGAAGTGTAAAATCTTTCGTTCCACTCAGAAAAATTCCCCATCACAATGGAAGCGATATGCCCGGCGGCGATCATGGTGAGCAGCAGCAACAGAAAGCCAGCCATGATGTAGCTGAACCAACGGCTTGCCAGCCAGCTTTGAGGATCGGCAGCGAGCGCCCGCTGCGCCAGCGTTTCCCGCAACACCAGGCACAGCGTCAGCACCAGCAAATACGCGTACATCGCGGTTTCGGGCAACCAGCCGAAGTGATTAAACATCAGGCTGTCCATGAACGTAGCAGACAACGTGACGTAGTAGAGGTGAAAGGCCAGATTGGCCACCAGCCAGCTGCAAAACCACAGGCTGTCCTGCCGCGCAATCAGCGCCAGCGGCACAAGAATATAAAGCCAGGCTCTGAACAGCTCCCAGCTGTTGGCACCGGTCTGATAGATCTGCCCATATAACGCAAACAGCGCGCCGAAGCTTAATCCTGCCGCCAGCAGCGCGCTGCGTGCCAGGCTCTGATACCAGCGCCACCAGACGATCACCGCCAGCGCAACAATCAACAACTCTGCCAGCGCGAACTTAGCCATTTTCGGCATCTGCGCCCAGTTCCAGGCGATGAAAAACAGGGCGCCGGCAACCAGCGAGAGTAAACCCAGCAGCGCCAGCAACGGGACAAGAAAAGCGCGCCACTGCGAGGCATTGGGCCGCACGCCCAAAAAGCGGTAAACCTGCTGGCCGTGGTCAGGCGTCAGGCTGCCCGCTTTTATCAGCCGCGCGGTCTGGCGCGCCAGGTACGCCGCCGCCCGTGTCGGCATCCAGCTGACATCGCCGACTATCGTATTATTCATAAGATCCCTGTTTTTATGGTTGTTCCGTTAATAATGCCTGCTGATACCTCACGAAGCCGCAACGGCCACGCCGTATCAGGATTCGCATTGAGGCAATAAACAGGTTTCGCCGGAAATATCTGGCAATCACAGCTTTCATACCAGTAAGGCACGATGGGTGCAATCAGCACGGTGGCCTATAATACAAGGTCAATGAATGTGTGAGCTGTGCAGCAAAATCTATTGCGGATATGACTGACGTAATAGTTGAACGTTCGACAAGGGTATTTGAAGGGTTAAGAGAAAAGAAAGGAAGCGAAAGGCGAAACACGAAACACATAGCATCATTTGATGCGGTGGTTACGTCTGGACATATCGCAGCCGGGCAGTTGCTTAATCACAGCGACAATGCTTTAACTGATATGCAATATCAGCAGGATAGTTACTGGCGTAATCACCCGACCGCCTCCTTTTCAGGCGTGTGCCACTCGCCGCTAATGTCCCGGCGATTTACCTGCAACGTGCATCAATTATCCGTTGATACATGTAGCCACCTGACTAAGCCCGCAGCGGCATCATCGATAGCATAAAGCCGTTGCGGCAAGCACTCTCAGCCCGCCTGCCACTCCGCAACCAGCGTACGGATAAGCACGGCGGCAGGCATTTCGCGGGCCAGCGTGGCACCCTGTCCGGCCCACTGCGCACCAAAGCCGTGGGCACCTTTTGCTGATGCGGCGGCGGCAATGGCTTTACCCAGCGAGTAAGTCAACGGATAAGGTGGAATGCTGTCGCGCGTGAAGACCTGAGCAAAATGGCAAAAATCATTATTAATGCATCTGGCGGGACGGCCAGAGATCGCCGTGGTCATGACCGTACTGACAGCCTGTTTGCTTTTCAGTGCCTGGCGATACGCGTCGTTTGCCGCGGATTCCGGGCACAGTATAAATGCCGTACCCATCTGCACGGCGTCGGCGCCCAGCCTTAACATGGCGTCGATGCCCGCTCCGTCCATGATGCCGCCCGCACCGATCACCGGCAGGTGCGAAGCCTTTTTCACGGCCTGCACAAGCGTAAAAGTGCTCAGCTGATCATCCGCTTCGTTAGGGCTGAACAGACCCCGATGTCCGCCCGCCTCGATCCCCTGCGCCACGACAAAATCGATGCCAGCCGCTTCTGCCGCCAGTGCCTCTTTCACGCTGGTGATGGACGCAAGCGTGACAATGCCCCGGCTTTTTAGCTGCCGCAGGACGTCGGCGGCGGGAAGGCCAAAGTGGAAGCTGATTGCTGCCGGTGCGGCGGCGAGCAGTACCGCCATCATTTCTGCATTGTTGTGAAAGGATTGATAAATCTCTGATAACGCCTCGGGCGGCTCGGCTTCATAGCGGCTAAACACATCATGAAAGCGCGCAATCCACGCCTTTTCCAGCGGCAGGTCACGCACCACAGGCGCATGACAAAACACGTTGACGTTGATCGGCCTTGGGGTCAGAGACACCGTTTTCTCGATCATGGTCCGCGCTTGATCGGGCGTTGAGGCGCCGACACTGATTGAACCCAGCGCACCGGCATTGCTAACCGCCGCCGCCAGTTCCGGTGTCGACACGCCCGCCATCGGTGCCTGAACGATCGGGTATTGCAGATTGAGCGCCTGGCACAAGGTTGCTTTCATGTTCTCTGCCTGATTGATTGCGGTAAGAGGGAAGATGGCTGGCTGAAGCATGCACACGATGAGCCGGATAGCTATTTGCCACCCTCCGTTAGATAGCGTTGTCGTCGTCGTGCTGCTAAAGAGGCTCCCTTTTTCGGGAGCCTTGAAGATTTACAACGACACGCCGCCGGTGCCGAACGCTTCGCTGTGAATATTTTCCTGGGGAATGCCGAGCGCCAGCAGCGCCGCGTGCTGATGCTGCATAAAGGGCACCGGACCGCACAGATAATAGTCAGCCTGTTTTGGCAGCAGGTGCGCGGGCACGTCGCTGAGATCAAGCCTGCCCAGCGTCTGATAATCCTTACCGCGTACGTCACCTTCCGATACTGATTCATAAGCCACATACAGGTGAAGATTGCTGTGATGTTCGGCAAGCTGCTGGATTTCGCGGCGCATGGCATGCACTTGCGGGCTGCGCGCGGCGTGAATGAAACTGATCTGCTTTTTACTCTCGGCTATCGCACCGGAAGGCAGCGTTTTAACCTCCTGCGATAATGCGCCGTTATCAGGCTGAGCATTGTCCGTGATGAGCTGGTTGAGCATAGCGATCATCGGCGTCAGGCCGATGCCCGCGCTGATAAGCACATTGTCACGATCGGGATTCACGAGGAAAAAGTTACCGGTTGGAGCGCTGACTTCCAGAGTATCGCCTTCAGCAATCACGTTGTGCAAGGTTGAAGAGACGTAGCCCGGATCCTGATTTTCCGCCCGCGAATCTTCACGCTTCACTGAAATACGCAGGTATTCTCCGCCAGGGCTGTCGGACAGGCTGTACTGACGCGGTTGTTTAATGCCGAGCGCCGGCACCATCACCCGCACGGTAATGTACTGGCCCGGCTTATAGGTCGGCAGGGCTTTGCCATCTTTGGGCATCAGATAGAAAGAGGTGATTTCGCTGTTCTCTTTCTCTTTCCGCGCGACAACAAAGTCACGCCAGCCCAGCCAGCTGCCCGGTGTTTTCTCCTGCTGCGCATAAAGGGATTTTTCCGTGGCGATGAAGAGATCGGCCAGCTGCTGATAGGCCGAAGCCCAGGCGGCAATCAGCTTATCTTCCATTGAAATGTTCAGCACCTCGCTGATGGAGTGCAGAAGGTTTTCACCCACGATATCGTAATCGGGCGCCTGAATATTCAGGCTGACATGTTTATGGCAGATCAGCTCAACCACCGGCGCGAGCACCGAAGGGTCGTCAATATTTTCGGCATAAGCCAGCACGGCACCCGCAAGTGCTTTAGCCTGCGCGCCGCTGCGCTGGTGGCCCATATTAAAGGTCTCTTTCAGCTGCGGATTATTCTTCAGCATGCGCTTGTAGAAATAATCGGTCAGCGCCACGCCATTTTCCCTGAGAACCGGAACGGTCGCTTTCACAAGATCTTTCTGTTCTGAAGTCACCATAGCTGTTCACCTCTGTTTAAAGTTGTATTTAAAATGCATGTTTAAAGAGTAGCGCTTTGGCCGGCATTTGTGAACATAAATCGTTGATCGCGCCGCGTAAAAGCGGGCAACGCATGGCAGCGGTTAAGATCGTAAATTAGCGTGTGTGTTGCCCTGCATTGCTGATCGGCAGCGTTCTTACACGAAATAACGGCTTTCAGGTAACAACTTACCCAATCGTGCCTCTCTGTTGCCTGAGCTTGCGATAGTGCTGTGGCGACATGCCAACATATTTATTAAAGGTGCTGTAAAAGCTGCTGCTGGAGTGGAAACCCGCCGTTAGCGCAATATCAAGAATGGATTTATCGGTATCGCTTAACAGCGCCCGCACATGATTAACCCGCATCGCCGTGATGTACTGCTTCATGGTCAACTGCATCACGCGCTGAAAGATGCCCATCGCATAGTTTGGGTTGAGCTTGACGTGTTCCGCCACGCTTTCAATGGTCAGCGGCCGATTATGATTGGCGCCGATAAATTCCAGCATCTGGCTGACATAAAAGCGGGCATGGCGCGAGACACTATTGCCGCTGCTGCGCGAGCGGGCGGTTTTATTGACCAGAATCGGCTGCCAGCCCGACAAGCTAAAGCGTTTGAGCATCAGCCCGATTTCATCAATCGCCAGCTGACGGATTTGTTCGTTTGGGCTGTTTATCTCCTGCTGCCAGCGGCGAACCTCAAACGGACTCAGCTGTTGAGCGGCGAGGGATTTAATCACCATGCCGTGCGTTACGTGATTGATCAGCTGTTTGTCCAGCGGCCATGAGAGAAACAGATGCATCGGCAGATTAAATATCGCCATATTGCTGCAGCTGCCCGGACAGGTGAGTTGATGCGGCGTACAGGCCCAGAACAGCGTGATGTGCCCCTGTTTGATCTGCACCACTTCATTGTTAATTAAATATTCCACGTCACCGTCGAACGGCACGTTCACTTCTACCTGACCATGCCAGTGGCAGGCATCCATATATTCCGGAATGCGCAGCTCAATATCCATGCGCTGGTATTCAGAATAGAGCGACAGCGGGCTGCGCGTGGTGCTGTCGGTACTGTTGCACATATGCGGATCGGGCGGCAGAGGCGCTGAGGTGAAATCCATGATGTTCTCCGTATCCTGAATTATCAGAAATTGTTGCGCAGAATCTGAAAACTTACCGTGAACTGACGAAGGGTTTCCGCAAATGAACAGGTTAACCTTATTGTTTCCTTTGAATATTCTTCTTTCCTGATGAAAAAGTACGGAAACCTCAGATTAAAACAGGCAATCAAAAAAATCGTAGCTTTCAGGAAGGTTCATCCGGGAAGAGGGAAGAGAAACGAAAACCGGCATGCCACTCTGACAGCGTTCAAATACGCCACGGAGAGAGAACATGTCAGCACCCAAAATTACCTTTATCGGCGCGGGCTCCACGATTTTTGTCAAAAACATCCTTGGTGATGTTTTTCATCGTCCGGCGCTGAAGTCTGCCCACATTGCCCTGATGGATATCGATGAAACCCGTCTGGAAGAGTCGCACATTGTGGTGCGTAAACTGATGGACTCCGCCGGTGCCCACGGCGATATCACCTGCTACACCGACCGCAAAAGCGCCCTCAAAGGGGCGGACTTCGTGGTGGTTGCCTTCCAGATTGGCGGATACGAACCCTGTACCGTCACCGATTTTGACGTCTGCAAACGCCACGGACTGGAACAAACCATTGCCGATACGCTCGGCCCGGGCGGCATTATGCGCGCCCTGCGCACCATTCCTCACCTGTGGCAGATCTGTGAAGACATGACCGAGGTCTGCCCGAATGCCACGATGCTTAACTACGTGAACCCCATGGCGATGAATACCTGGGCGATGTACGCGCGCTATCCGCACATCAAACAGGTCGGGTTGTGCCACTCCGTGCAGGGCACGGCAGAAGAGCTGGCGCGCGATCTCGATCTCGATCCCGCCTCGCTGCGCTATCGTTGCGCCGGTATCAACCATATGGCGTTTTATCTGTCGCTGGAGAAAAAAACCGGCGAGGGCGACTACGTCAGTCTCTATCCTGACCTGCTGAAGGCTTATGAACAGGGCACCGCACCGAAACCCAATGCGCATGGCAATGCACGCTGTGAAAATATCGTGCGCTATGAAATGTTAAAAAAACTGGGCTACTTCGTGACCGAATCCTCAGAGCATTTTGCCGAATATACGCCGTGGTTTATTAAGCCAGGCCGTGAAGATCTGATTGAGCGTTATAAAGTGCCGCTGGATGAATACCCGAAACGCTGCGTTGAGCAGCTGGCCACTTGGCGCAAAGAGCTGGAAGAGTATAAAAGCGCCGATCGCATCGATATTAAACCTTCGCATGAGTACGCCAGCACCATTATTAATGCGCTGTGGACCGGCGAGCCAAGCGTGATTTACGGCAACGTGCGCAACGATAATCTGATCGATAACCTGCCGCAGGGCTGCTGCGTCGAAGTGCCCTGTCTGGTGGACAGCAACGGCATCCAGCCAACGCATATCGGCACGCTGCCGTCACATCTGGCTGCCCTGATGCAAACCAACATCAATGTGCAGCACTTATTAACCGAGGCAATCCTCACCGAAAATCGCGATCGGGTTTACCACGCCGCGCTGCTCGACCCGCACACCGCTGCCGTGCTGGGGATTGACGAAATTTATGCATTGATCGATGACCTGATTGCCGCCCACGGCGACTGGTTACCGGCGTGGCTGCATCGCGCCTGACCGCACATGCCGGGCGTTCTGCCCGGCTACTGATCCCTCTAATAACAGAAGGCGGGCGCTGGCAACAGCGGCCCTGTACCCTGGATGAGCATATCAATTACAACAAAACTCAGTTACGGATTTGGGGCATTCGGTAAAGATTTCGCTATTGGCATCGTCTACATGTACCTGATGTATTACTACACCGATGTCGTCGGCTTATCGGTAGGCGTTGTCGGCACCCTGTTTTTAGTGGCCAGGATTTGGGATGCGATTAATGACCCGATCATGGGCTGGATTGTTAACAGCACGCGTTCCCGTTGGGGAAAATTTAAGCCGTGGATTTTTATCGGCACCATTGTTAATTCGCTGATGCTGTTTCTGCTGTTCAGCGCGCATCTGTTTGAAGGCACAACCCAGGTGGTGTTTGTCTGGGTGACCTATATCTTATGGGGCATGACCTACACCATTATGGATATTCCCTTCTGGTCGATGGTACCGACCATTACGCTTGATAAACGCGAGCGTGAAAAGCTGGTGCCGTTCCCGCGCTTCTTTGCCAGCCTGGCGGGCTTTATCACCGCAGGCGTCACCTTGCCTTTTGTGAATTATGTTGGCGGCACCGATCGGGGATTTGGCTTTCAGATGCTAACGCTGATTCTGATCGCCTTTTTCATCGTCTCGACCATTATTACGCTGCGTAACGTGAAGGAAGTCTACTCATCGAACAACGCGGCGGAAACAGAAAGCCACCTGACCTTAAAAGCCATCGTCGCGCTTATTTATAAAAACGATCAGCTCTCCTGCCTGCTCGGCATGGCGCTCGCTTATAACATCGCGTCCAATATTATCTCCGGGTTTGCGATCTATTATTTCACCTATGTGATTGGCGATGCCGATCTCTTTCCCTGGTACATGTCTTACGCCGGGGCAGCCAACCTGCTGACGGTGGTGTTGTTCCCGCGCCTGGTGAAAAAGTTTTCACGTCGTTTATTGTGGGCGGGTGCATCTGTATTGCCAATTCTTGGCGGCGGAGTGCTGCTGTGGGTGGCGATGGCGGGTTCTCACAACGTCTGGCTGGTTTCTCTGGCCGGGGTGTTGATGAACGTCGGTACAGCGCTGTTCTGGGTGTTGCAGGTGATTATGGTGGCCGATACCGTCGATTACGGCGAATACAAACTCAGCGTACGCTGCGAAAGCATCGCGTATTCCGTGCAGACGATGGTGGTCAAAGGTGGTTCAGCGTTCGCCGCGTTCTTTATGGCGCTGGTGCTCGGCATTATTGGTTACGTGCCGAACGTAGCCCAGACCGAAAGCACGCTGGTGGGCATGCAATTCATTATGATTGCGCTGCCCGCCATCTTCTTCCTGATCACGCTGCTGCTCTATTTTCGTCTCTACAAGCTGAATAGCGATATGCTGCGCAAAGTGCAAATTCATCTGCTGGATAAATACCGTAAACCGCAAAGCGTGGTGATACCGGCATCGCGAGAAATCAGCCTCACTAAACCTTCCGAAGCAGAAGCCTGACCACATTAGGGAAATGCCATTCTGATGAGATTGCGGGCACGGATGCCCGCTTTGCTGTTTCAGGTCGGCAGTGAAACCGGCCAGGCACATTCCCGCTACGTTGCCGATTCAAGCGGCAGAAACCGCTCTGCGAACATATCGTGCTGATAGCCCGCCGCCGCAAAAAGATGCTGCCGGGATTCATCGACCGCCGCCCGCAGCCGCGGGCTGTCAACGCCAGCCAGCGTGCCATTGCGCTTCACGATGCGCCCGCCAATCAATACTGTATCGATATTGCTGCGATCGGCTGCATGTACCACGGTGCCGAAGGCGTTACCTGAAGGATAAAGATTGATGTCGTCGGCACGAATCAGGATCAGGTCAGCCTGTTTGCCCGGCGTCAGGCTGCCGATCTCATCCTGCAAGCCCGCGCAGACGGCGCCATCGAGCGTCGCCGCTTTCAGCAGGTTATGCGCTGGCAGCGTCACCGCATGATGCGCATCACCGCAGCCTTTTTGCTGGTGCATGCCCATGACACGCTGCAGATAAAAGGCCACGCGCATCTCCATGAACATATCGCCGCTGTAGGACGTTTCGTTGTCCACGCTCAGCCCAGGACTGATGCCGTGACGCCGCGCTGACTGCAGAGCAAACATGCCATCCTCAATGCCGTAGTGCGCATCGGAACGCGGGCAAACGTTAACCCGTACGCCAGCCTCACGCAGGATATGCCACCCGGCATCCGGCAGGGCGGTGCAGTGGTTAAAAATATTATCCGGGCCCAGCAGGCCTTGCTGGTGCAGCGCCGCCAGCTCAGACGCCATCTCGCCGCCGAAAAACTCGGTGACGATCGGCAGGCCCAGTCGCCGCGCTTCTGCCCACCGTTCAGGCTCCAGTTGTGCCATTGCGGCAAGCGAAATCAGGCGGTTATCGCCCTGAAAATATTTCTCCTGCAGGCGTTGCAGGTTGCCTGGCCAGTGCGCCTTGTCCCATTCGCCAGATACCGGCGCGCCTGAGGCATGAACGGCGCGGATACCGGCATCCAGCAGCGCCTCAATTGCCGCATCAGAATGTGCGCCGGTGCGGCTGTTGTGTGAATTATCGATAACGGTGGTGATGCCCGCATCCATGCAGCCCAGTGCGGTCAGCAGGTTGCCGACGTACATATCGGCCGGACGATAATATTTAGCAAAAGAGAAGTGCGTGGCGTTGCAGTAATCTTCCAGTGTTTCGGCGTTGGGATTCAGCCGACGCAGTTGGGCTTCCCATGAATGGCGATGCGTATCAACCATGCCTGGCAGGGCGATCATGCCGGTGGCATCGATCACCTCGGCATCGCCAGCCGCAATAGTTTCCTCAATGGCGATGATTATGCCATTTTCGATAAGAATATCGCCGCGGGTCAAATTGCCGATTTCTGTGTCCATGCTGAGCACGGTGGCACCGCGAATCAGCCTGCGCGGCGGCACGGCAGCAGCAGGCTGGATAATATTGCGAAGCACGTTGGTCATGTTCTTTTTACCTGTTGAAATGTGTTTGCCCCACCTTACGGAGGATGGCCTTGCTGAAAAAGAGCGGTAAACTGCTTTCATTATTCAGCAATCACGAACAATATCGATTGCTCACGCAGCGGTTCGGAGAGAAAAGAGTGGACCGGATTCAGGCAATGCAGGTTTTCGTGCGCGTGGCGGAGGCCGGAAGTTTTATTCACGCGGCGGAGACCCTTTCGCTGCCCGCCTCAACCGTCACCAGCACCGTTAAACGGCTGGAAAAACATTTACAGGTTCGCCTGCTAAACAGAACTACGCGGCGGGTAAATTTGACGCCTGAAGGCGCGCGCTATCTGGTGCAGTGCCAGGAAATACTGTCGCTGATTGAGCAGACGGAATCGAGCCTGACGGATTCGGTCAAACGGCCGCAGGGGCGTTTACGCGTTGATATGCCCGGCGGCATCGCCCATTTTATCGTTATGCCCCATCTGCACGATTTTTACCGGCGCTATCCCGATATTTACCTGATGATGGGCGTTAACGATCGCCAGGTTGATCTGGTGCAGGAAGGGGTGGACTGCGTGATCCGCACCGGCGAACTGCATGATTCCACGCTGGTGGCGCGACCACTGGGTCAGTTGCGCTGGGTGACCTGTGCGTCTCCCGTGTATCTACGCGAATATGGCATTCCGCATCATCCTGACGATCTGTCTCAGCACCGCGCCATTCATTATTTTTCCGCAAACCGCCGACACGCGGGCGACATGCATTTCGTTAACGGCACGGAAAAACGCTCGCTGACGGTTAACGGCATCGCCGCAGCCAATGAAACCGGGCTTTACATCAGTATGTGCCTTGCAGGGTTCGGATTGGCGCAGCTTGCTGAACGGGTGGTGGCGGATCACCTGCGCGAAGGCCGCCTGATTGAAGTGCTGGCTGACTGGCAGCCCGCGCCGGTGCCGGTCAGCGTGCTTTATCCCCACCAGCGTTTTCTTTCACCGGCGGTGCGCGCCTTTGCTGACTGGATAGCCGAACGGATACGCAGTGATAACGTCGGATAATCGGCGCTTTTTTAGGTTTAGCTTACCGCGCATTATCCTCCTCGGCGGGTGCGTGTTCGTTCACGTCGCACTGTGGCCCGTAACATTTTATCGCTACGCAGCCCGGCTTGTTACTCAGGCAGTTATGGCTAAGGTGCAGATCATGCAGCCTGACATTAAATACGCTGTCCATGTGGATGCCGTAATCAGCATTGTCATAGATCTCAAGGTTGCTCATATAGACATTGATCAGATGTGAGCCGCGAATGCCATGACCGCGCGGGCTGGCGTAAAATCCACCGCGGTTTTTAGCGGTCTGGATCAGCCGCACGTCCGCCACGCGGCGGAGATAGATATTATGGAAATAATCCTTTTGGGTATTGCCGTTGTTATGCAGCTTCAAATCCGTTGCTCTGAGATGGCTGGCCCCTTTGATATGGATACCGTCGCTGCTGTTCTCCACCTCAACGTTGTTAAGAGTGATATCGTTACAGCCCGTTTTTTCGCCAGCGGTCGGGTCGCCGGCGCAGTTGAGAAACAGGCCAATCTGATCAGTGCGCAGATCCTGACTGTCAGGGCGTTGATCAAGCGTACCAACCAGTTTTACGTCGGTGATCGCCAGATGATCGATCGCCGTGGCGGTGAGTAGCGGTGCATTAACGGTGCGTGCGATGGCAGGGTTCCAGGTAATCACCGTTGTCGGGCCTGCGCCCGTTAGCGTCACATTGCTTTTCAGGATCAGGCTGTTATTCAGAAAGTAGGTTCCAGGCGCGAGGCGTAGCGTGCCGCCACCGGCTGCGGCCACCTGTTCCATGCAGGCAGAAAGATCGTGCGTCAGCGGACAGGCGAGAGTGGCCGCCGCTGTGGCATTGGCGATGCAGCTTGCCAGAGCAAGAAAAAGCGTCCAGCTCAGAAAGCGAATTGCGGTGATCATCGTATTATTCCTCGGCGTATTGCGTTGCTGTCCGGCGGCGTTATCGCAGGATAAGCCGTAACCCAAGATATCCCAGTACCAGACCGCCTGCCTTATCAAGCCAGGTGCGATAACGCAGATAAACCTGACGCGGACGACTGGCAGAGAGTAGCCACGCAACAAGGGAATACCAGAGCGCATCAATGGCAAACGCCATAGCGGGCAGCACCAGATAAAGAACAGGAGAGATGTGCTGGCTAAGCAGAGCAGCAAAGATACTGCCGAAAACAATGGCCGTATTGGGATTGCTAAGCTGGGTTGCCATGCCGGTCAGAAATGCACGGCCGGGGCGCAGCACGCTGGCGCTGGCCAGAGGTTCAGCGGGGTTGCCACCGGATCTGAACAGCATGTTGCCGCCCAGCCAGAGCAGATAAATGCCGCCAGCCATTTTAAGCGCGCCGTAGAGCCAGGGCACTAGCGTCAGCAGGGAATGCAGGCCGGCAAGGGCGATGGCAGCAAAAATCATGCAACCTACACCCATGCCGAGCGCCGCCGACAGCGCGCTAAGCCGCGACGACACGACCGCCGTGCGCACAATCATGATGAAGCTGGGACCGGGGCTCATTGCGCCCAGCAGAATGGCGCCGGCAATACTTAACAGCGCGACGGGTAAATCGGTCATATTTTTTCCCCTGTGACGATTCAGAGTAGGGTGCCGCACAACCCGCTTTACGCCAGGGTACGACGGTAGCGATCGGCCAGCTTGTCGAGGAAGGTAAACAGCGTCTGATTCATCTGCTGATAATCATGCGCACGCAGTTCAGCAGGCGTGTGTACAAAGCGGTAGTTGTCCGCCTGGCTAAGCTCTTTTTCAGAATGCGCGATCAGCAATTCCACGACTTCTGGCGTCAGCTCCATATGACACTGAAAACCGTAAACCCGATCGCTGTAAGCGACGATTTGGCGCGGGCAGCCTTCGCTGTAAGCGATGATCGTGGCATCCGGCGTCAGGCCCGGCATGTCGTTATGCCAGTGTCCGACCTCCAGCTCAGCGCCAAAATGGCTAAACAGCACATGCTGCTGTCCGGCCTCGGTGAGAGAGATCGGAAACTTGCCAATCTCTCTTTCCGGGCTGTGCTCAAAAGCCGCGCCCAGCGCTTCGCCAATCAGCTGTGAACCCAGACAGATGCCGAGCACCGCTTTACCCGCATTGGCCGCCGCGGCAATGACCTTCTGCTCAGCCTGCGCATCAAAGTGCGGGCAGACGTCGCGCGTGGTGGCGGGATCCTGTGGGCCGCCCATAACGATAAGAAAATCGATCTCTTCCACCTGCGAAGGCAACGCATCGCCTGCATAAAGCCGCGAATAACTTATCTGATGGCCCTGTTTTTCGGCCCAGATTTCATAAGCGCCCGGCGCTTCGAAGCTTTCGTGAATAATGAAATGTACGCGCATGCAATAAACTCCGTGGTGTCGGCCAGAAAGGTGCCGGTTATTTGAAAAACGCCGCTGTCGGCTGCGATAAAGCGGACAGCAGGGCAGACAATGACTGAACAAATGACCCGGCTTCTGCCGCGTCCAGATCGGAAACGGTAATGCGCAAACCATGCGCCGGTTGAGATAATCCAAACACTTCGCCGCCGCGTACCAGCCAACCCTGCAAGGCCAGTTGCATCACCAGATCGGTGCTGTCGACGTTCAGCGGCAGCCAGACGTTAAGCCCATCGTGCCGATCGGCGAGCTGGACATCATGGTGTCGCAATAGATCGGTCAGCGTCTGTCGGCGAACGCGATAGGTTTCCCTGACTGCGGCAATGTGCGCATCAAAATCCGCCGCGGTTAATGCTGCTCCGGCGACGTGCTGAATGATATGGCTGACCCAGTTGGTTCCGGCATTCAGGCGCTGTTGCAGGCGTAGCGAGGTTTCGCGATCGCTGGCGACAAAGGCGAGACGCATATCTGGCCCGAGAAATTTAGAGGTTGAGCGGATAAGCGCCCAGTGCCGCGTGGTTTCCGGAATGATGTGGTGATAATCCTGGGTTGAGAGCAACGAAAAGTGGTCATCAACGATCACCAGCACCTGCGGATAGTGTTTAAGCAGATCGCGAATACGCTGCGCCCGCTGCGCACTCAGGCCAAATCCGGTTGGGTTGTGCGCCCGTGGCGTCACGATCAGCGCCTGCACACCCGAAGCCAGCAGATCCGCCAGCGGCGCTTCCAGCATGCCCTCTTCATCCATCGGCACGCCCGCCGCCTGCAAACGGTTGTGCATCAACGTACTGATGCTGCTTAAAAAACACGGATCTTCCACCGCAACCCGATCGCCCGCGATGAGATAGCCGTTCAGCAGTCGCTCGGTGGCATCCACCGCGCCGCTGGTGAGATTGATTTCATAGGATCCGGTTACGTCAACATCCATCCAGCCGCGACCAATGGCTTCCATCTGCTCGCTGACTGCCCGTTCACCGTACAGCCCTGGCGTGATGCGCACCGGCATTACCTGCGGTAGAAAATCCACGCAGGGATTGCCACCCGCCAGATCGCGTAGCGCCAAATTTGGTGGCGAGCCTTCCATCGCCACCACTGGCGCGGCAAAACCACGGATCACCGTGCCATTGCGCCCGCGTGACTGGGCAAATCCCGCATCCGTCAGACGTTTGTAGGCGGCGGCCACGGTATTGCGATTCACCGACAGTGAGGTGGCCATTTCGCGTACCGGTGGCAGGACGTCGCCCGATTTGAGTTCGCCGGACTGGATTAACGCTCTGACCTGCTCGAAGATTTCGCCTGCTGTTTTACCGGATAGTTTCATTGATCTGTGACAATAATTTTTTTGACCTATGACAATAGTAAGCTGGCTCAGGAGAGCTGTCTACCGCAATGAACGCAGATCAATAAACCCCCCACTGGTGATACGCAAACGCGTCACGACAGGCGGCTTGTCAGGAACGGCAACGCCGCGTTGACATAATGGGGTTAACAGGCTTTGGATCGCAAAACGGCACCCAGGCTGTTGCTCCGCCCGGCAAAATGGTGTGATTTGACCTGCAATAAAAATCATCACTTACTAAGGCCGATGATGACCACACTCGAAGCAGTAAAAAACGCCTATCCAGGCGCGCTTGTCTGGCAGTTTGGCGATAGCCCACAGCTGGCTGATGAGCTCGCTCAACGGGTGTTAAGCGGACTGAAAACGGCAACCTGCTGTTCCCGGGTTGTCTGGCAGGAGGAGTTTGCGCGAGGTGAAGCGCCCTGCGAGGGCAGCGACAACATCATCCTTAGCGGGAGCGGCCAGCCGCTCTGTGTGATCCGCACCGTCAGAACGCAAAGGATCCGTTTCTGCGACGTCACAGAGGCACTGGCGCGCAAAGAAGGAGAAGGGGATTTGAGCCTGGCGCACTGGCGGGAAGGGCACAAACGCTATTTTGAACGCGAAGGCACCTATTCTGAGGTCATGGAACTCATCTTCGAAGAGTTCGAGCTTATCGCGGTGTGCTGAGCATTCGCCCGCGCTCGAAGCCAGCAGAGAACAGCACCGCTGAAGCCATAACGGATGCACCTTTGCAGGCGCATCCGATGAGACTTACGGCTTCCAGCGTCGCAGAGAAGTGTGATCTTCATAGGGCAGTTTTGCTGGTAATGATATTAGCTCAATGACGCTGCCCCATGGCGTGCGGCCATAACAGAAGAAGTTATTCTCACCCACTTCCGTTGGAAACATCAGCGGCTGCGGAGCGGTAAACATTTTGCCCCCGGCGCGCTCAAACAGGCGGATAGCGTCGTTGATATCATCAACGTAAACGGCAAAGTGCTGGAGTCCGTAATCGCTGGGCCGCACCGGCTGGCTCTGTTGCGGTCCCTTCATTTCAAACAACTCAAGTCCCGGCCCGTGCTTCAGGGTCATCATTCTGACCGTGGTAATTTTGGTTCCCGGAAACAGGTTGAGAATGCCTTCCGGCTCCTCGCCCTGCACGTCGTCGTCTGACGGCGCAACAGAGTCATAAATTACTTCTGCGCCAAAGGCGTCGGCAAAGAAGCGCGTGGCCTCATCGATATCAGAAACGGTGATACCAACGTGATCCATACCGCGGATGATGTTAGTGGACATGGTGAGCTCCCTGTAGGGTAAAAATGAGTTTGCCGCGTAGGACGGCAACCTGATGTTTCGTGCTGGATTGAGTCTGCTATAGAATTAAACATCGATAAACACGCTATGCGTCGCCACAGAGTCAACTTTATGTCTACCGAGTTAGCAGCAGAATCCCTGCGCGGAATCACCCACTTTGTCGTTACGGCAAAATCGAGCAGCTTTACGGAAGCCGCGGAGCAGCTGGGGATCACCAAATCAGCGGTTGGCAAAAGCGTGGCGCGGCTGGAAGAGAGGCTGGGAACGCGGCTGTTTCACCGTTCAACCCGCAAACTGAGCCTGACCAGTGACGGCGAAGCCTATCTGACCAGTTGTCTGTCGGCGCTGGAGATTCTGGATTCTGCTGAAAACAGCCTGAGCCGTCGTCAGGAGAACCCTGCCGGCACGGTGCGTATCGATATGCCCGCCTCCTTTGGCCGAAACCTGATGATGCCGCTGCTGCTGGAGATCATGACCCGCTATCCGGCCCTGCGGCTGGCGTTGACCTTTAACGATCGGTTGATCGATCCGGTTGAGGAGGGCGTGGATTTAGTGCTGCGCCTGGGTGAATTACAAAGCACCGATGAGCTGATTGCCCGCTGTCTGAGCCGCCAGCGTTTGATGTTGTGCGCTTCACCTGTTTATCTGGCTCAACACGGCATGCCTGACAGCCTTGAGGCGTTGAAAAAGCACTGCTGCATCATGGGTTACCGACGCGGCGCGCCGCTGGCCTGGCGACTGCGCGCGGCGGGCGAACGGGAAAGCAAATTCATCGCCGCGGCCTCGCACCAGATCAGTGACGGAGATGCCATGCTAATGGCCTGCCTGGCGGGGGCGGGTATTGCCCAGTTTCCGGAGTCGATGGTCAACAGCCATATTGATGCAGGCAATCTCGTCGCCATCATGGCCGATCATATGCCGGTTCCGGTTGAGCTGAATGTTGTCTGGCCGCGTACCCGGCATCTCATTCCAAAGGTGCGCATTATCGTTGATGAGCTGCTTAAAAAAGCCGGTGAAGGCTATTTTGGGGAACTGAGGTAACGTTTTAGTGAGCGCCTGCGTGGCAGGCGCAATATCGTCCCGAAACCCTTCCTCAGCCGCGTGATCACCGCTTGTAAAAGGCTCAGGGAATCACCTGTTGTGCCCGCAGTTGGTAAAACAGGCTAAAAAACATCTCATCGGTTGCGATACCGCCTCCAAAGCCTGCCCGCCGAAGTTTGCTGCCGTCGCCAAACATGTCGTACTCCCACCCAAAGACGAAATCGGCAAAGTGTCCGTCGCTGAGTTTCAGAATATCGGCTTCGACCAGCTGATGTTGCCTGGCCAGATCGCGCCATGCTGCCTGATAATCCCTGAATAATTGCGCGCACGACAGCCTGACGGGCGGCGCACTGGGCAGCGCAAACCACTGCGCAATGCGCGGCCACAGCTCGCTCCATCGCCATACATCACCATTGTTGACGTTAAAAGCCTCATTACCTGCGCCCGGATGCGTGGCGGCCCAGAGCGTCGCGTCGGCAAGTAGTCCTGCATCGGTGTGATCGACAATACTATGCCAGGTTTGCGCCGAGCCGGGAAAACGCAGGGGGAGATTATGCGCCCGACAAAGCGACGCATATAACGCGATGCTTAATGCCAGATTCATCGTGTTGCCGGTAACGGCGCTGCCCACCACGCCAGGCCTGATGGCATTCCAGTGCCACGGCTTACCCTGCTGAAAGTCGCTCAGCCAGGCCAGCTGCGCACCATTGAACTCAGCACCTGGCACGCCTGGATCGCTTTCCCGTGCCGGTGTTTTAAACGGACCAAGATGGGCACCGTAGACTTTATAACCCTGCATCAGACTGATGGTTTCCAGCGGAGCGACGTTTTCCATCGTGGTGACCAGATTGCGCAGCATCGTGACATTCGGCTCAACCATCTCTGACCAGCTGGCTGCATTCAGCCAGGCACTGTAGAAAATATGCGTGACGCCATGCAGCTTGCTCAGAACGCTTTCACTCTGTTGACGGTCGGTGAGATCGACTTTCACGGTCGTAACGTTTTCATCCGAAACGCGCTCATGGCGTGAAAGCGCCATCACATTCCATCTATTTTTCAGTAATACTCTGACTAGCTGGCTGCCAACAATTCCGTTTGCCCCGGCTACCAGTGCCACGTGTTGAGTATGCGCTTTTGACATATTTATTCTCCGGCTCAGTGAAAGCCGCATTGTGCGGGAGAGAGCATGTGTCAAAAATCCCCGCAGCCGGATAGGGCTTATAAGTAAAACCATTAAATGAACAATAAACTCACTGCGATTCGTACATTTCTGTTGGTTACTGAAACCGGTTCATTCTCTGCGGCCGCACGCCAGACGGGCATGAAGCAGTCAGCGGTGAGTCAGCAGATTGCCTCACTTGAGGACGAGCTGGGCGTTGTTCTGCTGCATCGCACCACGCGGGCGATGGCGCTGACGGCCCAGGGAGAACACTATCGCCGTGAAATGCAGCCACTTTTGGCGGCGATGGAGGAAGTGGAAAATCAGTTAAAACCTGAGGAGCAACAGTGGCAGGGCAAGGTGCATCTACAGCTCCCCAGCGGCGTAGGACAACTTTTTCTGGCGCCTCTGTTGGCCTTACAGAAAGCGACGCCGGGCTTGAATTTAACGCTGTCGCTTGACGACCGTATGGCGGATCTGGTCAGTGAAGGCGTGGATGTCGCGCTACGACTCAGCGGTAAAGCCCCGGAAATCCATGCGGCAAAAATGCTGACGCGGATTGAAACGGCTCTTGTGGCCTCTCCGGATTTTGCTCACGTCACTTCACTGAACGAGCTGCTTTTACAGCCGCATATCCGCTTCAGCGGCCTTGCGCAGGATCAACCGCTCACGCTGATATCGACGCAGGAATCGATAGCAGTGAATGTAAATACGGTGATGCGGGCAAATACCAGTGAAGCCCTGCTGCAAGCGCTGCTGGCGGGCATCGGCATTGGTGGTATGCAGTTACCGCTTGCCGTTAAGGCATTGCAATCAGGCGCGCTGATCCGAGTACTGCCTGAATACCGTCTGCCCGATCGCTATCTTTATGCCGTATTTCCGGACGCGCGATTTATTCCGGTCAGGGTAAGGCGCATTGTTGCGTTGCTTGAAGACCTGGCGAAAAATCTTCCGGTTATTACGAACACCGGTGTGTAAACGCCGTTAGCGACCTGATGGGCAGGCTTATCGGGGAGAGAAACCACAAAGCCAACGCGCAGATGGTAAATTCCCGCGCCAGCCGATATAACAAGAGCACTGGCTAATCCTGTTCGCTTGCGGAGAATATCATGGCGCTTTCTCACGAATTGATTCTGATCTACACCACCTATTTTGTCGCCACTGCCAGCCCCGGACCCAGCAATATGGCTATTATGGGCACGGCAATGAAAAAGGGGCGCGGCGCAGCACTGGCGCTGGCAGCAGGCGTAATAGGCGGTTCGATGTTGTGGGCGCTATTGGCGGCATGCGGCGTCCTGACCGTGCTGGCGACCTTTGCACAACTGCTGATCGTGTTGAAAATTGGCGGTGGCCTCTATCTGTTATGGCTGGCGTTTAAAGCAGGCAAATCTGCACTGCGCCGTACGGATGCCGCTGAATTTGCCAGCAGCACAGAGAGCGTGGCCTTTGGCAAGCTGTTCCGTCAGGGGATTCTGATGCACATTGGCAATCCGAAAGCGATTCTCACCTGGGTCGCCATCATGTCGGTGGCGCTCAAGCCGGACGCGGCTGCCTCTACTCTCCCGATGATCATCAGTGGCTGTGCGGCGATTTGCGTGGTGGTGTTCTGCGGTTATGCCGTGCTGTTTTCTACCGCCATGATGGCTGCATTTTATCGCCGTATCCGCCGCGCGCTGGATGCCTTGCTGGCATGCTGCTT
Organism: Duffyella gerundensis; assembly: GCF_001517405.1. Lineage (NCBI taxonomy): Bacteria > Pseudomonadati > Pseudomonadota > Gammaproteobacteria > Enterobacterales > Erwiniaceae > Duffyella > Duffyella gerundensis. The sequence goes on along the minus strand of NZ_LN907828.1, from coordinate 312,196 downwards.
CGCGATGGCCGGACTGAAGCTGGTATTCAGCCGCAGTTAACCTGTGCGCCGTATTGCCTGAAGGCCGCTTGTTGGGCTGAATGGGTTTCAGCCATTCAGTATCGAAAAGCCGACATGCGATAGCAGACAGGCCTGAGCGGCATGCCCGTTTCAGACCGCTGCTGTAGGTTAGTGACCGCATTAAACGTAAAATAATGGACAACTGTCACAGTGGGTTATGACGGCACTAAAGTCTGAAGGCCAGCGGCCGATAGATCTTTCAGGCTTTCTGAAAGCCTTTTTAACGTACTACCAGCTGTATTAATCAGGAGAGCAAGATGGATGTATCACAAATTACATCACTGGCTATCGGCCTTGATAACCTGGATCTAGGTAATAAAATAAACACCTTAGTACTGAAGAAGTCTCTGGATAATCAGCAGGCGATGGCAACGGGGATCCTCGAATCCATTCCTCAGCTGCCTGCTAATCCTGCTATCGGGCGCAACATCAATACCACGGCCTGATTGTTCAAGTGCACCACTACGGCATGCGTGTTATCGCAATATTAAACACTCCCCGATCCGGGGAGTGAGTTCTTAATATCAGGCAGTAAAGTCAGGCAGTAACGCTGCGATCAGAATGATCACCCTGTACTGTGCACGAAAATCGACATCAGCCCCTGGATCGTAACCGTTGGCTCGCCAGACAGCGTGTTTACGTTCATCCCGCCGGTTCGAATCACCTTCAACGAAGCTTTATCATCATATCTGTACAGCGCAGTTCAGCCTGCGCAAGGGCGGAGGGATAGACGCTTTCCCGCACCGGCACGAAACCCTGTTGCACATAGAAGGTTTGCGCGTTCGGCGTTGAGGATAAGGTCAATTGCTCAAGGCCACGCTCACGCGCTTCCCGTTTGATAGCATCCATAATCAGGCCACCCAGGCCTCTGCCAGTAAAGTCAGGTAAGGTAAAAACCGCCTCAACACTGCCTGAAGCGAGATCAAGAAAGCCGGTCGCTACCGGCCGGTTATCCGGGTCGACAGCCACAAAAAACGGATTCGCAATAATCACCTTCCTGTAACTTTCCGGCATGTTTTCCGGGGTCCAGGCGGTAATAATGGCCTCATCATAACTGTTTTTACATCCATAACGGATAGCCTGGTTACGGATATTCCAGCATGCTTCTGCGTCAGCAGGCACGGCAAGTCTGACCTTCATCGCTTCTCCTTGTCTGTTTTAAACCACTTAACCCGCTGCCTGGCTTTCTAAGCACTTTAATGGGCATTGATTAAAAAGCCTAACCCTCAACATTCTTTCTGCTGCGACTGCACTGCATCGTGTTTCAACTCTCGCGGTTGAGGTCTGACGGCAGCGCTCGGGTTAATACCTGCTTTGAATATTTCCAACCTGATGCGTTTTGCATGCAAATCACCTGCTGTTGTAGCGTTATGGCTACGCTCATAAAATGTTGAAGAACATACCCACGATGACTCAACCTGCTCGCCGGGCACTGTCCACTTCGTTAACTCCCGCTATTTCCTGCCGCTTCCCTTGATAATCACAGCCTAAACTGCTGGCAAAAATCACCGATCCGCTATACTGACCATTGCACTTGTCATTTCCTTACGAGGCTGCGCAAGGCGTATTACCTGGCTCGAGTCTCATCCATGACCTTCAGGAGAACAAAATGCAAAACAGTAAAACGCTAAAAGGATTGCTGGCGGTATCGGCAGTAGTAGCTATGTTCAGCACGGCTGGCGTGCAGGCGCAGACGGCCACCAGCGGCGCGCAGAATGCCCCCGCAGGCCAGGCCGGAGCGAACACTACACTCAGTGCCGGTGACGAAAAAGCGGTCAAAGATATGGCGCAGGCCAATATCAACGAAATCGCCGCCGCTAAGATGGCCCTCACCAAGGCGCAAAGCAGCGAAACCAAAGCATTTGCTCAGAAGATGATTGCAGACCACGGCGATGCCTTGACCAAGGTAAAAACGGTCGCTGAGCAGAAGGGCGTAACACTGCCAACTGAGCCAGACGCCAAACACAAGGCGATGGCGGCCAAACTGGCGGCGAAGAGCGGCGATGCTTTTGACAAAATGTATATGGAAAACGCGGGCATAAAGGATCACAAGATGGTGCTGTCGACGCTGCAAAGTGACGCAACGAAGATCAAAGATCCCGACGTGAAGGCGCTGGCTGACGCGCACACACCGGTTGTGGAGCAACATTTGAAGCCTGCCCAGCACATGGCGATGTAATCTGGCAGGTTGAATAAAGAAACAGGCTGTCCGGTGCACGTAGCATCCTGTGACCCGGACGGTCTGTGTTCAACAGGCTCCAGAAAGCCCCGTTAAGAATGGCCTTGTTGACCAGATTAATGAAGGGCTGATGCGTGCCCGCTCTGCACGGGCACGCATCCTCAGGTCGCGCTCTTATAGCGGGTGGCCGGTAGCAGGGTCTTAGTGCCTTTCAACGTAAACATCGAAATCACTGTAAAGGCCAGCGTGAGGCAGCCGAGAACAAGATAAGCCTGATGGAAACCCACGGTGTCATACATGCGTCCAACCCATGTTGACAGCACGACGCCTGAAAGTTGCTTCGATAAATTAAATCCTATCAGGAACAACGTTGCCGACAGCGTTGGGTTAAAGGCTGAAGAGATATATTTAAAGGTGCCCACCAGCAGGAACGGCAGCTCAAACATATGCAGCATTTTTAAAATAACCACTTCCGTGGCGGATGAAGCAAAAGAAGAACCTAAAATACGCGTCGACATGATAACGCCGGCGATCAGCAGCGCATTTTTCGCACCAATGCGGTTCACAATCGCCGGGGCGAAAAACATGATCAACGCATTAAGTAATTCTCCTCCGGTGGTCACGAAGCCAAATACCTCAGTGCCGCGTTGCGGGCTGGAGAAAAAGCCTTTAAAGAAATTAGCGAACTGTTGGTCGAAGACGTCATAAACACTCGCGACACCCACCACGTAAACCATAAATCCCCAGAAGCGTGGCATCCGCAACAGCTCGGCGGCGGTGCGCAAAGAGAACGCCCGCTGATTAGCACCCAAGGCATCAATCACCCGTTCGGTGTTACTGCCTTCCGGGCGCGATACCCATAACAGTACGCCCAGCACCAGGGCAAAGCCGGACGCGATCCAGAAGGTGATATTGGGATCGATGTTAAACAGAATGCCGGTAATGGACGCACATAACGCCCAGCCCACGCAGCCGGAAACGCGGACTTTGCCATATTCAAAGCGGTTGGCGCGACTGACGCGTTCAATGTAGGCCTCGACGGCGCCGGAGCCGCTGGAGAAGACGACGCCCAAATAGATGCCGCCTGCCAGCGCGCCAGCAAAGATATTAATTTGCAGCAGAGGTGACAGCACAAAAATAAAGAAGGGCGCAAACAGGATCAGTAAAACCGTGATAATCCACAGCAGATGTTTGCGCAGCCCAAGTTTATCGGAGACCAGACCGAATACCGGCTGGAAGATAATCGAAAACAGCGAAATAGAAGAAAATACGATCCCGGTTTCTGTTTTGGTTAGATGGTTAACTTCCGCCAGCCAGACCGGGAAAAAGGGAAAGTAGGCCGACATAATGAAATAGTAGAAGAAAAAGAACAGCATAAAATAGATAAAATTATGCCGTTCTCTTGGTGCCAGTTGTGAGAGTTTCATTGTGACTGTTCCATCGGGTTATGCCGTTATGCCAGGGGCTTGCGCCCCTGATTATTATTGGAAATGCAGCGTTAACTGATATTGCCACCGTGTTTCGAGCAATAACCATTGCTGCAGTACGCTGGGCGTCCAGGAGTCATCACCGCCGACGCCCATATGCTGGCCATCAAGGGTTATCCAGACGCCATCTTCCGGCTGCATCCAGTGCCAGTGATCCGTCTCCATTAACTGCTTCGTGCTGTAAGGCTGTACCGAGAAGTGAAAATCACCTGAGACATGCCAGCGGCCCCAGTCCAGCGCTTTGCTGTCGCAACGCAACCCATTTTCAGTGGGGAAAATGTACGGCGTGCTCATCTCATCGAGCGGGCGCTCCCAACGGGAGAAACAGGCGCTGGTGCGGCGATCCGGGTAGTTCTCATGCGGCCCGAATCCCAGCCATGAGACCGGTTTATGCTGATCGGGCACCTGAAAATGCAGCCCAACGCGCGGCAACGGCGGCAGCGTGCCCGCCCGTTCACCATCGATGGCTAAATGCAGCGTGCCCTGTGCGTCAAAGGTCATGCGCCAGTGGCTGACGATCACCACGTCGTCATTGCTCAGATAGTGCCAGCGGCTATCGATCACCACTTCGTGCGACAGGCGCTGCGCGTCACACTGCACGCACCGTGCGGTGAGATGGTAAAGGCCTGCGCTTTTCCAGCGCTCAACCCAGGCGTTAGGATCGATGCGTTCCACTTCACTGACGCCAATATCGTTATCCAGCGGCGCGCGCACAAACTGGTCACGCAGCGGCGTCAGAAGTTGCTCTACGCCGTCGACCTGCCAGTGCGTCAGTAAGCCGCTTTGACGATCAATAATCCACTGCTGTACGCCGCTGCGAACCGTCCAGGCGGTGTCACTGTGGTTAAGCTCAGGGGCATCTGCTGCCGGGCTGGGCGTTTGCAGCACCAGCGGTGCGGCGAGGGCAAACTGTTGCCAGGCGACGCGGTGTCCGGCATCGGACCAGGCCGTGCGATCTGGCTGAATAACTTCCAGCGTCAACCACACTTCTGTGGCACCGGCGGGCAGCGTCAATTCCTCGGATAGCGTGAGCTCAGCGTACGCTTCAGGCGCAAGAGCAAGCGTTGTATGGCCTGCGGCAAGGGTTTCTCCCGAAGCCTGCACCCGCCAGTGAAGCTCTTCATTATCCGTGGTGCGGAACAGATATTCGCTGGTCAGGCTGATACGCAGTGGGTTTTGCGACACCAGCGCAAACTGGAAGTACTGCTGCGCATGCATCGCTTCAATCAGCGACGGGTGAGGACGGCGATCCGGGAACACCAGGCCATTCATGCAAAACTGCCGATCGTTGGGCTTATCGCCAAAATCACCGCCGTAGGCCCAGCCAACGCTGCCATCGTCGAAGGTTTTGGTAATGGCCTGATCGGCCCAGTCCCACACAAATCCTCCCTGCAACCGGGGATAATCACGAAACGCCTGCCAGTAATCGGCATAGTTACCGAGGCTGTTGCCCATGGCATGCGCGTATTCGCACAGGATCAAGGGCCGCTGCTCGCCGGGCAGGCTGATCCATTTTTTGATCCCCCATTTCGGCACCGCCGGAATAAGCAGATCGCTTTCGACACGGGCATACATTGGGCAGAGGATGTCGGTGGTGGTGCTGTTGGCGCCGCCGCCTTCATACTGCACCGGGCGTGACGGATCGTTACGTTTGAGCCAGTGATACATCGCTTCGTGATTGCCGCCGCCGCCGGACTCATTGCCCAGCGACCAGATAATGATCGACGGATGATTGCGATTGCATTGCACCATCCGCGTAACGCGGGCGCTCCAGGCCGGTAACCACGCGGGGTCGTCGGAAAGGCGGTTCATCGGCACCATGCCGTGGGTTTCAATGTTGGCCTCATCCACCACGTAGAGGCCATAACGGTTGCACAGCTCATACCAGCGCGGCACGTTAGGGTAATGGGAGCAGCGAACGGCGTTGAAGTTATGCTGCTTCATCAACAAAATGTCCTGCACCATATCCTCTTCGGTGACGACCTGCCCGCGCTCAGGGTGATGTTCATGGCGGTTGACGCCACGAATCAACAAGGGTTTACCGTTCAGTTTCAGTAAGCCATTGCTGATTTCCACCCGACGAAAACCGATATCCCAGGCTTCAGCCTCGATCAGCGTGTCGCCGCCCCACAGCGAGACTACCGCGCGATAGCAGTGGGGCGTTTCTGCACTCCACAGCGCCGGGCGCGCGACGGGAAGGCGCATCACGGCACGTTCGGCGTAATTGCCGCGCTCATCGATTGTCGGCGATCCAGGCGGCTGACGATGGCTTGCAACCTGCTCGGCGTTATCCCACACTTCGACGCTAATCGTCAGGTTTTCAGGCAGCTGTTTCAGGCCGGCGACGCTCACATTAACCACCAGCTCAGCATCGCGATAAAGCGCATCAAGCTCTGGTGTGAGCTGAACATCGCTGAGGTGCAGGGTCGGTTTATTCAGCAACCAGACGGAACGGAAGATACCGCTCATCCGCCACATATCCTGATCTTCCAGCCAGGTGCCTGCGCTCCAGCGCATCACCATGACGCAAAGCCGGTTCTCGCCCGGCTTAAGCGCGGCGCTGAGATCAAAGGCTGCGGGCAGGCGGCTGTCCTGGGAGTAACCGATCCATTCACCGTTGCACCACAGGTGAAAAGCTGAGTTCACGCCATCAAAAATAATCTGCGTCTGACCTTCAGTCTGCCAGTTTTCCTCCACGCTAAACGTCAGTGAGTAGCAACCGGTAGGGTTCTCTTCCGGTACCCGCGGTGGCGTCGTTTCAATGGGGTAACGGACGTTGGTATAGATTGGCGCGTCGTAGCCTGCCATTTGCCAGTTCGACGGCACGGTTGTGCTGCGGCTCTCTGCCAGATCGCTCTCCAGCCAGCTGGCGTCTACCTCAAACGGGCTGCGGGCATAAGCGAACTGCCACTGGCCATCCAGCAGACGGCGCTGTGCTGAGGGCTGATTTTCGCGGGCTGCACCAAGGTCGCGCCAGCTGGCAAACGTGGGATGGGCCGCTAAACGGTTCAGGTGCGTAATGGTCTGGTTTTGCCAGTCTTCACGGGCAAGAACATCATGAAATTGCAGCCCGGAAGAGGCAGGACGATCGAGATGGCGCATAAAGTTACCTGACAGGTCAAAGAAAATGTCATTCGCTAGACAAGACAGGTTGAGTTATCAGATATTTTATTGATAACAACAATATTGCTGAGATTGAAACTCATTAACGATCACGAAACAGGGCGAAAAGCAGCAAGATTTGTCGTAATGTAGACAATAAATGTTAGCGATCGACATTTATGCCCGATATGCACAGGAGAAGAGGATGCAGCGCCGTACGTCAACGTTAGAAGATGTGGCGCGTGAGGCCGGGGTATCCCAGCAAACCGTCTCTCGCGTGTTGAACCGGCCCGACGTGGTCTCTGAGCGCACCCGCAACCGAGTGATCCACGCCATGCAGGCGTTGCACTATGTGCCTAACCGATCGGCGCAATTACTGGCAGGGAAATCGGCACCGTCGATCGGCCTGATCACCGCATCGTTGACGCTGCATGCGCCTTCGCAAATTGCCGCGGCGATCAAAAGCTACGCTGGCGCGCACCAGCTGGAAGTGGTCATCGCGATGCCGGTAATGGTGGATTACGCCTCGCTTCAGGCCCGGTTGAATGAGTTCCGTGCGCAGAATATTCGCGGTGCGATTATCAACCTGCCGCTGGAAAGCAGCCTGGCGGAAAAGCTGGTGAGTGAGAATCCGGATATTTGCTGCCTGTTTTTAGATATCTCACCCGAAACCGATGTCTGCTGCGTGCGCTTTAATCACCTCGATGGTTGTGGCGCCTGCGTCAGCCATCTGTGGGAACTCGGGCACCGGGATTTCGGTTTGCTGGCCGGCCCCGAAAGCTCGGTTTCAGCGCGTATGCGATTGAGCAGCTGGCGCGAGACCTTGCATCGGCATGGTGTCAGTAATGCGGTGACGGTTTTTGGTGACTGGAGCGCGGCCAGCGGCTGGCATAAAGCGTTTGAGTTGCTGCATCAGCACAGCCGCATTAGCGCCATCGTTGTCGCCAACGATCAAATGGCGCTGGGTGTGCTCAGTGCGCTGGCACAATTGCATCGCACCGGCAGCCGGGCCGTTTCAGTCACCGGCTATGACGACACCGCGGACAGCCTCTATTTTCAGCCGCCGCTAACGACGGTTGCGCAGGATTTCAATAAGCTGGGTAAACGGGCGGTTGAATTACTTATTCAGAAGATGGCCGCGCCGCAAATCAGAATTCGTGAGCTGCTGCCGACCCATTTAATCATCCGGCAGTCGACCTGGCCTTATGGCCAGCAGAATCAAAATGAGCAAGAGAGCGTCATTGCGCAATTAAAAACGCTGGTGGAAAAGTTGTGAAATTTTGCACCTGTTCCACAGGCTGGAAAGCCGGGATCGCTTTCCTGACCGCTGTGACGGCGCGCGATAGCTTCTCACTCGGCAGCAGAATGCTGCGGTCGTATGAGTAAGCGAACTTGCTTACCCCGATAACAGAGATGATGCTGAAATCGAAAACCATATCGCTCAGCCAGATAATTTGAACGCTGGTTCTCTTCAGCGATGATGCAACATACGTCAGAGGGCAATGCGTTGTCGGCCCAGTGCAAAATGGCAGCGATCGCTTCAGAGGCATAACCTTTGCCACGCGCGTCAGCAATCAGCGTCCATCCCGCTTCGGGGCAGGGCAAAGCTGGCGTAATATCGCGATGGGCATCCTGAAATCCAAACGCACCCACATACAGATTCGTCGTTTTCTCAAATACCGCCCAGTAACCATAGCCCAGGGCATGCCAGTGCCCAATGTAGCGCAGCAAGCGCGACCAGATGAATTCTGACGTGGGCAGCTCACCGCGATTCAATTTTATCATTTCAGGATCGGCCCAGCATGCCTGTAGTGCCGGGAAATCATCAAGCGTGAACTGCTTTAACACCAGGCGTTCTGTCTCCAGCCGTGGCGCCTGCTGTATAGGCATTTTCTCTCCGTTGCTTTAGCGCAGTGATGCCGGGCAATTTATCACCACATCCTGATACGCTGACAAAAAATTAACGCAGCATGACACGTAATTTCCGCCCACGTCACAGAATAGCCAGCCAAAAGGCACAGCAGACCTGTCAGTAATGAAAATAGCCAGCGTTGAGCAATAGCATTGGTTAAAACCGATGCCGTGGCTCACCGATCTGGCTTATTCATCACGCTCAACGCAGCAGGAATAGCAGCCTCGTTTCGCGTTATGGATCTGGATATAGTTTATCAACGGATCGGCAAAAAAAAGATGGATAAGCTGTTCAGCGAATTTTCCCTCACAGATATCCGCCTGCCGTATAAAGTGTCTCTCGTCATAGGCGCGCAATGACAGGAGCCGGTTGGTCATCACCTCCGGTAACGCGTTGACGTAAATGCCTTGCTGCGTACAGCCTTCCCACAAATAGATGGCATGCGTGCCGAAATAGGGCGTATTGGCCGGCTGATAGATGTGGTTGATGAGAATCGCGGTTTCACCCATCGGGATATCACATAATGAAATTCTGTCGGGATAGCCAGGATAACTGTCCACGGTGTGCCTGCTGGCACCCAGGCGGTTAAGACAGGCATCGCTCTGTCCAAAAAGATGAATGAACGGCTCGGCCTTCAGTCCAGAAATTTTGTAATTCATAACGTCTCCCGTTGTTGTCAGCGCTACAGTAGCGGGCAATTGAAGGAGAAATTCGCTGCTTTAGGTCAGGGAATTCGCAGTAACGTGCGGAATGAAAATGGCGCATGCGGTGCTGTGCTTCATTCAGCCAGCTTATGCGGGGATCGGTCAGAGATGAGTGAAAAGCCCTTTCAACACACAATAGATAATATGGCCGCCGCATCCCTGGGCGGCCATTAACGGGTATTACGCTGATAACAGCGTCGCTTCCCAACAAACTCATTTTCGCGGCCTAAGCCGCGGGAAAACGATTATTCAACGGTAACGATAATTTTACCTGTCTGACCATTGGCTTCCATATAGCGATGCGCATCCGCAATATCGTCAAGCGTGAAGGTTTTATCAATGACCGGTTTCAGTTTGCCGGAGCGCAACCCTTCGGTGACGAAGGATTTCGCCCGCGCCATTTTTTCCGCGTCGGTAGTGATTTCGAACAGCTCATAGCCGCGTAGCGTGAGATGTTTACCAAGAATCTCGAAGACAGGTACAACCATGTCGCGGCTGTCGAGCGCCCCATACTGGAAGTAGATGCCCTGCGGTGCCATGGTTTGCATCAGCTTAGCCGCGTCCGGGCCGCCAACAGGATCAAACACAATATGGGCACCTTCACCCTGCGTCGCCTGATTAATTTCAGCCACCATATCCTGCTCTGCGGTAGCGATAACGGCGGCGGCCCCCGCCTTCAGTAGCAGGTCGCGTTTTTCGCTGGTGCGGGTGAGGGCAATGGGTTTGGCACCCAGCATATTCGCTATCTGAATGGCTGCCAGGCCAACGCTGCTTGATGCTGCGCGAATAATTACATTCTGATCCGCTTGCAGGTTACCGTATTCCACCAGCGCGCCGTAGGCCGTGACGTACATCATCCAGCTCGCAGCGGCTTGTTCAAAAGAGAGATTCCCTGGGTGTTTTACCACCGCATGCGCCGGTGCGTTAACTAACTCACCGTACATGCCATATTCGCTAAACATGAAGGAAGGTATAACGCTGACCACATCACCTTTGGCAACGCTTTCGACATGCTCACCTACAGCCTCCACTACCCCAGCCGCTTCATAACCCAGTCGCGCCGGGAATTCAGGTTCAATCACATACTGGCCATTGCGGTACATAATTTCTGCGCGATTAAGGCCAATAGCATGGACCCGAATCTGAACTTCTCCTGCACCAGGCGCGGGTACCTGAACATCAACAATTTCCAACACTTCCGGACCGCCAGTGCGGTTAAAGGTAACAACTTTAGACATATTCAGACCTCGTCAGTGAACGACATACCCTGGAAAGGCATGATCGATTTATTTGCAAACACTCTACGGGGTTGTCATCAATGGAAAAATAGCTGCTGAGGAACATCAGTGTTACGAATTCAGTAACAATCGGTGGTTTCAGGCGATCTGCCTGGCAAAAAGGTCGCTGAACCAGTCGATAAACACGCGCACCTGCGGCGAAAGGTTGCGCCTGTCCGGATACATCACTGAAACGGGCTTAGAAACACAAGGGTACTGTGTCAGGATGGCTTCAAGCTTACCGGAAGCAATATGCGGTGCCAGGGCGTTACAGGATGCCTGGATAATACCCAGACCGGCCAGGGCACAGGACAAGAGAATATCGGAGTTATCAACCAGCATGCTGCCGACAGGGCGCCGCGAAACAACCACGCCATTCTCGATAAACTTCCATTCCATCACGTCCCGGCTGTGATCGCTGAAGAAGTTAACCGCCCGATGCTGCTCCAGATCTGCCAGTGTTGTTGGCCGCCCGTGCCGCTGCAGATAGGAAGGAGCGGCACAGGTGACCATTCTGATTTCCCCAATACGTCGGGAGATGAAGCTTGAGTCCTGCAGTTCGCCCAGCCGCACCACGCAGTCCACGCCTTCGCCAATCAGATCGGTTTTTTTATCCGAGGAAACCAGCACCATTTCAATATCGGGATACAGCGACTGGAACGCCATCAGATGGGGAATAATGATGGCATGAGCCAGCGCCAGCGGGACATCAAGCCTGAGCCGTCCACGCGGCGGCAGGGTCGGTGAAAAACTGGCCATCATGTTATCTACTTCAGCCAGAACGTGTTTGGCACGCTGATAAAATTCGTCGCCCTCAGCCGTCACGCTCAGCTTGCGGGTGGTGCGGTGAATGAGTTTTATACCGAGATCGTCTTCAAGATGCTGTATCGCTTTACTGACGGCGGGGCGGTGCAGCTGCAGAACATCAGCGGCTTTGGTGAAGCTACCCAGTTCAACAACCTGGATAAAAATAGTCATATATTCAATCATATTGGAACGCATATCAGCCCCTGAGCACCTTTAATATTCCTGCCGCGCCTGTGTGTTTCGTGATTCGGATCGACCTGAGGCGCTAACTGAAAGCTAATGCAGAATGAACCGTAGACTCAAGTCTACCTGAATTTCACCTGCAGGCTTTTGGGCGGCTGTGCTTCAATGTTCGCCTCTGGCGCAATGCCGACTACGCCAGGGCTTGCACGTCCGCTATGAGCGAAGAGCGGACATGCGCATTTGCTCTGCAGCAGCTGGAGGTTTTGTTAACGTAGCCACATATTAATTAACAGGGGCAGGTCATGCTTGACCTGCTCCCTGCAAACTAACATACCATGAAGAAAGTAACATCCGTTCCTGGCACATAGCAGCCCACGGCAACGGCCAAGAGCGGCAATTAAGCGAAGTTCGTAATTGTTGCCACAATTAATGCCGAGTCCTAATCAATGGGGAGCAGTTCAGCGCGTTTTTACAGGCTTAATTAG